>CALFIU010000071.1 GCA_937877455.1 uncultured Bacteroidales bacterium
TCCGCAAGGCGTTCCACCACGAAATGATTTCCTACACTCGCCGCAAAGACCGTGAGTTTGTCGAACTTGCCCGACCTCGCCTCTCGGCTCTTTTGTCGGGCACACCTCGCCAAATCCTTTCGCTCATTCCCGATGCTGAAAACGGCTTGTTCAGCCGTTTCATCTTCTACTATATGAATGTGCGTTTGGAGTGGCTCAATGTCTTTGCCGAAAGCGAACAAACTCTCGACTACCATTTTGAACAATTGGGCAAACAGTTCTTCGAACTTTACCGAATCCTTCAAGCCTCGCAGCCTATCCGCTTCGTTCTGTCTGCCGAGCAGCAGAATCAATTCAATTCCTTTTTCAGCCAAGTGCAAAAGGAATATTCCAACCTCTTTGGTCTCGACATTGTGGCATCGGTCAGAAGATTAGGGCTGATAACATTTCGCATTGCAATGATACTCACTTCGCTTCGTATCATCGATGGCGGTCAGATTTCAAACCTCATCGTCTGCGACGATTCGGATTTTCAAACAGCCATCACGATGGCTCGTGTGCTTCTTCAGCACACCGCCAAAGTCTTCGGCTCTTTGCCCACCACAGAAAGCAATGCCTCAAATGGTCAGACTATTATTCGACAGACCTTTCTCGACAACCTACCGCCAGAGTTCGACCGCAAAACATATCTCACCATAGCCGAAAAACTAAAAATTCCACCCAAGACCGCCGAGAAATACATCAGCCGTTTTTGCGTGGGCGGACAACTCCGTCACCTTGCTCACGACAGCTACGACAAGCCGTAACATTGCCATCTGTTCTTTTCAAAAGCCCCTGAAATATGGAGCTTTTGCTTTTATTCATTCGAAATATTGAAAATTAACAATAAACACACCTGTCATCTCAAAAAGATTTTGTAACTTTGCACAAATATTTCAAGGCTATTTTTATCAAAACATTTACAAGCAATGATGTTATCAGAGAAACTCAAAGAGCAACGAAAGAAATGCAATCTGCCACAACGCAAGGTTGCCGCAGCTCTCGACATTGACACCGCTACCTATTGCAAAATAGAGAACGGCAACTATTCGCCAAAACGTGAGCAAGTAATTGAACTCGCCAGCATTCTCAACACCGACGAAAAAGAATTACTTACGCTTTGGCTTGCCGACCAAGTATACGGAATTGTTGAGTACGAACAAACAGCTAATGAAGTACTCCATATAGTTGCTGAAAACATTGTTGAATATAATAAATCGAAATAAGCATGAAGCCATTAATAAAATATCGTGGAGGCAAATCAAAAGAGATACCTCACATTGTTGCCCAGATTCCTCGTTTTAGTGGAAAATATATCGAACCTTTTTTCGGCGGAGGTGCATTGTACTTTCATTTGGAGCCACATAGAGCAATAATTAACGACATCAATTCAAAACTTATTGATTTCTATCGTGGCGTTCAACAAAACTATCCAACTTTACGCCAAGAACTTGATGAGGTCGAGAGAATCTACCATTCAAACAGAATGGCTTTTGAAGCATTGAAAGCACAAACGCCCAATGAAAGAGTTGAAGATAAAAATGAGGCATTATATTACTCAATGCGCGATATGTTTAACGGATTATCAGATAAAAAGTATTCTGATGCTCTTTTGTATTTTTTCATTAACAAGACCGCATACTCTGGTATGATAAGATATAATGCTAAAGGTGAATTTAACGTCCCTTTTGGTAGATACCAAAATATCAATACTTCGCTTGTTACAAAAGCCCATAGCAATTTATTGTCAACGGCCGAAATATATAATTTTGACTATAGTGGCATTTTTGCAATGGCAAATGACGATGACTTTATTTTCCTTGACCCACCATACGATTGTGTATTTTCAGACTATGGCAATGAAGAATACAAAGATGGATTCAACGATGCATGCCATATAAAATTGGCACAAGATATCAGAAACTTAAACTGCCGTGTTCTCTTAGTTATTGGCAGAACGCCATTAACGGAGCGTTTATATGGTGATATGATAATAGACGAATATGCCAAAACATATGCTGTCAACATTAGAAACCGATTCAAATCATCGGCATCGCATATTCTTGTAGCTAATTACCAACCCATAAGAAGGAATATATTTCATGAAATAAATAACGAAAATTTAGTAGAAGTATAATGGCAAGAATAGATAGTAAAGTTGTTTTTGTAACGACATCGCCTCGTACACCCGCAAAGATGATTCCAGAAATAGACCTGCTTTATCAAAATTTTGCAGGTCAAAAATGGAATAATGACACTCAAATCGCTTTTATGGAACTTCTCAAAGATGAGAATTTCTTCAACGGAGAAGGAGCTAACGACCCTGCCTTTAGTGCGAGAGACCGGATTAACCGAGCCCCCAAAGCATTAGGCTTTGTCAAACTATCTCCTGTTATTTCTCTAACGCCAGCTGGCGAAAAGTTGATTTCTGCAAAACGAAAAGAAGAAATCTTTTTGCGACAACTTCTTAAATTTCAAGTTCCATCACCATACCACAAACCGAGCAACAATGCCGCAGAATTTTGGGTAAAGCCGTATTTGGAACTGTTTAGACTTATTCGTCATTTTGGCTCGTTGAAATTTGATGAACTGATGATTTTTGGATTGCAATTGGTGGATTACAGACAGTTTGACACTGTTGTTGAAAAAATAGAACATTTCCGTATCGCAAAAACGGAAAATCAAGGTAATTACAAGTCTTTCAAAGGTGAATGTTTGAAAAACGAACTTATGTCTATCTACCAGACAGAAATCAATGCAGGGAACACAAAGACAAGAGAAAGTCGGGATAGGTCAATAGATAAATTTCTGATAACCAAAGCTAATAATTTGCATGATTACGCTGATGCGTGTATCAGATATTTGCGTGCAACAGGCTTAGTGAACATTTCTCATGTTGGTCGTTCCTTATCAATAATTCCAGAAAAAGTTAGTGAGGTAGATTTCTTTTTAGCAAAAACAGACAGAGAACCATGTTTCATAAATGATGAAGTGCAATATTCCGCTTATTTAGGCAATGCAACTTTACCAATACTTCAAACCGATAATAAGGATGCAATTGTTGGAAAACTAAAAATTGAATTTCCAACAATATCCTTCGATGAAACAGCATCAATTGAAGTTTTAAAAGATCTGCTTGATGATGCTACGCTTGAACGTAAAGAGCAAGTAATTGCCAATCAAATCGCAGAAGTAAAAGACTATAAGTTTTACGATGACATTCAAAATACATTTAAGCAAATTGAAGATAATTCGTTGTACGACCCGTCTCTTATGCTTGAATGGAATGTTTGGCGTGCAATGACAATGCTTGACGGTGGAGAGGTTAAAGCGAACTTGAAATTTGACGACTTTGGTAATCCAATGTCAACAGCACAAGGAAATATGGCAGACATTGTTTGCAATTATGGTGACTTTGGCCTTTCTGTTGAAGTGACAATGGCATCAGGGCAAAAGCAATACGAGATGGAAGGAGAACCTGTCGCTCGTCATCTTGCTAAGTTGAAGAGAGCCACAGAAAAGCCTTCATACTGCTTATTTGTTGCACCAACTATAAATGAGGCATGTGTTGCACATTTCTATGCTTTGCATAAAATGAACATTTCATATTATGGAGGAAAATCAACCATTGTGCCATTACCATTGAACATTTTTTGTAAAATGGTAGAAGACTCTTATAAAGCATCGTACACACCTCAACCTAACCAAGTCAAACGTCTATTTGAGCGTTCCAATGAGTTAGTTGACACGTGTGAGAATGAACAAATTTGGTTTGAACAAATAAAGCAAGAAGCATTAAATTGGTTATCAATAAAATAGAAATGCCATGAATAATATAGCGACATCACTTCTTGACGTAATGAAAGATGGTCGAGAATTTGAAAGTTTGATAAGTTATCAATACAACAACTTGAACATAGTTGGGGAAATCCCAGAAGCATCAACGAGATAAAAGCTACTCGGAATAATCCCGTGTTATGCTATATAGCAAATGTCGTCCACAATAATATCAACAATTCAATTGATGGAACAGATGATTTGCCATTTAATGAAATGGTTGCATCAGTTCCAAGTGAATGTAAAGAAGTGGATATTGTCCTTGTAACACCAGGCGGTTTGGCTAATCAAGTTAATAATTTCGTCAATGCTCTACGACCACGCTTTGATAAGGTTAATTTCATCGTGCTCAATATGGCTATGAGTGCAGGTACTATATTTATTATGTCTGGTGATGAAATTGTAATGTCCAAGCAGTCAAAGTTTGGACCGATAGACCCTCAAATACCAAACCGAGAGGGGCGTTTCGTTCCTGCACAATCTATCTTGTTGGCATTGGAAGACATTAGAAAACGTGGAGAAGAGAAACTAAAGAATCATGAACAACCTGTATGGACAGACATACAACTTCTAAAAAACATTGACCCTCGCGATATAGGATTGGCACAAAGCGCAAGCAATTATTCTATTGAAACAGTAAAAGATTTCTTACTTAAATACAAGTTTAAGACATGGGAAAAACACACTTCTTCTAATCATCCTGTCACAAAAGAAGAAAAAGAAGAGAGAGCAAAACAAATCGCCAATTTACTGTGTGACCACAGTGTTTGGAAAAATCATGGTCATGCAATTAACCGTGATGTTGCAAGAGACATTTGTAAACTCAAAATAACACATTCAGAAGATGTTGATGGTCTTGATAGAGCAATGCGAAGAATGTGGGCAATGTTTTATTGGTTATTTGAGAACACGCAAATGGTGAAGATATTTGTTTCTGAAAATTATTGCATAATAAGAAATGCACCAATTATGAACCCCTTAATCCCTGTAAAAAGATGAAAACATTAGAAGAAGAATTAAAGGAGATTGGCTATTCAGAAGAGTTTGTTAAGGTAATTGCATCCACATCAGAAATGGATTGTCCAAATATTGATGTTGACATAGCCGAGTATCAGACTTTTGAGGATGTTATTATTAGCACAAATAACGTTTCTGTAACAAATTGTAACACAAAAACAGATTTTTCCTGATTTATTACTATGTACACCATCGCCGTTAACATATACAAGAACAATCAGTTCAAGTGGCAAGAACAAGTCTTGCTTAATGCTTGGACTAAAACCGATGCCAAGCAAAAAGCCATACGGATACCCAACTCAACACGCTGGGCAATGGATTTAACCGTCAAGCCTGATTTACGCACAATTAAAAGATGTAGTAACTAACCATTTTGCCTATGAGTATTAGTGTTGTATCGAAGCCAAAGGAAAACCTCTTTCTCAATACATTGAAGTTTGAGTTCCCTGCCGAGCCTGTAATGTTTTATTTCTCCGATACCGACTTGGCAGATGCACATTTCACATATCTCAAAAGCAGCACACTCTTTCCAGTTGGTATCAACAACATATTCCCCCATCTCAAAAACAACGACACCCTCTACACTTCGTTTACCAAGCAAGTAAACGGAGCAAAACCATTGGCGGTTGATTTCAACAATCCAGATAATTTCTTCCTTGTCAAACGCTACTATAACGAAAAAATTCAGCACTTCTTTGCAAAGCAAAATTTTCTTGCCGACACCACTTTCATCGGCGACACGCAAGTTTGGATAAAAGACAACAAGGCGAAAGACATTACCATTTTCGACCGTTTTACACTGAAAATAAACTTCAATCATTTCTTGCAAACACCGGAACTTGTGTTGTCTTACGACCGACAGGCAAAAGTGCTCAACAAGTCGGTTGCTCAATTCGTCAGCGACTACGACACCCAGTCCAACGCAATTTTTGACGAACCAGCCAATGCCGACAATCCGGCAAATCTTATAAACAAGGTCGTACAAATAAAGTACATTGATACGGAGAAGAAAAAACGTAGCATCAAACTACGCCGATACGCAAAACTTTGCGAACTCTCCCAGAAAGGCGAGCAAATCAACTACAACAATGTTTTTCCCGTCATAAACAACCCCTTGGCGTATTTCCTCGACATATCCATTGACGATGGCAACACTAACTATTTTACCAAGAAAAACCGCTATACAAAGTACATTCCCAAAATCACATCGTTTCGCAATAGTTATTTGCTCAATGATGATTTCCGAAAGATTATCCCTATTGCTGATGATTTCACGCACATAGAGGCTGGCAAAGTCAAAAGCGAATCCAAACAACTTGTGTTTGGTCTCGACGAAGCAACAGGCAAACACAAAATCGACCTTATCCCTCAACGTGGTATCAATTCCGGTCCGTACAGTCAGCCTCGCCATTCAAACGTTCAGTTGTTTTTCATCGTTCCACAGATGCACCGCGACCAAGCCGAACCCCTGCTCAATATGCTTCGTGATGGTTATGGTCAGGGATGGGCTAAATTTGAGAACCTGCAAAAATATCTTGGCATACCATTTTCAACCGCAAAAGGTTTTAGTCTGGTTATTCAAAACACTCAAAATCCTTTGCCCGAAATCGAAAAAAAGTTGGAACAACGCCGCGGTGTCATCAGTCAGAACCCCAACACAAAATACCTTGCCATTTACCTGTCGCCTGTCGGGAAAGACTGCAAAGACCATCGCCAACTCACGACTTACTATCATGTAAAAGAATTGCTTTTGAAATGGGGTATTTCCTCGCAGTTTATCGATACAAAAAAGATGCTGCAAGCTCTTAATGCCGACAAACTGAAACACAAAAGCAATTTTTCGTACTCACTGCAAAACATTGCCATTGCCATAAATGCGAAACTTGGCGGTACGCCTTGGCGAATTGCCGTGCCGCAACATCGTGAACTCATTGTCGGTGTCGGGGCTTTCAAAAACATCGAAACCAACACTCAATACATCGGCTCTGCATTCTCTTTCGACAACACAGGAGCTTTTAATTCTTTCGAGTATTTTCAAAAAGACGAGTTGCACGAATTGGCAGGGGCTATCCAAGAGGCAATCATAAATTACAAAAATGTTATTCAGAATCCGCAACGCCTTATTATTCACTACTATAAGGACATGAGCGAAAATGAGGTTGAGGTTATCGAAGACGCTCTTTATAAACTTGATGTAGATATTCCCATTTTTGTTGTAACCATCAACAAAACGGAATCAGAAGACATTATTGTTTATGACGATGCTTTTGATGATAAAATGCCGTATAGCGGTCGTTTTGTCAATCTTGGAAACAACCAATATCTATTATGCAATAATACACGTTACGAAGACAATATTCAGAGCAATATAGAGGGATTTCCATTCCCCGTCAAGCTCAAAATCAACTGCCCCACAGATTCGTTTCTTTTGAATCAGAACACGATTGTCGAATTGATTGAGCAAGTTTATCAGTTTAGCCGCATCTATTGGAAATCAGTCCGACAGCAGAATCTGCCCGTTACCATCAAATATCCCGAAATGGTTGCTCAAATCGCACCTTATTTCACAAACGGCTGTATTCCAAGCAACATCGGCAAAGACAATCTTTGGTTCTTATAGAAAACCTTCCCCCGCAAAAAACAGAGCAGGTAAAAAGGTATTCCTTCCTCGCTCACTTAGGCATAAAAAACATGCTTGCAAGGGCTTCGGCAAGTGGCTTCAAAAAATCTCCACACCTACGGGTAGTATTTTTTTTCGCCACCCTTGCAAGCACCGCCATCACAGTCCGCTGTTGCGCTCCAACCCATTCCACTTCGCTTCATTAGGTGCTCACAGCGGGCGTGCTGTCTTGTTTTCTTCTGCCAAGCGTTCACTCAGTCGTCATCCGTGGCTACTTTTTGCCCCCTTAAACCCCAATAAGGTGTTCGCAACTCTCACAGAATATTTATAAAGGGGGCAAACCGCCGCTTATTGTTGTGCTCGCCTGCTGGTCGCTCGGGCTAATCGGGCTGTCATAGTTTTTGCAATGTTCCGTTTCGTTTTTTTTGCCCACCCTTTTCAGCGGTCTTTGCCGTGTTCGCTATGCTTCGTTCTGGCTATTCGTTCCGCTACGCTTCACTTCACGACCATTACTTCGCTTCGCTCACACCGCAAAATCATTATAAACCCAAGCAAGAGAGCCTCTTTCATTCCTCTGCATTCCGCTTCGTTCAGTTTCCTACGTCAATTTCACTTCGCTACATTCCGTTTCATTACATCGGCTCACTTGCCCTGCCCACAAAAAAAAACTACACTTCACAGCAAAAAACTACGCCAGCCCTGCGTTTCCAACGTAGGCTGTCAGCGCCCTCACTTCAAATCGCTCATTCGTTCCTCATTTCGCTTTTTTCCGTTCGTGCTACCTCTGCCAGCCACCCTCGCTCCACTCGCTATCGGCTCGCGCCTCTCACTACGGCAAGCAAGCAAAGCACTCCACTGCCTTCCGCCACTTTACTACTTGCCTCCGTTCGGCTCAAGGCTGCTTTACCTGTTCTGTTTTTAGCTTCGCCCACGCACAGCCCCCGACCACCCACCCCTAAAGAAAGTGGAATCTCAGTTATATAACAGCCATGTCGGGCTGATTTTTTCGGTTAAATTAGTTTTTCTAAAATTGCAACCTATGGTTTAATGTCTTGCAGTTCAATTATTTCGTCAAAAGAAATAAAAAGTAAATGCAAAAATAACTACGTTCCGGGCGTTAGTAAAGGTCAAGCCCCACGGGTTGCTTTCAAAAAAAAATCTTCCTTTTCCGCTACGCTTCAAAGAGTATTTTTTTGAGCAAACCTTGACAAACGCCCTACACTTCGTTGTCTGAAAGGCATTCCTTTTTCTTTCTTCTTTTTTTCTGTTTTTTCTTCTGTCGAAAAAAATGTTGTGTGTGCTGTCGCTTGTGCGGCGGCTGTGTCGCAAGTAATAACTTCTTAATTCACAACATTATGCAGACAACAGAAATCAAAATCAGCGTATTCAACGGCAATAGCATCGAAAATGCCGTTTAGGTATTGAGCAGGGGCAAGAATACGGGAAAAGTCCTCTCGCAACCATGCCCGAATTGCTACGTCATCAGCGTTCCGAAAGCCTCCACATCAGAAGTAAAGGCGGTTGCAAATATCCTTTTTGTTTCGGGTAAACTCAAACCGTTTTTTCACGGTTCTGTCATCGAGTTCGTAACAATCGAAAACTACCGAAAAATGTTCTTTCAACTTTGGCGAATTCTATCGTCCGAAAAGGTTGAGCAGACAGCAAGGCAACTTTCGGCGATAGACCTTTATCAAGTCAAAATACAAAAGCAGTTGAAAGCCATCCGCCAACTACGCACCGCAGTAGCCTTTGCAGCCCTCGAATGAGGGGTGCAATCGGCAAAATACAGCAACCAAAAGCACACGAAACCAAAACACAGTCAGCGACTTACAAAGCATGTACTTTTGCAGAAACGGATAAGGTCAGAGCCATATCAAGCCCCTACCAAGTCCGAAGAATCAACTTATTGTCTAACTCAAAATTTCAAGATTATGGGAACTATCAAACAAGGTATTTTAGGCGGTTTCTCTGGCAAGGTCGGAACCGTCATCGGTTCAAGTTGGAAGGGCATCAGTTACATGCGTGGTCGTGCGCAGAGTGTCCGCAATCCTCGCACCGAGGGACAAATGGAGCAACGCAGTAAATTCTCGCTTACGCTCGATTTCCTGAAACCCATCACTGCCTACGTCCGCACAGGATACAAGACCTACGCCAACAAGCAGACGGCTTTCAACGCCGCAATGTCGTACATCGTGAAGAACGCCGTCAGCGGTGCATTTCCAAACTATGCACTCGACTTCTCGCTTGCTCTCGTGTCTCGTGGCAATCTCACGCAACCATTGAACGCCAATGCCACAATGTCGGCTGGCAAAACCACCATCTCATGGACCGACAACAGCGGATAGGGTGATGCCCAAGCCACCGATGTGGCGATGCCGTTGGCATTCAACACCGACAAAGGCGAAGCCGTGTTCAGCACCTCCGCAGCCACCCGTGCCGACCAGTCCGCCGAACTCACCTTCCCAGCCGATTGGGCAGGCGACACCGTTGAAATCTACCTCGGTTTCATTTCTGCCGATGGCATCAACGTTGCCAACTCGTTCTACTTGGGCAGTCATTCAGTAGTCTAACCGCATTTGCGGATTATCTGTTTTATAGAAACAACTCTCGTTCGGCATAACCAAAACAAGTTTTGTTTCTGCTCTCACTTAACCGTTGTTTTCTTGCAAAGAACCGCCTCAAATGGGGCGGTTTTCTTTTTGCTTCGTGCCGTCTGAACAAACAAGTAACAAAAAAGCCATCTTTATAGGTGGCTTTTCTTATTGTTGTTACTCAAAATTATGGTCAAAAAATGTTGCTGATTTGTTACTTAATGTAAATGTGTTGTTTGTAATATTCAGATATACAGATAGATAAATATAAATATATTATAGCAAACGCTATGATTTATAATATGTTAGTTTGACTTTTTCTTATAACTCTTTCAATTCCTTGTTTATAAATTCAACAAATGTTTCTTTGGCGGGCAGTTGGAGAAGGTATTTGGAGACAAACAGGTTCTCGTCCATGCCCGCCGTGGCATAGCACACCATGTCGGACGAGGCATCGGTGCAAAGCAGGATGCCTATCGGGGCATTGTCGCCGTCGGCCATCATTTTGTCGCGGTAGTAGGCCACATACATATTCAGTTGAGCCATGTCGGCATAGTTGAACTTTCGCGTCTTCAGCTCCACCAGCACATGGCATTTCAATATTCTATGGTAAAAGACCAAATCGACAAAGAAATACTCTTCGTCAATCAAAATCCGCTTCTGTCGTCCCTCAAAGCAGAAGCCTTCACCCAATTCCAAAATGAACTCTTGGATATGGCTAATCAGCAGCGTTTCAAGGTCGCTTTCCTCAACGACATCGGCACTTTTCAGCCCCAGGAAATCAAACACATACGGCGACTTGACGATGCTTGTCGAAGTGGCCACCTCTGCCTTATCATTCACCAAAGCCATCAGTTTCTCTGGATTTTTGCTGATGCCAGCCCGCTCATAGCAAAGCGTGTCTATCTGCCGCCTCAATTCACGCACACTCCAGCAGCCTTTTATGGTTTCGATTTCGTAGAACGAGCGTTTTAGAGGTTTGTCAATAGACAATAGTTCGATCAAATGAGAGAATGACAATGATTTGAAAATCTTGTCGCTCCGAACCCTTGGAATTTCCGCTTCATTTATCTGATAGATATTTTCTTCTGTAGATTTTTCAGACGCTGTCTGAAAAATCGTATCATTATAATTTTCAGCATTTTGTAATTTTTCAGATAGTGTCTGAAAAATTGGCAAATTCTGAGGTTTTCTCAAAAATAACTCAACTTCGATTCCTATTTGAGGATAAATCATGTAAAACCTTCTACACTGGCTCAACATAGTAGCCCCCATCCCCCTAATATGAATCGCCTTCGCCAACTCCGAAAGCAAACTCTCGCCGTATTTTGCCCTGTCCTCGCCGTTTTGCTCAAACTCCACAATCCAATAGCCCACCAACCAGTTTCGCGCAGTGATGTTCTGGTTGACGGCACGCATTGCATTGTTTTGCAACAAGTTGTGCGTCTGTTGGATATTGTTGGTCAGTTGCGGAAAGTTCATTGCCGTTTATATTTGTTGCTAAGTTAATTATTTAGTTTTGCAATATTTCATCGGCATCAATCTGCTTTTTGCAGAAAGCGAACCATCGTTTTCCTAAATCCTTGATAGACGCGCCGATATGATAAACATCGTCGTCAATAAGTAGAAAACGGTCGTGTGCTTTTGAAAAACTATGCACTGCAACTGGTGGATATTCAGTGTTGTGGTGCTCGATGGCAACACGAAACGATGGTGATGTCTGTTGTGTGTAAACAGTAGCCGAAACGCCGTTTGCTCGTTCTGCCAACCGCAAAAGCACCGACTCGTCAACATAATTGTCTATCAGTACAATGCGTTTTGTTGCCGAACGGATAAGTTTGTTGACAAATGCGAATGGCTCAAACATTTGCCCATCGTAGAATATGCCTTCTACCGGTGGCAAAGACGTGCGCACGAAAAAGTCGATTTTTTGCTCAACAGCCTCAATTCTCTTTTCATCTGCCGCTAATCGGTTGTCTATCCTCTCCTCGATGTGCATAAGCCGCTGATTAATAGCATATCCGTTTAATAGATACTCTTTCAAAACGCGGTTTGCCCACTGGCGGAACTGCGTGCCACGAAGCGACTTTACTCTGTAGCCGACAGATATAATGACATCAAGGTTGTAGAACTTTGTTTTGTACTTTTTCCCGTCGGCGGCAGTTAGTAAGGAGTCCTTACATACTGAATCCTTCTCAAGCTCATGTTCTTTGAATATATTGCTAATGTGCAACGTAACATTATTTCGTGTTGTTTCAAACAATTCAGCCATCTGTGCCTGCGTAAGCCACACGGTCTCTTCGTCGAGGCGAACTTCAAGTTTTATTGCTTCGTTGGGTTGATATAATATGATTTCGTTTTTGTCAGTCATGAATATTAGAGCGTAAGGCTCAGATTGTTAATATGTTATATATTTCGTTATTTTATTCGATTATATGTTGATTTTACTCTATTTCAATAAATTATTTCTATATTAGATAATTATTTGTACATTACAAATATACTAAAATCTTGCTATGTAGAGGCCGGTTTTATGTTAAGTTTTCGAAGACGTTTGAGCACTTTCGAGGAGCACATCGACGAGATGATACAATCCAAGAAGCACCTCGCCGACATGACCGTCGCCACCGGCGAGAACTGGATTGGCAAGCTCAGCAACGAGGAGTTGAGGGAGATATTCGGGTAGTTTTGTCGGAAACGGGATTCGTATCTTGAGGCAAAGAACGTTCCATTCCCAACCTGTACCTTGTGAAGGGGGAGCGAGCGTCTGACATACTTTTTCTTACAGCCCGTAAACATGCCTATACGCCCATAGCCGCTCCTCGCCCAAGTAGATGAGGTCTTGCAGCTCTTGAATCGTGCTTTCGCGGCATCGCGCAGGCGGCTCTATTGAAAC
>CALFIU010000072.1 GCA_937877455.1 uncultured Bacteroidales bacterium
ACAAATCGATGGAACAGGTCAGAAGGATTTACGACCGTCAGATCCGCATTTTGGCCGGCGACCGAGGCTATAGGGGGCAAACGCAATCGGGGACGACAAAGGTGGTCATACCCGACGTCCCGAAACCATCGGACACCGAATATCAGAAAAAGAAAAAGCACAAACTCTTCTGCAAACGCGCTGGTATAGAACCAATTATAGGTCATTGCAAATCTGACCACAGACTTAACCGCAACTTCTACAAGGGAATCTTTGGAGATAACATAAATGTTATGCTCGCAGCTGCCGGATTGAACTTCAAAAGAGCGATGAGAGCTCTTTTTTGCCCAATCCGAACTATCGTCGAAATGCTTTTCCAGACTTTTTTTCAGACAAGATATTCTTTGGAGTTGGTCGGCAATGGGAAAATAGCTTGCTGAGAGTGGATTTTTAAGGAAGGACTATATAGATTTTATATATGGGAAAAGAACCAAACTACAAGTCCAAAATCCAATTTTAGAAAGACTTTGCACGTTATCGGGCTTTTTCCCAAACAACGATGACCTTACAGAACGCTTTTATCAGGAAAATTTACAGGCTATTCGTCAGATAGATATTTTAGGCAGTTATCAGGTTAATGAATACTTGTTTCGCAAAGAATTGAAAAATGCGGTTCGTGTTAATTTGGACGGTTATTATGCGCCATTTTATTATTCAAAATCATGGACTTGCCATTTAAAAGGAAAGCGTGTTTTGGTTGTTCACCCTTTTGCTGAAGATATACAAGCTCAGTACGAACAACGGGCATATATATGGCAAGACGAAAATGTTTTGCCCGATTTCACACTCATAACCTATAAGGCCGTTCAATCCATAGTTGGCACAAAAACAGAATTTGCAACGTGGTTCGATGCTCTTCAGAAAATGAAAGACGATATAAGCAAGATTGATTTTGATGTTGCTCTCGTAGGTTGTGGCGCATACGGAATGCCATTGGCGGCTCACTGCAAGCTGATGGGAAAACAAGCCATTCACTTGGCAGGATGGTTGCAAGTATTGTTTGGAATAAAAGGAACCCGTTGGGATAATAATCCGCGTGTTTCAAAATTTTACAATGAATATTGGATTCGTCCGTCGGAACAAAATCGCCCACAAGGGTTGGAGATGGTTGAAAATGGTTGTTATTGGTAAAAAAGATTGTTGTGAGATGAGAGTGGAGAGTTGAGAGACAAGAGTGAAAAGAGATTCTTCCGTAGGGAGATGCTTTCGATAGAGAAGGTTTTCGTGTAAAAATCTTCAAATTACCGAAAAAGAAACCTCCAAATCACCGAAAAACAAATCTTCAAATCACCGAAAAATATACCTATATTGTTGTGAATTAATAATTTTGAATTATCTTTGTGAAAAATATTTATATGTCAGAATTCGGCTATAAAACGAGAATTTATGACGATGTACTCAAAAATAAGTTGAAGTCGTCCAGTACGGTGCTTATTCAGGGTCCCAAATGGTGTGGAAAGACAACCACTGCAGAACAGCAAGCCCGTAGTTCGTTGTATATGTCTGACCCTGATAACCTTTCAAAAAATTTGCTGTTGGCGTAAACAAATGTAAAATCGTTGCTTGTGGGTGCAGTGCCTCGATTGATTGACGAGTGGCAAGTTGCTCCGCAAATATGGGATGCTGCTCGTTTCGAGTCTGACCATAGAAAAGATGTCGGTCAGTTTATTTTGACCGGTTCGGCTGTGCCTCCTATAACTGATAAAATACAGCACACGGGAACAGGACGGGTTGCACGTATGACAATGCGCACTATGAGCCTATGGGAGTCGGGTGAGAGTATTGGAACGGTCAGCTTGCAAAACTTGTTCGAAAAAGAAGGTGAGCCAATTTTCAGTGAATGTAGTATCCTCCCCAATTCAAAAAGTACAAATTTCCAATTCAAATTGTACATTTTTCAGGTGCGGGTGTAGGTGTCGGGGCTGGTTTCGGTCAGTTCGATTTCGCTCTCGCATTCGATGACATTGTAGCTCTCTTTCGTTACCAAAAACAATTTGTCGCTATACCGGTAATCGGTGAGCATCTGTAAACCTTCGACGGGCAAAACGCTGCGGGCGGTGCCGGACAGTTTGAGGTGGCGGCCGGCGAATTGGCTGTATAGTGTGCCAATGAGCAGCTGCTCAACGGTATCGGTACGGCCGGCGCGATACAAGGTGGTAACGGGTGCTCCGGTGGTAGTGTCCAGATAAGCACCGCGGGCAACTGGTGTGTTGATACAACCGCACACGGTGTCTATAGAGACCTCATCGGCGGCGTTGGCATCTATAACGCCCGACTCTTCAATATCCTCAATCTCCACATCGTCAAACACTTGGTTTTGCAACTCGACAAGTTTAAGCGTCGGGAAGCCGACCAACGCCCAACGGCAGTCCCTATATTGCCGGAGTTGGCTGTCGGTGTGGTTTATGGGGGCTGTTACACGCTCGTAGAACGGTGTGCCAGTGCCGTCGCCGCGATACATCATGCCTTTGTCGTACAGATAGAAGCCGTTAGTAACCTCGATTTCAAGCCAGTAGCCGCTTTGGTAGTTGGTGTCGCTGCTGCTGATATTCGGCAATGCGATATAAAGCCCGTCGAAATTGTGCCGGAAATAGTACGACGTTTTACGCAGATTGTAGAACGGAGCACCGCCGTCAACCATACCATCGGCACAACTCATCTCCTCGCTGTCCACATAGTTTCCGCTGAATTTGCAATAATGGATTAGTGTTGGCAATACTTGCGCTGTTCCGGCTGGTTTCCAGCCTGCGCCCTGACTAAGCAATATCTGGTCGGTGGTTATTTCGTCCTCGTAGGGTGCCCACGCGTCGTTCTGGTAATAAAACAACTCGCTGTTGCTTGTCTGACTGGCATAGAGGCGGATGCGCAATTGCAGCATCACGCTGTTCGCTTTTTTGCGGAAATGCGACTCGTATGACGTGTTGTGGCTGTTGTTCGACTGTTCCCACGGATTGTATTTTTCCGAAAAGAGCAAGGGGATTTGCAACTTGAGCACCTGTTTTTTATTGGCTGTAGCCGCATTAGGCACATACACGCGTTTGGTTTTATACAGCATTACAGGGGCAAACACTGACGAGGGCGGTGTCGGAATTATGCCATAATAGTCCGTATCTTGCACCCATTGGTTGTCGTCGTTGTAATGACTGCCCCAGTTGTCGTCCGCCATTAGCACGCCCGCTTCCTGACTTACATAGCCCATATAAGCGACAACCCCTTTGCAGTCTGCTCCGCCTTGCAGACTTTCGGCTTCAAAGGCTCGAACCTGCCCGCCTATCGCAGCAAGCCCGGCCGGTAAAACGCCCTTTAAACTGTGTTTAAACAGCATACTCTCGTAGCGGATTGTCGTCTGCTCTGTTTGGCTGTATTTGCAGCCGTTATACAGAACATTCTCAACCGTCGGGTTGACGGTTATATCGTCTTCCGACATCAGTTTAGTCTCGCCGTATGGTGAGAAGGTAACAATGGCGCGGTTGTATGTCTGGTCAACGCTCATGCGGTGGTCGGTGCTTTGCCAGTCGACCTCGTCGGGGGTTGTATAGCCGGCGTAGCGTTCGGGGAATAAATCTAAATTCCATCCACTAATAATCCCATGCCAATATTCGCCAGAGTCGTAATGGGCATAAAAATAAGCCTCGGCCGCGTCAACGCTGTCAAATATTCCCACTCTATATTGCGTGTCCTCCCAGTTTTCGGGGGATCCTTGCCAAACTTGGAGTATATAAGACCATTGGTAAGCGTCAGCAGGCATTTGGCAGCTGTTAACTTTCCCATTCAAGTCATACACATAGTACTCGCCGCCTCGCTGTTCGATGCGCAAGCCAAGCGGTTGGAGCAGGCTTTCAAGCACATCGTACCATGTCATAACCTCGCCGTCTTCGTCGGTGAAATTGTCGGCGCGCACCTTCAGCTGTTGCAATATGTCGCCCGTACCGCTGCTTGTATTGTAGGTTGATATGATGCGGTTGTAGGGGTGATAGCTGTCATTGACTTGCGGCAAAACCTCACATCCGTCTATCTGATAGAGAGCCGAAACTATGTATTGATGCAGTGTCGGGGCGGTGCTGAACAGATTACTGAATTTGCGCCGCTTGAGCAGTCCGAAGTCGGTGAATGTGAGTGTAACCTCGCAACTGTGGGCCTGCTCGTAGTGCGGCTCCTCGTAGAACTCAGTGTCGAGCCAGCCGAGCCATATCAGTTTTTCAGCGGTTTCGGCTGTTACCGGTCCCTGCTTGTGATAGACGGCGATGCCCCACACGCCCGGCTCGGTGGTGTATAGCGGAAGCAAGAACCGATAGCTTGGGGCGATGACTGTAAGAGTCAGCGAACTGCCCACAATGGTGTCCTTTTTGTCGCTGTCCCACTCAATCAGCATCGGCTCATCGGCTGGCACTTGCAAACTTGAGCCGCCAAGCACAAATTGCTGATAGGCTTCGTAGGCATCCTCCTGTGTGTCAACATTGACGTTAAATATCTCGAAGCGGACAATAGAATCGTCTTTTGTTATAAAAGAGCCTTGCAATAGGGGGTAATGGTCGTTTGTCATAGCGTGAAAAATTAACGGCGTGTTACGATGTTGTTTTCCTTATTCAGCACGCCAACCAGCCGGCGGCCTTTAATCTCGAATTGGACGCGACCGCTTGTTTCGGTGTCGCCAAGCATCGATTTGAGTTTGCTGAGCGGTGCGACAACCTCAGGGTTGTTGCTTGCGCCCTGATACTCGCCAAACAGACCGAGTGTGGGACCGTAAGCCAGACCGCCGGCGGCGAATTTTGGCAGGCTGAGCATTGTGGCAATCATTGAGGCGACGGCGGCAAGAGCCAGCACAATGCCGACAATCGGAATGCTTGAGAAGCTGCTGAAGAAGCCCGATGCGGCGTTGGCTGTTTTGGCGGTGGTGTTGACATTTTCGGCGGCTGTTTCGGCTTGTTTTGCCACAACAACCGACGCAATAGCGGCTACCATTTTGGCGGCCGACTGAGCCACGGCTGCACCGTAAGCGAGCCAAGCGGCGGCGGCTGATTCCGCTCCGTTGTTGGCGGCGGTGGTAACATCTGACAATGCGCCCATCAGTTCGCCCATTGCGCCGATGCCCTCGCTTGTGGTGTTGGCTTGGCGGCTGAGTTTGCGCTCGCTTTTTGAGGCGTTGTCGGCATTCTTTGTGTGTTCGGCAAGGGCTATATTAGTAGCTTTCAGCGTCGGCAAGCCTGATACTTTGATGTCGATTGGCTCAAGTTTTTTTTGCGGCAAAGCGTCGGCGATGCTGTCGATGCCGTTCATCTTCAAATCAACCTCAAACTCGATAAGGTGCTTTTGCGCCTCGAGTTCGTCTATCTGTTTTTGCACCTTTGCGCGGCTGTCGGTGTCGATAGCGAGCGACAATTCGGTGCGCAGTGTCTGCAACTGGCTGTCGATGGCGGCTATTGAGCCAGCGGGAGCGGCTTGTTTGCCTGTTGATGTTTTGGCGGTTTTAGTGCCTTTGCCGGCGGCGGCCTGTTGTTTGTATTTGTCGAGGTTCTTATAAGCGTCGGCGGTGTGGTTGGCGGCATCCGCCTCATCTTTGAGCGCGTCAGCCTGTTCTTCGGTATCCTTTTTGCCGATGCCAAAGAATTTTTTAACCCACTCCCACGCCTTTTTTATTGCGCCTGTTACCGCCTCAAACGCCTTGACAAGAGCGTTCCAGATGACTGTAGCCACATTCTTTACCACTTCAAACACGCGGTCGCATATTTCGCGGAATGTGTCGCAATTGTTGTAAGCGGTTATAATGGCGGTTACAAGCAGACCGATAGCGGTTACAAGCAGACCGATAGGGTTCATCGTCAGCACACCATTCAAGACACGCTGAACGGCAGTCCAAGCGGCGGTGGCGGCTTGCACGGCTTTTTGAGCCACGGCTTGTGCCAGAACTTGCGCTTTGTTGGCTACCACCGAGGCGGTGTTCTTAATCCAAGCGGCGGTGGCGGCGGCTATTTTCGGAACAAGTTCGACAACCGATTTGCCCACATTCATAATGACGGGCGCAATCTCTTTGATGCTTGTAACCGTCTGCCCCATGCTTATAAGTCCGTTTATGGCGGGTTCAACGTTGACTAACAGTTTGCCCATTTGTTCCTTGACATCGCCAACAGCATTGGCAAGCTGTTGCATCCGTCCGCTGCTGGTTTGCGCCAAAGACTGATTGACACCGCCGACTGCCGCGCCTACCACCTCGGCAAGAACGGCGGCGCGTTCCTCCTCAGTGCCGAATTTCAGAATGGTTTCCTGAGCCTCGTCGAACTTGTAGCCATAGCGCGATAAGGCGTTCACTTGCCCGTCCATCACCTTGCCGAGCATTGTGGCAATCTGCGCCGCGCTCTCCTGACTGGCATTAATTCCGTATTGTTGCGCAACCATATCATTCATGACGGGGATAAGGGTTTCAAGCGTTCCGCGCTCTGTCAGATAGGTTGCCAGTTCCTGTGCTCCGGCAATCTGAACCTCGTCGCCTATAACGCCCAATTGCTGTTGTGCGCTGCACAAGTCCAAAATGGCTTGTGTGTCGGCTTCGGTCGCTCCCATGGTGTTCTGCATCACCTGTGCGAGTTTGGCTTCGGCAACCTCCTGCGCCTGATAGTAGCTTGTCAGCTCGCTGACAGTCCCGCTGATGCGCGAGAGGGCGGAAGTCAGGGCTTCAAGTTCTACAATTGAAGCTCCCCAATCGCTAAACGGTGGGGTTGACGGTATGTCGTTTTTTAAGGCATCTACTACTTTGTCTAATTCTTTTACATTAACTGTTGCTTGGCCGACCCCTTTATCGTCAACATTAAATTTTATTCCGAATGTAACATTTTCTGCCATAGTGCGTATAGAATTAAAAAATTAGAATTATGTCTCTGACTACTTACATAATAATAATGGCGGTTTTAGCAGTTCCGGTAATTATAGGTTTTTGGAAAGCTTGCGATGAAATATCAGATAACTTTCATAAAAGGTTTCCTCATGGCCTGTGATTTTTCGCTCATATCGGGAATGTAACTCCTTGTGGCATTTTCAATTTTTCACTTTCAATTCCGATTACTATCAGAATCAACTTTCAATTTTTTCCCGTTTAACCTCCGTTTAAACACTGTTTAATCACTCTTGAACCAGTGTTTGTTGCTCCGCTTCAATGGTGGCTTTTTGCTCGTCGGTTACTTCTTGCCAATTTGCGGCTGAATCAGAAGGCGCAAGGAAGATAACACGACCAAAAGTCTCGCCGTCTGTCAGCCACATACCTTCGGCAGCTGTCAGCTTTACAATCTCAATTGTTTGTGTGTTCATTTTTTTTGATGTTTAAAAAATTAGTTCAAAACTAAAGTCCAATTCTTCGCATTCACTATTGCGGTAAAATTTGTCTGTTGCGCCGCTGTAAGGTTATTCCATGCGGTTTGTCCTAATGTGAGGCGTTGTGAGGTTTGACCTGTAAGGTCGGCAAGCCAGTTAACAATATTCTGGATAGCCACTGCGGTTAATGAGGGGCTAACAATCGCAATAGTACGAACCAATGTATTAGCTGTTGCTGTAAAATTCATAAGAGCATCGGTATATGCAAACATGTAGCTAGTTGTTGTTGATGAGGTGAGGGATGCCGGACCAAATTCAACAGTCTGTAAGCTCGTGCAACCTTGGAACATCGCACTAGCACTTGCTAGTGATGCGAATGTCGCATTTGGTAGATGCACATCTACAAGTGCCGTGCAACCATAAAACATCTGCCAGACCCCACTAATTAATGAGAATGTTGCATTGAGTGTTATGCTGCGAAGACTGGTGCAATCTTTAAACCAATAATGCACACTCGCATTAAGTGCAGCAAATGTAGCAGCCGACAAATCAACACTCTGTAAACTCGCACAGCTTTGGAACATATAAGAGCAGCTTGTAACAGCTGCGAATGTTGCCGCACTGAGGTCTAATGTTGTGAATGCTGTTCCGTTGAACATATAATTTGCATTAGTAACTGAAGCGAACGTAAAGTGATTGCTACCTACTATTGTTGTAAGATGACCGCATGATGAAAATAATCGTTGAGCGTTTGTAACAGTTGCAAACGTTGTTGACGACAGGTTGATTGTTGTCCCTCTAAACGCGTAGAACATACCATTAGCGTTAGACAGCTGAGCGAATGTTGCATTTGTCAGCAAGACCGTAGTAGCCCAACATTCTCTAAACATGGAGACTGCTGATTGCAATTGTGCGAAAGTAGCTGCGCTAAAATCTAACGTAGACACATGCATAGCATTCTGGAATGCACTATCTGCATTAGTTACTGAAGCAAACGTAAAATAGCTACAACCAACTACCGATGTTAATCTTGAACAGTCATAAAATATGTACGAAATGTCTACAACGTTGGAAAATGTTGTATTTGAAAGGATTACACTTGTACACTGATTACACCCTCTCAACAAGCCAGCAGCACTATTCAGGTGGCTAAAATCATCGGCAGCAGAACAATCAAATGTTAGCAAAGCTAATGGCGATGCGGAATCTTGTGTAATACACAATGAGGTTAAAGGTGTTCTGTACTCATAATCAAAACTATCATTATCACATGGAATTGTTACAGTTACACCGTTAATGTCAAACGATATATCAGTTGTTCCGCTGCTAACAGTACCACGTATATGGTAGATTGGCTGCTGCGCTAATAGATGATGCCAAAGTCGGGTGGGCATAAATCAGACATTTATTTCGGTTACAACAATTGTGCCTTTGTAGGCACTCAAAACATACTGGCTATTTACCGTCCAAGTCGGCAACGTGCCTATGATACCTGTACCACTCGGCAAGGTTAGTGTAAAACTTGCCGAATTTACAGTAAAGAAAACATTAGTATCGAACTCGCCATAATTAATGGAGTTGATTGTAAGTGAAGCAATTGAGCCTAACTCATAGTAGCTATTCTGCGCAAGCGTGCCATTAAACGTTGTTATTGCTGTCGATAGTTCAATATCATTAATGCCGTGCGTGTGGCTTGCGGCGGCTTTTGTCGCCAATTGGGTTGCAAAGTCGGTAATATCGGAGCTGGTGTGTGTGTGGCTTGCATCGGCTTTGTTGTTCAATGCCGATGTTATTACTCCATTCTGCACGGCATTAGTGCTGTTGGCATCAAGGGCGGAATCAACAGTTGGCGTACCAGTTAAATCATTGTAATCTACTTTGTTAACATCTTTAACTAATCTGACAGACTCGGTATAGTTTTTATACCAAGCTGTGCTGGGTCCCATGTTCTGATATTGCACTTTCAAATTATCAGCTTCAAAATACAAATATGCATGTCCATAAGTACTCACGCTATCGGCAAGATTATACAGACCAATGAGGCCGTCATTATATGGTCGTGCACAAGGCAAGAAAATTGCGCCAGAGCCTTGCATCATCGACCATTTGTTTGAGTTGTAACTGTTGGTCGTGAAGTCCGCAATCGTCGGGGTAAATGTTAAATTGTCGGGACACCGCCAAGCGTCTGGCAGCAATAGCAATCCCTGCACACCCACAACGGTAGCGAAACCGCGTAGTGATGTTGCACGATGACGGCTATTGCAGAGATACTGCATCTCAGAGCATGTAAGTGTGCGCCACGTGTTAGCGGCATCTGTAGTTGAGCCGTTTACAATAGCATTAGCACCCCAATCCTCAAAGCTAGCGGCATACCCACTTCTCGCGATAGGGTTAGTAATTGCTGTGCCCCAAATGAAGATGTCGACCCACTCATCAGAAGTGCTAAGGTCTGTGCCTGATAGTGTGTTAGCAGGATTATTGCCTACACAACTGTATTGTTGCGTCGCGAACCGCCATGTTTGTGTGCTGGGTTGGTACTGTAGGTTACCGGGGCTAAATTGGATTGTCTTGTGGCTGCCAATAGTAAATTCTTTTTCATGCAGCGAGTAAATAACATCATAAATTTCATTGTCAGCCGCAACAATAGCGGCATTCTGCACGGCATTAGTGCTGCTGGCATCAAGTGCGGAATCAACTGTAACCGTTGTTGGAATAGTCGGCTTGTTCTTAATATAATCAAGCGAAGTGTTATCAGACTGATTCCAATCTGACTGTATTTGTGCAGCTGGGATTGTTGGTCTGTTGCTCAAGTCGTCATAATCACCGCTGGTAGCAACAGTGGCTAAATCAGCGGTATTAGCTTTCATAGAAATATCCTGATGTGAAGCCAAAAAACCACTATCGTTGGTCAGGTCTGATGTCTTGGTCGGAATGGTCGGCTTGTTCTTTATAAAGTCGAGAGCTGTTGTGTCGGTCTGATTCCAATCTGACTGTACTGGCGCATTGTCGTTGACAGCGTCCCAAACCGCCTTTGCTGTTGGGTATTGCTCGTCGGTGCTGTTGGAATCGATGCTTGTTACCTTGTTGGCTATCTTCTCGCATTCTGAGAGGTCGACGGTTTCGGCAGTGCCTTCCGATATGGTGGTGTTTTCGGTGTTCGATATGCTGACAGATGTCAGACCGAGTTCGCGCAGGCGTTTTGAGCGCGGGCGGGCGGTTAAAAGTCGGGTTTTGGCGGTGTATGTTGGCATTTTTTTTTATTGTTCAAATTTCTGTTTCAACTCTTCAAACCGCTCACGTGTTGATGCGGTTGCGGCCGTTTCGGCCTGTAATGCTTTCAGATGCTCATCGTCCCACGCAAACCGGCAGACATCGGTGGCACGGAGTGCCTTTTTAGTCCACGGCTGTAGAATTGAGCAAGCCAAAAAGCGCGCCTGTTCCCAACCTTCGCGCAAATGCGCCCGTTCCCAAGCGCGGTACACCTCGTCGAACTCGTCGGGTGTGAGGCGGTCAAAATCGGCTAATGACAGCCCCACGCACCCAATTGCAAGTCCTACGAGTTTGGTTATATCTACGGTTTGCCCGTCTTTTTTTTTGCCTTGCCGGTGTCGTTCAGCACTTTGGCGAACTCGCCCACCTGCTGCACGGTTACACGGTCGGCGAAATCGTCAATATCCACATCGAACATCACACCGTCGGCGGACGATGCGCTCGCGATGCAGCAATAAAGCAATGTGCCGACTTTGGCGACATCGCCATTCATTTTCGATATATCCTCGCCCTCTATCTGCTTGTAACGGCGGAGAGCACCCATTGTCATGCGGCAGGGGTATTGTTTGCCGTCGAATGTTATTTTATCCATAGCTGTATTTTTTTTTGTTTGTTGTCAGTTTCTCATTTCTCAGCTTTTAAAAACGGGTGGTGTTACTATGCTTCGCACCACCCGACCAAGCTAAGAGATAAAAGCCTAATTAAGATGCGCCTACACCGTCAACTTTTGCGTTGTCGATAGTTACCTCGCCGGCATTGTCAAAAGTAACGCTGTAGGTAGCGTCGTCGCCAGCCGCTCCGGTGTGTTCGAGCGAGCTGATGATAAACGCGCCGCTCAGGTACGGGGCAGAGTCGTTTGAACGGACAAAGGCGCGCAAATAAACCTTTGCGCCTGTCTCCCACTTGCCGAGCAAAGCTCCGAAGCCTTCCTCCGCCTCAGCGTAATAGCGCAAGCCGTCGGCTTTAATCTGAACCGACAAGCCGCTCACGCTTTTGTCTTTCCATAATCCCGCGCCAAGCGTAGTGGTTGAAGCAGCCGGCTTGACTGCGCGGTCTTTGGTTTCGCTCGAAAACGAGCAAGTGTGCGTAGTGCAATGTCCGATTGCCTTGTATGTGCCTGTTGACGTTCCAGCCACAGACACCAACAAATCAGAACCGTTAACATAACCAGTTGATGTTGCCATAACAATAAATTTTAGATGTTTTTAACAATTATCGAAATCACTATCAGACATAGCAGAACCGCACCCGCTAAAAAACCGAAAAGAAAAAAACTTGTGCGGTTCGGTTGCTTTGTCTGTTTGTTTTCAGCCTGTTTAACCGCCATTTTAGCGGCGTTTAAACTCTCTTTAAGCATATAAACCTGTGTTTGCAGACTGTCGGCGTATGCCAATACAGCAAGGTACGCTGTAGTGCGGACACGCCCGCCGTTGTCTTTAATCATGATATACTTGAACTGTGGGGCTACGCTGACGCGTGCGCCTTGGGCTGTTTCAAGCTGTTGCACAAGCACATTGCCATTGCTGTCGCACTCAAACAGGGCTTTAAGCAAAGCCGAATCGGGCGCAAAAGTTACCACCGTATCAATGACAGTCCGCTCAATGCAGACGGTGTCGGCCTGCAAGTCATTGGTTGTCATCTGCCTGTTGCTTTTGCAACTCGGCACGAATAGGGCAGTCAATGGCATGAGGGCAATCATTAATACGATTAATGGCGCGTGTGAGGTTACTGACAGTTTTCCGCAGTCCATTTATCTCTTTTTTTAGCGGTTCTACAATATACTTCTGATTAGTCTCTAAAATGGTGTTCGCATTGGTGGCTTTGGCGGCTTCCACCTCGGCTTGCGCTTTGCGTTTGGTTTCGCGCAAAGTAACAATGCTGACAATGAAGCCCGCCGAAAACAAGGCGTTGAGCACAAGCGATATTATAGTCTGCCAATTCATAGCCATTTTAGCGGTTTATTCGCCAAACTCCGCCCTTGCATTGAAGCAAGGGCATTGTTTAGCGGGGGCAAAGTCGCAGTGCCCCCAAACGGACGCTCTAGGAAAGTTCGAGTGTAATACGGAAATCAATCCTCTAAGAGCCGAGCGTTGTTCCGGTGTGCGTGTGTCGGTTGGTTTGCCTTCGTTGTCAAGTCCCCCGACGTATGCGATGCCGATAGAGTTCAGGTTATGCCCCAAACAGTGCGCTCCCGCCTGTTCCACCGGCCGGCATCCCTCAATACGCCCGTCGAGGTGTATCAGATAATGGTAGCCGATGCCGTTAAAACCGCGCGCACGATGCCAGCCGTCAATTTCGGCGGCTGACACCTCGCGGCCTGCACGTGTAGCAGTGCAGTGAATTATGAAACAATTGATTTTCCGCATTAGTCAATTCAATTAGGATTGAGTGGCTTGAGCCAACACAACAACGCCTTTTTTGTCGTAGCGCATGTATTTGCCACCTGCGCGGACAAGAGCCGAAACTATGTCGCCATAGTAGGTCGGGTCGTTTTGAGCCTCAAACAAATCGGTCTCACCCATTGCAACCGATACACAATCCTTTTGCCAGAACAAACCTGCGCCTTGGTCGGTTGCCGATGCGCTCTCAGCAAGCGAAGTGCCGGCTGCAACAGTGCGCAAAA
The DNA here is from genome assembly GCA_937877455.1 of uncultured Bacteroidales bacterium. Classification (GTDB taxonomy): domain Bacteria; phylum Bacteroidota; class Bacteroidia; order Bacteroidales; family UBA3824; genus UBA3824. The sequence goes on from CALFIU010000072.1 coordinate 13,235, forward strand.
CAGACGAACGGACAAAGAACGTGAAGCCGTAAAGAGTACCTACTATACCCTTTGAAGCGTCGGCGGTTGCCAAGAACGCGTTGGCTTGTGAAGCCGAAAGTGCGCCTAACAGTTGAGAGTACATCTCATAGTCGAGCAATGCGCAGCGGCCTTCTTGTGGAATGTTGGCAGCGTCAAATTTCTTTTTAACCTCCAGAATGTCGGCAATGGCAACAGCTTTGCGGTTGCCGGTTTGCGATGCCAGATAGTGGGCGGTTGATGAGCCGGTAGTTTGCACCAAATCGTAGCCGCTTGGCACCCAGTTGGCGATAACAGCTTCGGCGACTGCCTCAATAAGAGCCTGACGGCATGCGCTTACAATGCTCTCGCGTTTGTCATACGACAATTCAACCTCCTCAGCGTTTGAGATGCGGAAAGGTGCGGTTGTGAACTCGTCGATGGTGTACGACAAATCGTAATCGGTGCGGCCGTCTACAGATGCGGGGAAGCTGTTGCGGTTTTTGGTTACTACAGGAGCTGAGCCTGCGTTTGGCACATGTACGGTTTTACCGTTGACAAATGCCGAATGGTTTACGGCGTTGGCAAGGAATGAGCTATCCTTGAACAAGTTGCCTACAATGGAATCAATCCAAATTTCTTTGTTAAGAGCCATTTTAGTAAAGTTTAAAAGTTAATGTTTAAATTCTGTTTTAAATGTTATTCTTTGTAATCAGCGTTGAATTTTGCACGGTACATTTCCTTAAAGCGTTCAAAGTCGGTGGCTTTCAGTTCGGACAGTTTGCCCTTCTGGTCGAGTTCGTCCCAAATAACCGCTTTAGTGTCGGTGTTGTTTCCGTGTGTCATCAGCGATGACAGTGTAACATGCGGTTTCGGCTGCCGCGCGTCGATAATAGCGCGGACGGTGTCATAGTCAGCGTCAGCCAATTTCTCATAGAGGCCGATTTCTGAAGCGTCAATCTTGCCGGCGTTGGCGGCATCGCTCAGGTAGTGCTTAATATCGTTTTTGCGATATTGCTCCGCCTGCTGCTCAAGTTCCGCAATGCGGTTGTGCGCCTCTTTAAGGTCGGCATTGGTGCGCTCCAACTGCAAAGTCAGCGTTTCGTTTTCGGTAGTCAGTAACATCAACTGCTCCGATTGCGAAACTTCGACTGCCGCATCGCTTTGCGCCGTTTCCACCGCTTGCACCTCTTGCAGCTGTTCCTGTTTGGTGTCTTTGGTTTCTGTTTCCATTGTGTCAGATTTTAGGTTAAACATTAGTCTTATCTCATCGAGCGAAAGCCGCTCGCTGTTATCGTTGTATAGTGCCACGGCATTGCGGTCGGCCGGTATTGCGCAGATAGAAGCCTCAAGCAGTTCGCTGCGCACGGCGGTCGGGATGCCGTCAATCTCACGCATCTCATTGACAATGATGCCGACCGAGCAGCCGCGCAAAAATTTGCGCTTCACTTTGCCCATGATGTTAACCACTTCGCTGTCATCTGTATCAAATACAGCATCGGCGGTCAGGCGGCCATCGGCAATGGCCACATTCTCCCACCTGCCTACAATGCGCTCCGGATTGTGCGCATACAGCATTACGGGGTTTTGCCTGAACCGTGTCAAATCCATTCCTTCGAGGTCAATTCTGAACCCGTGGCTGTTTATTGTCGCCGAATCGCTTAATGTGAATCTCATTTTTTCAGTGCGTTTAATTGTTCGCTGACATATAATTGTTGGTAATGCTCAAACACTTTAATCAGTTCCGGCGTTACCTCTTTATCCCACTCCATACGGTTGACGAGCCAGCGGTTGAGCGCGCGAAATATCTCGATAGCGTCAACCACATTCGCTTTTTTGTCGATGCGCTCAATAGAGGCCGCCAGTTTGCTAATCTGGTCAACAATGCGCCCGATGTTTGTAACATCAATGTCGTCGCTGTTGAGTTTGTCTAACAGCCGGCTGATAAGCAGCAGGTTTTTATTGACTATTTCGGGGCGTGTAACATTCAGGGCGGCGCGCCGTTCGTCCCAGCCTTCGCTTTGCACCCACCGTGAGAGGGTGTTGCGCGATACGCCCACTTTTTCGGCCACTATCTGCTGCGTGTCGCCTTGCATGAAATAGAGCCGCGCAAGTTCTTTTTTTTGATTTTTATCGCTATTGGTCATCGCATGTTTTGTTTTTGACAATGCGAAAATGCGACCCACACAACTTTATTTCAAATATTATACTCAAAATGAATACTTTATTTTATATACAGCCGTCGCCGTGGCATTTTTGCACTGTAAAATTTTACGGCTATGTACATCAATCAAAACGAAATCAAATCGCTGCTCTACGATTACCAGTTGTCGGCAATTGCAGGCGACGATACTACGCTGATAGAATCAGCAATCGCATCAGCTGAGAGCGAAGTGGCAAGCTATCTGATAGCATCAAACAATCTGAGGCACACGGCGCACCTTTCGGCTCAGCAATACGCCAATTGGCACGAGTACGATGTTGACACCATTTTCGCACAAACCGGCGACGACCGCAATCCGCTGCTTGTGAGGCTTGTTCAGGAAATTACAACCTACAACATCTGCACGCTCGCAAACGTGGATATTCTCTACGACAAAGTGAAAGACCTGCACGACCACGCCATCGATACGCTTGAGCGCATTGCGGGTATGAAGGGCATCGACAAGCGCATACTGCTCACCGGTGTAGCCACCATTGACGATAATTTGGACGGCGACGGCGATGCCGCCACACAAACCGCACAACCGCCTTTCCGTATGGTATGCCGTAAAAAATTCAATCACGAGTAACCACTAAAAAACATAATTATGAAAAAGAAAAACAGCCAACTGCTACCAGTTGTTAAACGCGCCGTAAGCCAAAGCCGGCGCGATATTGCCGATTGGCGCAATGCGGTAACCGCCGCACGGCGCGCCGACAATCCGCGCTTTTACCAGTTGCAGGACATCTATCAGATAATTACAGACGATGCGCTACTTGCAAGCCAGATTAACAACAGGCACGAGCCAACCGTCGCACACCCGTTTGAACTGGTTGCCGGCGACGGCAAAGTTGATGACAAACTGACAGCGCAATTGTGCTCAATCCCCTGTTTTACCGATATTATTAAAGAGATACTGAACTCGGAGCTTTACGGCTACTCCGTTTTGGAACTGGCAAGCCCCGACAATTTCACGGTTATAAACCGCCGCAACTTCGACCCCGAAAACGGCTTGTTTTTCCCCGACGCCACCTCCGACAAATCGGTGGCATACCGGCGGCTCAACGAGTACGGGCGTTGGATATTGGAATTTTACAGCGGCGGCAACGGCTTGCTCAACAAATGCGTGCCGCATACACTGTTCAAACGCTTTGCGCAAAGTTGTTGGAGCGAACTCTGCGAAATTTACGGCATTCCGCCCCGATACGTCAAAACCAACACGCAAGACCCCGAAATGCTGAACCGCGCCCAACAGATGCTACAGCAAATGGGTGCGGCCGCCGCCTTTGTCATCGATACTACTGAAGAGTTTCAGTTTGCCCAAGGCGTGTCAACCAACGGCGATGTGTATAACAACCTCATCCGTCTCTGCAACAACGAAATATCGCTACTTATCAGCGGCGCAATTATGGGGCAGGACACCGCTAACGGCAACTACTCAAAGGAACAAGCCAGCATCGGTATTTTAAACCGCCTGATTGCAAGCGACCAGCGTATGGTTGAAATGTACGTCAACAGCATCGTATTGCCGGCGTTTATGCGCCTTGGCTGGCTGCCGCAAAAACAAGTCGCTTTCCGCTTTGCCGCCACCGAAGACATCGCGGTTCTTTGGCAAATGGTAAAGGATATTATACCATACAAAGACATTGACAATAAATGGCTCACCGAAAAATTTGGACTGCCTGTAAGCGACAAATTCGCCGCCGGCGATGATAATTTGTCAGTCTTTAAAAAATATCTGACAGCCGATTCCGATTTTTTCGCATAGCGGCGCATCCTGACGGGTGCGGGTGCGCCGATTGCAGCACAGGTACAATCCAAAAACTTGTATTCCGCGGAAAGCCCACACATAGCGTTGAAGAACTGTACAGCGGCTACAGCAAGCAATTGAGGCAAGCCGTTAACACCGTATTTGCCGACGGCAACAGCACGCTTGCCGACCAGCTCCGCGCCAACGTCTCACGCTTCGCCGCCTACAAATCGGCATACGCTGAAACGGCGTTTAACCGCATTTTAAACAGCGATAAAATGACACCCGACGAACGCTCCGCCGCCCTGAAAGCCACCGAACTGCGCCTCGCGCGCTGGACTGACGCCGAGTACAACACCGCCACCGCGCGCTGCCGTTCCGCCAAGCAGTTCGATGAGTTTTTAGAACCCGACCGCAAACGCCTGTTCCCTAATCTGCAATGGATAGCCACACGCAGCGTAACACCGCGCGCCGACCATGCCGCATACGTCGGGCTGGTATTTCCGAAAGGCGACCCGTTTTGGGATAAGCACCTGCCCGGCTCTGAGTGGAACTGCAAATGCGACATTCAGGAAACAGCCGCCGAGCCGTCAACACAAACACACATCCCCGACCTGACACCGCCGCGCGGACTTGAGGGCAACCCAGCCAAAACAGGCGAGGTGTTTACCGACAATGTGGGGTATATAAGGAATGCAAGTGCCGATTGGTCCCCTATAAAGGAAACTTCCCGCAAGGTAATAAGGCAACAAAATGCCAATTACAGCAAAACCTTCAAAACAAATATTGGTGATGTTTTGGTGGATGAAATAACAATTTGGGAAACGTCCAAGGGTGCTTCTTGTTCCGATTCTTATTTTATAAAACAGGAAATAGCCAAAAATATTGGGGGATATATGTCGAAAATCAAATGGAAAACAACAGATGAAACTATTGATTTGTCGCATAATAAGCACAGTGGCAAATTCTATCAAAGAAAAAAATTGTTTAGCGCAATGAAGGTCGGTCGCCTAACCATTAAGAAAATTGATTACAAGGGCAATGAAAAAACATATAACTATCAATTGAAGTTCGGGCGATTCAACGATGACCATTACAACCTTTACTCAATAACAGAACCAGAATAAAAAAGAGCCGCAGGGGAACAAGGGATTCCCTCACACTCGACTCTCACCGCAAACATACAAAAAAAATGAATTACGGACTACCATATAAAGGTTCAAAAGGTAAAATAGCCGCCGAAATTGTAAATCGGATGCCCCCTGCCACGCATTTCTACGATGTGTTTGCGGGAGGTTGCGCCGTCGCACACGCCGCCATTCTGTCAGACAAATACAAGGTGGTGCACATCAACGACATTGAGCCGACCCCTCAGTTCTTTGTCCGCTGCTTAAACGGCGAGTTAGCCGGCGAAAAGCGGATAATCACCCGCGACGAGTTCCACCAGCTTAAAAGCTCCGACCTTTATGCCGCGCTTGCATGGTCGTTTGGTAACAACGCAAAGGACTATCTTTGGGGCGATGACATCGCCCCCCTCAAACTGGAGGCTTGCCGCATGCTGCTTGCAGACACGTGGCAACAGCGTCGGCAGCTTGGCAGCAAGAGATACGCTGCACCTACTCAAGTAACAATAAAACGCTTAAACGCACCGAAAAATTGTTTTCCAACCTTTCGTGTTTTCCGTGTTTTTCGTAGTTAATCCTAACCTTTAACCACCATGACCCCCGACGAGTTCCAATCGAAATTAACCGGCATAACAGTCGAAATAAACAGGGCTGTAAACCACGATTTGCCGCTTATTGTCGGCAACAAGGCTGTTGACATGTTCAAGCAGAATTTCCAAGAGGAGGGATTTTTCGGCGGCAAATGGAAAGATGTGAAGCGGCGCACCAATCCGCCAAAGCGCACCCGCCACCCCGCCGACGCCCGCCGTAAGATTCTTACAGGGCGCACCGCCAACCTCGGCCGCTCAATCCGCAATAAGGTGCAGCGCGGCTTGGCTGTCATATACAGCGATGCCCCATACGCTCCATACCACAACGAGGGCACACCACGCATCCCGCAACGCCAATTTATAGGCGACCACCCGAAATTGAGGCGCATGGTGCAAAACGAAATAGAACGCCGGCTCGGCCGGATATTCAAATAACAACCTAAAATCATAATGCTATGAAACAGTATTTTCAGAATCTCAAAAGCCAGTTGCAAACCGTCGGCGCATTGCGCACCGTCGATGCGGCGTGGGGACAGCTCAACTACGAGCAGCCGCCCGTCAAATTTCCGTGCGCTCTTATCGACATGAACAGCACCAGCATTGCGCAGGTAAAGCCAAACCAGACACGCATACATGCCGACATCAACATTACAGTCGCCGACATACGCTACAATCTGAACCCCGCCGACAGCTTCAATATCTTCGATGTTGTCGAGCAGGTGATTGAGGCTCTAATGGATTGGACTGACGGACGCTTCACACGCCTCACGTTAGCCAATATTTCGCCCGTTACAAGCGTTCCCGGCTTTTGCGCCTACGTTCTTACATTTAACACCATTTTCGGCATTGTGCCGCCCGAAACAGCGGCGGAAACAGAGCCGGAAACAACCGACCAAGAATAACCAAACACCCCGACAACAATGCAATCATATCAGCAAATCATTAAAAGCCAGCTATACCAAGAATGGCGAGCCGACCACGAGCGCATCCAAAGCGGACGGATGTTCACACACACCAACACCGATACGGAGCGCGACAAGCGCATAGCACGCGCAAGGCGGAATTATAACTACTTTGTAAGCACCTATTTCCCCGAAGTGGCAAAAACCGACTGCGCGCGCTTTCAGATTGACGCGGCCAACTACATTCTGAAGAACCCGAACGCCCGCGCCGTATTTGAGTGGGCGCGCGGACACGCCAAATCAACACACATGGGCGTTTTTGTCCCGATGTGGCTTATGATACAGCCCAAACGCCAGTTCTCAACTATGGTACTGGTGGGCAAATCGGAAGAGAGTGCCACTCGCCTGTTAGCCGACCTTCAGGCGCAATTGGAATTTAACACGCTGTTTGAGGCTGACTTCGGAAAACAGATGAAAGAGGGCAACTGGGCGGAGGGCGAGTTCACAACGCAGGGCGACTACCATTTTACGGCTATCGGACGCGGACAAAGCCCCCGCGGTCTCAAACACAACGGACACCGACCCGACTACATCGTTATTGACGACCTCGACGACGACGAAATGGTGCGTAACGAGCAGCGTGTGTCAAAGCTTACAGAGTGGGTGCTCTCCGCACTGTTTGGCGCAATGGAAGCGGGGCGCGGTCGTTTCATAATGGTCGGCAACCGTATAGCGAAGCGGTCGGTGCTTACTAACATCATTGAGCGTCCCAATGTCTATCATACGCGCGTCAACATTCTCGACCGCAACGGCAACCCCTCGTGGCCTGAGAACTACCAGCCCGGCGAAATAGCCGAAATGCGCCAGATAATGGGCGAGCGCAATTTCCAAAAGGAATATATGAACAACCCGACCACCGAGGGTGCGATATTCCGTGCGAAGGACATCCGTTTCGGACATATTCTGCCGTTGAAAGATTACAAGCAGCTGATTTGCTACACCGACCCAAGTTTCAAGAACTCGGCAACAGCCGACTATAAGGCGACAATGTTAGTCGGCAAAACCCCCGACGGACATTTCCACCTTATTAAAGCCTTCGCCGACCAGACAAGTGTAAGCACAATGATAAACTGGCATTATCAGATAATGGACTATGTGGCAGGGCGTGTGCCTGTAATGTACTATATGGAAGCCAATTTTATGCAGGATTTGATGCTCGACGAGTTCCGGAAGGTTGGCGATGCCGTTGGCAACCATGTGCCGATACGCGGCGACAATCGCAAAAAACCCGACAAATTCGCACGCATTGAGGCGATGCAGCCGCTATTTGAGCGCGGGCTTGTCATCTTTAACGAAGCCGAAAAAGACGAGCCGGGCGTTCAAGTTCTTATTGAGCAGCTGCTGATGTTCGAGCGCGGCAGCCGCTCGCACGATGATGCCCCCGACGCTCTCGAAAGTGCCATTTGGATACTGAGCCAGCGCACACGGACAAACAACACGGCTTTCGCCTATATACCGCGCACGCAGCGCAAATTCTAATAGATTTTAGTAAACGAAAAACGCCGTTTAAACATACTTTAAACGGCGTTTTTTTTGCGTTTTGGGGCTTCGCTAATAATCATCAAACAAACGCAACTGACGCTTGTCCTCGCTATCGGTGCGCAGTTTGCGCTTTTTCCGCTCCACACGGTTCGCACCATTGCCGATGTAGCCGTCGATGCCGATGGCTATCTCAATAAGCCGGTAGAACGTTCCCTCCGACATCGGATAGACAGCGTAAACCTTGCGCCTATAGACATCTATCAGCGACCCGCGTTGGCTGTTCGGCTCATAGTACTCATCAACAATCCGCTTGATGTTTAATGCCATTTTGATTTTATTAGCGTGCATTTGTTCCCCTTTTTCAAATTTTCAGCTTATCAATTAACGGCTGCCAGCAAGCCCTGAACTCCCGATTGTTGGCAAGCAGCGCGCATACCGTTTGCACCGAGTGTGTTACGCTTGCGTGGTCAATCCCGAATATTGCGCCAATCTTTGTGGTTGTGTAGTTGGTGCGAAGGCGCAGAATGTAGCAAGCCACCTGCCGAGCCTCGCACACCTCGCGGCGGCGCGTGCGCTCCGTAATGTCAGGAACACCGGCCCACGCCTCTATTTCGCTCTTTACATACTCCACATAGTCGGGCGAACACGGACGGACAATTGCAGGTATCATCCAGTAATTCATAATTAACAAATTTGTTAATTGGTTTTACGTTTCTTTTTCATCTCCAACTGGTGCTGCTCGTTCAGTTCGTCGGCTTTGCCCTCAGCCCACGAGCGGCGGTTGTAGCAGTAGTCGGTAAAGTCATAATCAAACGCGCCTGTTTCGGTTACGCATTTAAGGCGTACCACCTTGTACGGGTCCGTCGCCTTAAACTCCTGATTCCAACGCACCGCAAACGGCTTGTTCTCTATTATCCATTGCATTTTTTGCTCTCGTGTCAACATGAATTTTTAATTTTTAATTGTTAATTTTTAATGAAATTGCGGATGCGTTTGCATTGGAACGCACCCGCAATTTTAATCGGTTGCAATCATTGCTCCCCTACTCCTCCACGGCTGTCAATTGCGCCATCACTTCGCTTTTGCGCTGCTCCGCCCACTTCTTGTTTATGATGCAGAGACTTACGTATGCGTCGCGTTTCGCACGTATGGTCTCACGGATGCGGTCGCAGTCGTAGCGGTAGTTGCTTTTCAGGTCGGAAAGGTTGCGCTGGCTGTAGCGTTCTTTCATATAGGTGTCCTGTATCTCGATGCTGTACTCCGCCAACCCTTGCCGGCGCAAATGGTTGCGTGTGGCCACTTGCTGGTCGAGTTCCGACAATAGCAGCTCTTTTTCGGCATGATAGTCTGACTGTATGCCGTCCAGTTCCTTGCATAGCCGTTGGCGGTCGGCGTTGTACTGTTTAAGTGCCTCGTGGTTGCGCTCAGCCAGTTCAATGTTGATTTTGCCGAGTTCTCTTTCACGCTCCCATTGCAATTTTTGCTTGTTTTCAATTGTTTCCATAATACTTGATTTTTAATTGATTTTTAACAATAGATTTTAAGTGTCTCGACATTGCGCAGTTGCACAAACTTGCTATGGCGGTCGAGCAGGCGCAATACCTCCATATTGCCGTCGGCGGCTGCCTGTGCAAGTGCTTTTTCGTTAATCTTGGTAACAAAAAATGCGTCGCCTGTGCGGTCGTGTAGGTACTTGGCAAACTGTTCCAAGTCGGCTTTTGCGCCGTGCAGTTTGCGCATGGTGCTCACACCGATAAACACACCGTTCTCAAACTTCAGCTGGTTGTCGTCGTCAAATTCGAGGCGGTTATCCTCAGCATACTGTTTCAACTCTTTTTCAATCGGCTTCAACACCGATTCCAACGCTGCAATTTCGGCTGCCACCTCTTTGTAGCGGACAGCCAGTTTTTCAATTTTCTTGTCCATAAATTTTTGTTTTAAAAGGTTATTGACTATTGTAGGGCGCATCATCGCGCCCCTACATTTTTAATTTTTAATTGTTAATTCATTTGCTTAATCCCCTGCTGTTCCGGAGAGGTGCTACGCTGGCAAAGTCCACCGCCGAGTAGTGGCAGTTGCCCACATTTTTGCGCGCATCAAGGCGTCGCTCGATGCCGTTCAGCTCTTTGATGTTCCGCACGTAACCGGCGATATCGCCTTGCTCGGCGCATCGCAGAGCGGCGGCATACAGCTGTTTGGCTTTGCTCTCCATTATGGCGGTTGAGTGTGTGAACGCTTCGCTGAAGCGCAGGGCGTTTTTTCCTTCTTTTTTCATTTCGTTCGTTTTTAGCCGGACGCACGCGGTGCGTCCTTACATTGTCAATTGTTAATTCATTACCATTTGCGCCCCCGCTATATCGGCTGTTATGTCCTCAACGCGGTTTTTGCTTTTCACTTTGTCCTTAAAGGCGTTGTAAAGCCCCCGCAGGCGTTCGAGCGGTATCTTGTTGAAATCGTCGGCACTTGCGGCGCGGCATGCCACCGCCTTTATGTTCTCGATATTCTCAGTGTAGTTGAACACCCTCAAATACTCGCCAATGGCGGCAATAAGACGCTTGCGCCATACGTCGAGCGTTGTGTTTTGCCGGCTCTGGTTGGCTTTCAGCCTGCTTATCATTTCCGATGCCTCAGCCGTGCTCAGCTTGCTTACGTGTGTGGTGCGGCAGTTGCTGAATTGATACGCCAAATCAGCCCTCAGTTCGTCGTCAATGCCTTGCGATGCGCATAGCATCATCACCATTTTCCGTTGGTTTTCGGTTATTGTTCGCATATTGTTATTTTTTTTAGTTGTTTTCAAGCCAATAATCCTCAGCTCCTTTTTTCCATATCGTATAAGGCTCGCCGCCGCCGTAACGGCTCATCGGAAAGGCGCGGTATCCCTCGATGCGCACCTTTACGCTGGCATCGTAGCGGATGCTCTGGGCGGTGTTGCCTTTCGGCTCTTTGCCCTCGGCGTGCGACACAAACACAAACAGCTTGTTGCGGAATGCCGACACCAACTGGCGGTATGCCTCGTAGGTCAATCCCGTGTATTGCAGCGAATCAATGATTATCACACGGGGCGAACGCGGCTTTTTAAGCCTGTTTAAAAGGTCTTCAACCGGTTCTTTGTCGAGCAATACAAAACGGCGGCTCACATCGCTCATGCCTACCGACATTACAGCCTGCTGCATTGTCAGCGACAATCCTTCCTCAAGCGTGTCATACGCGGTTTTGGTGTAGCGGGCGAACTGTTTCGCCAACTGCAGCGCAAAGCGTGTCTTGCCGTTGCCCGAATTGCCCCACACAAGCCACGTGCCTTTCAGTTCCGGCTTGCCGAAACTTGCCAGCCATTCGCCTTTGAAGTCAAGCACGTCGGGGCGGTAGTTGGCTATATCGTTCAAATTCAATGCTCTTTTCATGGTCCTTACTTACTTAGCTTGGTTTTTCTTGTTTATTGCGTGTATTTTCCTCCGTACCCGACGGAGGTCGCTGTCGCAGTCGTCAACAACAGCGTCGATGTCCTTCGATGCTGTTACGCCGTTCGCCTCGCATATCTTCACAACATCGGCCGCACTCACTCCGCGCAATGGCACACACTTGCGCCCGATGCGGCTCCATATCTCGTTGTAGCCTTTTTTTTGCAGTTGAATGCCTTTTAAAAGGCGTTTTTCGAGGTAGTCGGTAGCGGTCAGTATTATTCCGCACTCGTCCTCCAACTGGTTGTACAGCGTTATAAAGAAGTACAGCAGCTGGTCGGTCAGTTTGTCGGCTTCGTCGAGTATGATAAGCGGCGACGACTGTTTTTTCAGACGGCTCACGATGCTATAGACCATTTCGGCGGTGGTCATTCCGTTCGAGTTGATGCCGATGGCGGCGCACAGTTCCTGCAAAAAGGTTTTGCGGTTCCAAAACTCGTTGCAGCAAAGCATGTAAACCTGTTTGTGATTGTCGGCGAACTGCTTGCAGGCGAATGTCTTTCCGCTGCCCGCCGCACCTGTTATCGCCATAACCAGTGCGTTGTCTTTTGCGTCGGTCAGTATTTTGGTCATAATCTGGAAATCGACCGTCTCGACGGCTTCCCACTTTTCCGACTTGAAGCCGACCGCACTGGCCACTTTCCGCCACATCTCCGCCTTTATTAGCTCCCAGTTGCCGTTTATTATCTGGCTGACTGTTGACGAACTCACGCCGATTGCCACGGCCGCCTTGTTCTGACTCTCATAACGCTCTGCGTACTTTTGCAGTGCGTTCGCAATTTGTTGTTTTTTAATCTGTTCCATAATGCACTGTTTTAATATTGATTAAAAATGTCATCCATATTGACTGTTTCCGCCACCGTATCGCCCTCAACGGCTTTGCGCAGGCGGTTGCGGTTGTTCTTGTGCTGCCCTTGGCTGTCGGTAAGCAGAAACTTCTGATGTATCGAAAGCTCTTTTTGCGCCTCAAGCAGCGATTGTGTTGTCTCCTGAGCCTCGCATAGCGTATTGGCTACGTGCGCCTCAAGTTGCTTGTTGTATTGGCGGATGCGCTGCAACTGCTCGGTGTCAACATCGGTGCGCTCCACCAATGCCATCGGCTGCACGTGCTTCTCCTCAAGCATAAACTGCAATGTCTGGTCTTCGTTGGTGGCTACTACGCTTGTAAGGTCGGCGGCGTCGTAGCGGACTTGCCAGCGGGTGCTCGCATAACGGCGGAAATTGATGTCGAAGCAGTCGTATACATGCTGACGGCCGCCAATGGTAACGGTCAGACCTTCGCCGCGCATCAGGTTGCGGTTGCCTGTTGTGCTTCCGAATGCCATAAGGTACTGCTGACGGCTCATTGGCAGCCGCCGCTCGGCTGGTATGTTGGCAAAACCGCCCACATAGAGGTCGTGCTTTTCGGCTCGTTCGCGCCTCATTATCTCGTTTATCTGGGCGCAAACGCCCTCATAGTCGGGCTCCGTTGTTTTCAGACGGTTAAGCGCTTCGCCGTTTGGCTGCAGTTTCTTTTGCGATGTAACACCCCAACCGCTCCAGTTGTTGCACAGCTGGCAATAGCGTTGGTTCAGGCGTTTGAAATAGCGTTCAATCGGTTTAGCCTTGGCATTGCCAACCTCGGCGGGCGTTACTTTGGCGCCAGCCACCGCATATATAGGCGACATCTTTTTTATTGCGAAATTGTCGCTTTGTATCTGGTTCACTTGGTACATTGCCCCAAACAGTTCCGCAGTATGCCGGAGCGCGTTCTGTATTGCCAATGTTATAAGGTCGCTGTTTTCGGCTTCGCCCTCTTCGCCAATGGCATAGCCGATAGGGTAATTCAGGAATGTATCGAGTACCACTACCATGGTAACCCGATGCCCGTAGGTGGTGCGCCCATTGCGTGTTGTCTGGTAGAACAGCTCCACGTCCCAGCCGTCCAAACTCCACAAGGCGAGGGGGAATGTGGGCAATGTCCGTTTTACTTGCATAGCCTTGTCGGTTTTGTAGGCTTTTACACCATGGCGGCCGGCGTAGGTTACAAGGTCGAGCTTGTCGCGCCATACGGCAACGGCACTGGCACTAATCGGCTTCCATCCCTGATTGGCGGCAAACTCGCCATAAAGCATTGCAATCTGTTCGTTGTTAAGGTTGTTATGGTGTGCGAACAATGCCGTAAGCACCTGTTCGCCCTCTTTTGTTACAACCGCCGCGTTCTTTTGCCTGTTCTTGTAGGCGTTGTGGACGAGCGACTCGTAGCCGTTTTTCAGATAGTCTTTGTATTTCCGCTCGAAGGCGCGCGCGTTGTCGGGCAGGTTGTACGGGTAGCGTGTCTTGTCGATGCCGGCTATCGACTCAATGGCGAAGTCGATGATGCGTGCTTTCCGACCGCCTATTTTTGCCCGTTGAGCCTTATGCTGGCACTCAAACGCATGCACGGCGTTCAGAATGACAGCGTTGGCGTAGTATTCGCGGCGTTTGTCGAATGGCAGATGTTTGCCCTCGGCGGTGATGAAGTTATTGAAGAAGACACTCGCCTCGGTGCTGTCTTCAATAAGGTCGGCAATGCGGTTTTGGCGCACTGCGTCGTATGGGTCGCACCCGAGCACCTCTCTCAGCTTAATTTTAAAGCGGTCGGGCAACGATTCGTACTCGACCAGTGCCGGCGTTGAGTTGCAACCACGGCGGACTACATTCAGCTTATTGTTGTATGTCAGGTAATTATAATTAGACTGACTGATTATACCATTATCAATAAGCCAGCGGCTCGATTCGCATAATATGTTGTTGTAGAACTCCATTATATGATGTTTTTTTCACGCAAGGCACTCACCACTAATGCCCCCTTCTTGCTGTTTGGTTGTCGGTTGCCGTTAATGATGCTGCGCACATAGATGTCCGACACGTTGTATTTACGGGCTATTTTTAACACCTCTATCCGCTTTTCAAGCCTCTCAATTTTGTTTTGCTGTCCCATTGTCATATATTTGTATCGTATTACAATACAAAGTAAGTTGATAATTTTCAACTTTCAAAACAAAACGAAGATAATTTTCATCAATTATGATTGATTTTTTAGATAGAATACAACAAATCGCTGACTATAAAGGAATTAAGATAACCGCCTTAGAGAGAGAATTAGGGGCGAGCAAAGGCGTTTTATCTCGTGCAATAGCTAATCACACCGATATACAATGTAAATGGTTGTGTGCTTTAGTTGAAAAATATCCCGATATTAACACATATTGGCTACTCACAGGGAAAGATAGTATGGTTTCAATGACTACTCCGCATGAATGCCCACGATGCGCAGACAAAGAGAGAATCATTGAGGCTCTGAAAAGTACAATTTCAAAACAAGAGCTAATAATAGACTTACTTGGAGCTAATAAAAAAGGTTAACTTACTAATTACCAGTTCTTTTTTTTTGTTTAGATTATAAACATAGAGGTGTATTACATATATATAAGATGATAATTTTCAACCACTATTTGCATTTTTTTTTTCGCAAAACCTATAACCAAACCTATAACCAAACCTATAACCAACCCAAAAAGTACCAAAAAAACAGGAAAAGAGATGAGTGGTGTGATGTGGAG
>CALFIU010000073.1 GCA_937877455.1 uncultured Bacteroidales bacterium
TTGGATCTTTATGAAAAAATTTCATATACATCTTTGCAAGATAACTCTTAAACGCTCTCTCAATCCAGCATGGATCGAGTTCCCAAACCACACCTTCTTCATGCTGATTTAAGAATTTACCATACTTCCAATCTTTCCAATCATCATAGACTGAAATATCCTTAGAAAGCACAGATACAGCATCCTTAACGAAAATATCCGATTTTTTTCTGCCTTTCTCTGAATAAACAAGATGATTCAAAATTTCACCATCAGACAAGTGATAAAAAACCTTCAGCCGGAGAACCCACATTATGTTCTTAAATGAGATTTCCATCAAACAAAGCTGCTTTAAATTATCTCTATCATTGCCCGACAATTCCATAACCGCTGACCAAAAAGACGCTATAGCATCCATATCCTTTTGAGTATCAAAGATTTCAGAATTTTCATATTCAAACAACGAAATGATTTCAGACAGAATCCTAGCAGGCTTTTCGAACTCATTTAAAAGACTTTTATATAAAGCAATAAATTTTTCTTTTGCTTTTAACTCTATCTCTTTAGCAAGCAAAACCTCAGGAACGCTGGGAACATCCTCATCAAAAAGCAGAGTGTATAATTCCCTCAAAGACCTGACAGCAAAAAGGCGGTTTGCATTATCACCTGTAAAAGATTTTGATAAAAGCCCACTTGCTTTTGCATATACAAAACTAGAAGCCGCAGACTTATCTAAACTTCCCATAAGACTCACCTTCAAGCAAAAAAAAGAGAATCCAAGTAAGAAAAAAAGCCAGTCTTATCTAATACGGACGCTTTTATCGAAGCCTTGTAATCAGCAACACTTTTATTCTTTTTTTCTTCTATAGAAGAAATTTCTTTTTTGCAAGCTGATTCACACTCTCTTACAATTTCTTCATATGCGGTTCTGAATTCTAAATCAGCCTTAGCTTTTGCCTGTGCAATTTTTTTATCAGCATCTTCCTTAGATAAAACCACATTTCCGTTTTCGTCGCGAGTAAACTCATTAAAAATATCCTCGTCGGTGAATTTTTTATGATATTCCTCTTCTGTTCCAAAAGATTCTGGAATTTCAAATTTTGGCATTATAGGCCCCGAATCTATGCTATACACCTCTACCTTATTGGCAATCTCAACAGTGTTGGACAAAGCTTCTGGATAATCAGAAAAAATGGCTTCCATTTCTTCAGGAGTTTTAAGCCATTCTTGCTTAGTATAATGCATACGGTTGGGATCGTCAAAATCTTTGCCAGTGCTAAGGCATATAAGACGGTCGTGAGCCTCGCCATGATCTTCTTCAACAAAATGCACATCGTTGGTGGCAATAAGCTTTATACCATGCTTTTTTGCTAATTCCACCAAAACTTTATTAACTTTTTCCTGCTTTTCGTATGTATCGGTGGATGCGTTAGGTTTATCGGTCTTATGACGCTGCATCTCAAGGTAATAATCCTCTCCAAAAAGATTTTTAAACCACAAGATAGACTCCTCCGCACCAGCTATATCGCCAGCCATTATCTTCTTTGGAACTTCGCCACCTAAACATGCCGAACAACAGATTAACCCTTCGTGATATTTTTCAAGTATTTCCTTGTCGATACGTGCGTTATAGTAATATCCTTCGGTAAAAGCTATTGACGAGAGTTTACACAAACTCTTATATCCAGTTTTGTTTTTTGCCAACAATATAAGATGCCATCCTCGATGATCTTTTATATGACGATTTTCATGTGCGCAATATGCCTCAATACCGATAATTGGTTTAAAAGGTATAAACTCCTCCGCTTTTTTCTTCAACTCTGGCAATTGAGCTTCGAGTTCGGCTTTTTTTGCAGGATCTTGCTCTTTGCCAATAGCTTCCTCACACTCTTTAACAGCCTTTTTACATTTGCCATTAATTTTTCCGGCTGTGTCAACGAAATCTTTTATACCAAACATATTGCCATGATCGGTGAGAGCCATCGCGTGCATTCCGTTTTTCAAACACTTATTAATAAGGTCTGGTACTTTCGACATTCCATCCAATATTGAATAGTGCGAGTGTACGTGTAAATGGGTAAATTTATCCATATCTATATGCCAAAAGATTTTTGAGTAAAAAATTATACGTTTTTCAACGGCTAATTTAATACATAAAAGTTTTTAACAATACATTGTGGATAACTATTTATTGGCACGATATTAAACGCTTGAAAATAAACTAATTAACTTTTAAAAAAAATGCGAAAAAAAATTGTGGATAATTTTTTTTTGATATTTAAAAAACTGATATATAACTATTTAATTATAAGTATCTGATTATTAGAGATACAACCTACAAAACAACTTTTTCTGAAAACAAAATTCAACAACTATAGCCGTTTAAATAATTCAAGCTTTTCTTTGGCTGGCTCATAACCAAGGTCTGCCGACAATGTATATAAATATAAGGCGTGAGTCAAATCCATATCAACGCCTTGTCCATTGGCATAACACACACCAAGATAATAATTAGCTTCGGCAAAACCTTGTTTTGCAGCCGATTTAAAATATCTAAATGCTGTTGTATAATCTTGTTTAACAGGCTCTCCAAAATAATACTTCAATCCCAACAACACTTGAGCATACTCGTTGCCTTGATGCGCCGATTTGCGTAAATATTCAATCGATTTTTCATAATCCAACTCAACACCATCGCCATGATAATACATAATTCCCAATTGATACTGAGCATCAGAATCGCCTTGATTTGCAGCCTTAATAAACCATTTAGCTGCTTCTTGAGCATCTTTTTCAATGCCATTACCAAATAAATAACAAATGCCAAAATTAAATTGTGCACTTTCAAACCCTTGTTCTGCCGACTTTTTATACCAGTTTAAAGCCAAAAAATAATCTTGTTTTACACCTTCTCCTTTTTCGTACATAATGCCTATTCGATTTTGAGCATCTGCACTACCTTGTTCTGCGGCTCGCATATACCACTCAAACGCTTTTTTTAAATCCTTTTCAACTCCTACTCCCGAATCATAACATTTGGCGAGATTTATCTGACCACGAATATAACCCTGTTTTGCAGATTTTTGAAACCACTCAAATGCAACTGCGGTGTCTTTTCTTACACCTTCACCATTCAAATAACACAATCCAACATTACATTGAGCAATATCAAAATTTTGAAGTGCAGACATGTTGTACCATTTAAATGCTTTACATAAATTTACATCTACACCAACCCCTTCAGAATAACACCAACCAAGGCTATTTTGCGCTGGAGCAAAATCCAAAAGTGCTGCTTTTTTATAATATTTAAATGCTAATTTTGAATCCTTTTTTATACCTGTGCCATGTAAATAACAATGCCCAATATTATAAATTGCTTTTATAGAACCATTTTCGGCTGCCTTTTGCAACCAAAAAAGCATTTTATGGTAGTTTTTCTTAACTCCTTTACCCGAAAAATAACATGTAGCAAGATTTTCTTGCGCATCAGATTCTTCTTGTTCGGCCGCAAGTTTAAACCATTTAACAGCATTTTTCTCATCTTTTTCTACAAAAACACCATTTATATAACAACAGCCAATAATGTTTTGTGCTTCGGGAAAACCTAATTTAGCCGCCTTATAATAATAATGAAAAGCTTTCTCTATGTTTTGTTCAACAAATTTACCAGTATTATAATATTCGCCCAATTTATAAAATGCTGGAACATATCCCTGCTCGGCAGCTACTGAAAAACAACGAAAAGCATCGTCAAAATTTCCATTATCTTCGTAATATTGACCTAAATTATATTGTGCTTCTTCAAGACCTTGCTCGGCAGCTTTTGTCCACCATTCAAAAGCAAGTTCTGCTCGATTAGGCAAATCTGTTTCAAGAAAATAATAACACGCCAAATCGTTTTGCGCACCAGCATCACCGCTTTCGGCATTCTCCTTTATATTTTTAATATCTGTTTTCATTTAATCAACATTCTTTCTTTTCTTAACAACCTTAACAACATTACCCTTGCCCAAATATTCAAGGCTGTCGAAAAATTGACGAGTTATAAAAATACCTCTTCCACTAAAATTTCCAATATTTTCATTAAGAGTAGGGTCGGGGACAGCGTTACAATCAAATCCATCTCCCTCGTCAGCAATAGTCCAAGAACAACTCTGTGGCGAAAACTCATATTTAACAGTAACCTTACGTTTAGCCAAATTATTGTTTGCCAAACGATTATGATACAACTCATCAAGCCTATCATCAAAAGCTACTTTTTGTTTTTCTTGATACGAAATATTCAAATTTCCATGTTCTATAGCGTTGGTAACCAACTCAGATAGACCAACAGCTATATCAAGTTGGTCTTCCTCTCCAAAAAAATCACCCAACTCACTCATTAATCTATCAACAATACGCGATGGAGCTCCATATTCTGTGTTGAAAACAAATGTAAGATTACCACTAGACAGAGAACCATAATTATCTTTTGGATTGGACAAATCAATAATCCTCTTGTCGATACTTTCGAGCAAAGGTAAAATTTCACTATCTTGCACAGGTTTTTTTATATAACCAACTGCGCCAAGCCTTAATGCCTGAATAACAAGATTTTCTGAACTTTTACTTGCAGTAAAAACAACATTAGCAAATGGATATTTCTGTTTAAGATTTTTAATAAACTCCAAGCCAGATATGCCATGCATTGTAAGACTACACACAACCACTGACGGCATCACCTTTGAATACAAATCAAGCCCCTCTGCTGCATTATGTGCGGTATAACACTCAAAGCCAGAAAAGGATAACAAATCACTCAAATACTTGCGCGATATAAAATCCTCCTCCACAATTAAAATTTTCATTAATTCTAACATCATCCTATGCTCGGAAATTAAAGCAAAAGTGTAAAAGTTTTTAACAACTCCAAAATCTTTAACGCAAAAATCGCATTTCAAGTTGCATTTAAGTAAAGTTTTTTTTCCATACATCTATAAAAAAATTAGAGAATCTCTATCACCCAAAATTTTTCTTTAAAAATAATAGCTTAGTTATCAACAAATTGAAAAAAAAATAAAAAAAAAAGCAATAAATATTTTGAAAATTAAAAAGGAAACAAATAATTTTGTAGATGAAATTTAGTTGAAAGAATGACTAACGATAAGGAGCAAATACTAAAAGAATTAAGCACACGAGTGAATGACATCATGACAGTTTGCGACCGTATTAAGGCCGAAAATGTTGTTTTGAAAGCACAGAATGCAGAACTTGCAAAAGAAAAGCAAGAAAAAGATTTGCTTATAAAAGATTTTAAAGCTAAGGTAGAAATCCTAACCACAGCCAATTCTTTGCTATCGGGAGAAAATAGTCACGATTTAAAAATTAAATTAAATAGAATTTTGCGGGAAATAGACGATTGTATCAAACTGATGAGCAAATATTAATATAAAGTTTAACAAACAAAACATCAAAATGGCAGACGATATACTACCTATTAAAGTAAACATCAATGGTCGCAGTTACCCATTAAGGGTAAAAAGGCAACAAGAAGAGACCATACGCAAGGCCGTTGTGATGATAAACGAAAGGCTAATGCAATATAGACAATCGTATGCCAACAACACATTCGATGATTTTGATTATTTGGTAATGGTAACCATAGATTATGTACAAAAATATTTAACATTAGAGTCAACAACTGACGACACTCAACTTTTGTCACAATTAAAAGAGTTGACATCAGATATGGACAATTACATAAAAAAATCGCAGGTTCTTTAAAATAAAAAATCAAGTTATGGATTAAGACATAAAAGTTAAAATCCATAATATTAGATATTTACCCGCATCATTTCATTAAGAGGTTTGAAACTCAACACTAATAAAAAAAAGGAGTAAACCTTCATGCTTGCCTATGACAGGCCTTATGCTACGGACCGCCGTAAATCAGAAGTTTCGAAAGAAACACGCTGACGTTGGAAGTCAAAATCAAGCGAGTTACTCCGCCCATGTTTTTCAGGGGTTTCTTAACACTATTATTGAAAATGATGCGGTTTTTTTATAATTATTATTAACAGAAAATAAAATGATTTATATTTTAATTGCATTGGCAGCGTTGGCTGCAGGATTTGCCCTCGGATATTGGCTAAAAATAAAAGCTACTGAGCGCAAGGCTAAAACAATATTAGAAAACGCCGAAGAAGATGCCGAAGTTATTAAGACAAAAAAAATGCTGGAGGCAAAAGAACATTTCCTACAACTTAAAGCTGAACACGACAAACAAACTGCCGATAAAAACAATAGGCTTAACCAATTTGAATCTAAACTAAAACAACGCGAAAATTCTATAAATCAAGCTAAAAACGAATTACAGAAAAAAACTAAGGAAGCCGAAACCCTTAAAAATCAAAACGATGCTATTAAAGAAAATCTTGATCGTCAACTCGAAAAAATAGACCAAAAAAACAAAGAACTTGACGAACTACATAAAAAAGCGGTAGAAAACCTTGAATCCATAGCAGGAATATCGGCTACGGACGCAAAACAACAATTAATTGATAGTTTAAAAGCCGAGGCAAAATCAGAGGCTCAGTCTTTTGTTAACGACATAATAGACGAGGCTAAAATGACAGCCAATAAAGAAGCTAAAAAAATAGTTATACAAACAATACAACGTGTAGGCGCAGAAACTGCAATAGAAAATGCTGTAACGGTGTTTAACATCGACAACGATGAAATAAAAGGAAGGATAATAGGTCGTGAAGGTCGCAATATACGCGCCTTGGAAGCTGCCACTGGCATTGAAATAATAGTTGATGATACACCCGAAGCAATTGTTTTGTCAGGATTTGACCCAATACGTCGCGAGGTTGCAAGATTATCTCTACATCAATTGGTTACTGACGGTAGGATACACCCCGCCCGCATTGAAGAAATTGTTTCTAAAACAAAAAAACAACTCGAAGAAGAAATTGCCGAAGTTGGCAAAAGAGCCTGCATAGACCTTGCTATCCACGGTTTACATCCCGAATTGGTAAGACTTGTTGGCAAAATGAAATATCGCTCGTCATACGGACAAAACCTTTTGCAACACTCGCGCGAAACCGCAAACCTTTGTGCTGCAATGGCTTCTGAACTTGGATTGAACGTTAAGGCAGCTAAACGAGCTGGATTGCTTCACGACATTGGTAAAGTGCCTGATGAAGAACCAGAATTGCCACACGCAATAGTAGGAATGAAACTTGCTGAAAAATTTAAAGAAAAGCCAGAAGTTTGTAATGCAATTGGTGCTCATCACGACGAAATTGAAATGACAACCCTAATTGCTCCAATTGTGCAAGTGTGTGATGCTATTTCGGGTGCAAGACCTGGCGCAAGACGCGAAATAGCAGAAAGTTACATCAAACGTCTTAAAGGGTTAGAAGACCTTGCTCTTTCGTATCCCGGAGTATTAAAAACATACGCTATACAAGCTGGTCGTGAATTGCGTGTTATTGTTGGTAGCGATAAAGTTTCAGACAAAGACGCTGAAGTTTTGTCAGGAGAAATCGCTACAAAAATTCAAAACGAAATGACTTACCCTGGTCAGATAAAAATAACAGTAATACGCGAAACAAGAGCTGTTAACTACGCAAAATAGTAATTTAGAATTCAGTTTTTTCCATATTTTCTCGGAACTACACCAAATGTAGTTCCGTTTTTTTTGTAAATATTTAAACTAAATCTCCTTTTTTGTTACATAAGCATAAATTTTTGTAACAAAAATATAGTGTTATTTTCAAGCTATACAACTATCTTTAACACTGATTTTTACAAAAAAAAATTAAAACCTTAATAAATGAAAAAACTTTTAGCAGCATTGGCAGTAACAGCAATTGTATCTTGTTCGCCAAACCACCAACCTTGGGAAAAAGGAGCCATTGAAACGGGAGAGTATAGAAACCTATTTTTGGAATATGGTTATTCGCAAAAAGAAATTGACAAAAAACTTGATGAAATTTTCAACGATGTTTTCTATGGACCAAACCGTATTTATTTTCCAGTAGGGGATAGCCTTGGATACATTTCTGACATAAAAAACAATGATGTCCGCACCGAAGGCATGTCGTATGGAATGATGGTAGCCGTTGAACTTGACAAAAAAGATATTTTCGATAGGTTATGGCGATGGGCTAAACTATATATGCAACATCAAGATGGAGAGCGAAAAGGATATTTTGCATGGAGTTGCAAAACCGATGGAACTCGCAACGCAGAAGGTTCTGCATCAGACGGAGAACTCTATTTTATAACATCGCTGATTTTTGCATCAAACCGTTGGGGAAACAATTCTGGAATAAACTATAAAGCCGAAGCACAAAACATACTCAACTGCTCAATGCAAAAAAAAGACACAGCAAACGTTACACCACTAATAAACTCAAAATATAGATTAATAAACTTTACACCCGACAAATTTGGCAATATGTTTACCGACCCATCGTACCACATTCCTGCTTTTTACGAAGTATGGGCAAAATGGGCAGATGATGGACAAAAAGACTTTTGGTTGTCGGCAGCAGATTCTGCCCGCGCTTTTCTCCACAAAGCTACTGACAAAACAACTGGACTTAATCCCGATTTTTGTATGTACGATGGTTCATTATTCAAAGACACAAGATTTAAAGCCGTAAATAATTTTCGCTACGACTCGTGGCGCGTGCCAATGAATATTGCGCTTGATTATGAATGGAGCTGTACCGATGGACAATGGCAACGCAAATACGCCGAAAAAATTCAAAATTTTTTCTATTCACAAGGTATAAAAAATTATGTTGACCAATACAGAATTGACGGTAGTCTTCCTGACACAAGCGAAATTTTGCAAGCAGGAACGTATCCAAAAGCATTAAGACATTCTGTTGGTTTGGTATCAACATTAGCCGCAGCATCAATAATGAATGGCAAGCCCAAAAGCAAAGAATTTGCTGACGAATTATGGAATCTTAAACACCAACCTCTTGAAGATGGCTATTTCGATGCTTATTACGACGGATTTTTAAGACTATTTGCATTTATGCACCTTAGCGGAAAATACAGAATAATAGAACCTCAAAACAATTAACAGAAAAAAATACGGCGACAATAACTTTTTGTTGTCGTATTTTATACTTTCATTCCCAAAACCATAATGTCGTCGGTTTGTTTATTATGCCCTTTCCACTGTAAAAATTTTTGCTTTATAAGTTTTTTTTGCTCCTCCATAATATCACACATAGTTTCTTTAAGCAAATTTTTATAACCTGTATTCTGCAACCTTTTATCCTTATTACCGCCAAATTGCGATAATAAACCATCGCTGGCAAGATAAATTTTGTCGTCTTTTTCAAGGGCAAAATCATGAGTAACAAACGGAATTTCTTTTATATAAACACCAATAGGATTTCTAACTGGTTTGATAGTAATTTCCTCATCGCCACGATAACATAAAAACGGAATGTTAGCTCCCGAATACTCAAGAATATTGGTTTGCTTGTTTATAACAAGTAGCGCAGCATCCATACCGTCAAGCATCTTATCGCTGGAATCACCTCGTTGATTCAACGTCTTTTTTACCAATTCACGAATAATATTTAAAATCTTGCCTGCATCCCTAAGACCATAATTTCTAACAACGTCATTAAGTAACGACATGCCAAGCATACTCATAAATGCGCCAGGAACACCATGCCCAGTACAATCGGCAGCCATAACAATAAAATATTTATCATCGTTAAAAAACCAATAAAAATCACCACTTACAACGTCTTTTGGACGATAGAAAATAAAACTATCTGAAAAATAAGACATTAAACCATTTTCTGGCGGAATCATTGACAATTGTATTTGGCGTGCGTATGCTATAGAATCTGTAATTTCTAACTTTTGATTTTCAAGCATAGTTGCCTGATGTTCAAGCATATCACGCTGCATTTTGAGCAAATCTCTTTGTTTTGATAGTTCGTCATTACGTGCAGAAATATTGCTTTTTTGTTCTTCAAGTATTTTATTAATCTTTTTAGCATTTTTGTTTTTTCGTACCAAAAAAAGTGCCGCACCCAATAAAATTGAAATCAATAAAAAATTTATAATATAATAAGAGTTATGCAATTTGCGATCTTTTCTGAGTAAAGCAATTTCGTTTTCACGCTTTATTTTTTCGAGTTTATACTCAATATTTGACATACCAAAACGACGTTGCTGATTATAAAAAGTATCAGCATAACCCATTACAATTTTATACTGCTCTATAGCTTTTGGATAATTGTTGATCGTTGCGTAAATGTCGCCTAAATGTTCATGAGCATTTTTTACTCTATATGGAATACCTCTTTCTATTGATGCGTCAAGACATATGCGAGCATAAAACATAGCACTATCATAAACCCTAAGATAAAGGTACATCCGACTTATCCTACCATACAAATCACTAACAAGCTCTGTTTTAGGCACTTTTCTGCCATGTTCGGCTTCCTTATAAAGTTTTAGAGCCAAGGCATAATCTCCTTTTGCTTGTGCTGCATCTCCAAGATATTTTTTTACAGATGCAATTGCATCCCATTCGGCATTTAGTTCTTCTCGTATTTTTACCGCTTGTGATAGATAATCCCATGCCTCATTAGCCTCATTTTGGTCAAGTTTAACACGACCTTTGTTGAGATAACAATACCCTAAAACAACAGAATCGTTCAAACTTTTTGCCATAGCGATAGCACTATCAAGACACACCAACGCCTTATTATACTCATTGTTGTAGATATAGAGATTACCTTTGTTAACTAAGGAATAAGCTGCCTCTGCAATGTTACCACTCTCAATAGCCAACTCAAATGCAGCATCATAATTTTTAAAAGCCTCATCGAGGTTTCCACAATTTCGTTGACAAACTCCAATATAACTATAAGATTTTATAATTTGAAATGTATCGGAATTTTCAAGTGCATATTTCAAACCTAACTCACCATATTCTAAAGCCCTATTAGATTCTAAATCTCTAAGTTTCCAACAAATTTTGTTATATATACTTGCCTTAGATTTTTCATCGGCTAATGATACAATCCCAATCAAACTATCAACTTCAGGATACTTGGTTTGAGAATTAGCATCCGCTACCGTAGCAACGAACAGAGCTACAATTAGCAATTTCCGAAACATTTTACACCTCCATACCAATAACCATAACATCGTCGGTTTGGCTTTTATCTCCCTTCCATTCGATATATTTTTCTTCAATTAATTTAACTTGAACAGCCATCGGTTCATGGTGTACTTCTCTAAGTATTTTTTTGTAGCCAACCGATTTTAGCACTCTATCGTTTGCACCCCCAAACTGAGAATGATAGCCATCACTCGACAAATAAATTTGGTCGCCTTTTTTAAGTTCTAATGTTTGGTTTTCAAAAGGTTTTTCGTTTACATAAACACCAACAGGATTTCTAACTGGTTTTAAATCAATTTCTTCTTCTGCTCTAAAACAAATAAAAGGAATGTTAGCACCAGAATATTCTAATAAATTGGTATTTTTATCAATAACAATAAGTGCTGCATCCATACCATCATGCGCACTATTGGTATCGTTTATATCTTGTTTAAGATTTTTCTTTATCAAATCGCGCATACAATTGAGAATTTTATTTGCAGTGCGACATCCATCTCGCCCAACAACTTGATTTAGCAACGAAAAACCTAACATACTCATAAATGCTCCTGGTACTCCGTGTCCTGTACAATCGGCAACCATGAGAACAAAATACTTACTATCATTAAAAGCCCAATAAAAATCGCCACTAACAACATTTTTTGGTCGATAAAAAACAAAATGGTCTGAAAAATAATTAATAAAAGCGGTATCTTCGGGCAACATAGAAAACTGTATGCGACGTGCATACATTATAGAATCTGTAATTTCTTTTTTTTGCGCCATCAACATCGTTGTTTGTTTTTCAAGTTCATCTCGTTGTGCTGTTATTTCTGAATTTTGAGCCGATATTTCGTCTTTCTGCGCAACAAGTATTTTGTTCATCTTTCGTGTTTGACGATTTTTTACAATAATAACAACTGCTGTTATAATAACCAAAAGTACCACCGTAATCATAAAAAGCATATAATAATATTGCAATTCTTTGTCTTTTTTTAGCAACATTATTTCGCTTTCTTTTTTTACTTGGTCAACCTTATATTCAATGTTGGTGATACCATATTTTTTATACATATTAAAAAATGTGTCACCATAATCCATTACAATATTGTATGCATCAAACGCTTTTTTGTAATCTCCTTTATAAAGATAAGCATCTCCAATGACTTTGTGAGCATCTCTAACTCGATAATTGATATTACGTTTAACCGACACCTCAAGACATTTGTTGCCATATACTAAAGCACTATCTGGTTTATTTAGTTTAAGATAGGTTGAAGATATGCACTTATATAAAACTGCAAGTAGGTCGTAATCCTTAAAATCATAATTTCCAGAAACAGAACTAATATAGTATTTTATGGCTTCCTTATAGTTTCCTCCCATGTTAGCAGCATCTCCGATATATTTTCTTACAGTTGCGATTTTGTCCCACTCTTCATCGGTTTTTTCTCTTATTTCCAAACATTTATGCAAATAAATCGCAGCTTGCTCACCTTGTCCAAGCGCAAGACAAACTCGTCCAAGATTGAGGTAAGAATAACCCATAATTGATGAATCTTGAATTACCTTACTTATCTCCAAAGCTTTTACAAGTTGTTTTCCTGCCAATTCAATCTCATCGTGTAGAAGGTAAAGATTACCGATATTGATATAAGAATAAGCCGCTTGATCTTTTACATCGTGCTTTAAAGCAAGTTCCAAACCTTTGTCATAATACTCAAATGCTTTTTGATAATCGCCAAGATTGCGTTGACAAACGCCTATAAAACTATACGATTTTAAAATTTGCATCGTATCATTTATCTCCAAGGCATAAGAAAGACCTTTTTGACCATATTCTAATGCAAGTGCGGGATCAAAATTTCGCAATTTCCAACAAATTGATGTATAAATTTTGCTTTTTTCGGCTTTGCTTGCATTTTCGGCAACATTAATCAAACTATCAATTTCGGAATTGTTGTCGGCATACAATTTTTCGGAAAATGTAACTAACAACAATGTTATTATAAGTATTTTAATATATTGCAACATAAATAAAATTCTCTGAATTCAAAAATTTTTATATGCAAATATAATGCAATTTTTAGATAATTACCCAAAAAGTTACTTTGTATTTTTCTAACCCCCAAAAAAAATTAATTAAGGGGACTTCTAAAAATTATTTTTTCGTGTCATTGCATCGAACCTTGCGAAGTCCTTTGTCAAGATACGAAACTAATGACGCTGCGAATTTATATCAAATATCTCATTTGTACAATTTTTTCAACTGATTTTCCGACTT
>CALFIU010000074.1 GCA_937877455.1 uncultured Bacteroidales bacterium
GAAAATGGCAGGTGCGCCCAGTTGAAGTCGTTGTTCTGTATGTCGAACTGGCGTTAATAAATTTTTTTATCGAAAAAATTTTAGACTTTCGGAATTGAGGAATACAATGGCTTGGGAATGCCCGCCCCTACAAAGACGCATCAGAGGATTATTCAGACCATTAGGGACATTTTTGTGAAACATATTCAATTATGCCGACAACCGCTAGACAAGGTTTTCCAAAAAAGGAATCGAAATCGTGATTGAAGAAAAAGATTATTCGCGGTTTTTGCAGTGCTTTATGCACTCGCTTGTAAAGTAACGCCTTCCAACA
Organism: uncultured Bacteroidales bacterium; assembly: GCA_937877455.1. Taxonomy (GTDB): domain Bacteria; phylum Bacteroidota; class Bacteroidia; order Bacteroidales; family UBA3824; genus UBA3824. Next base: position 314 of record CALFIU010000074.1, read on the forward strand.
TGTAGTTTTAGCCAATGAGCGATTTCTCCGAACAAAAGCAAGGGCAAAGGTAAGGAAATTTTTTGGATTTTGGGAAGGAGTAAAGAGAAAATAGTTGCAGGGAAATTGTTCGCATACCTGACACACCTTTGTACCACCCCGAAACCAAACCTACACTTCCTTACACTCTCCAATATACTTTAAACCAAATATTTAACTAATTGCTCACTCAAAAAAAGTTGGATTTGCTTGGATTTTATGGCGAATGCAGTACAAACTTCAATTGCCCTTAAAATATCCTTTTATTGGCTAAAAAAAAGGCATACAAGCATTTAACCCAACCTCATTTTAAGATAGTTTTTTTATTTATTTAATATTAACCCATCATCAGAAATATTTGGGCAATTGTCGTGAATATCAGTTTTAGTAAGCTCTTGAATAACTTTTATAACACGTTTTTGTTCATCAATATGAGGACCTTTGTTTGGCGGTTTTATTTGATACGTCGGAATAATCTGTGCAGAATAAAAATCGCCAGTTTTTGGATTCATCTTTACACGAAAAATAGGTGCTAAACCATTGACACCCTTTATATTAATATTGCTATAGGTAGCAAAATTTCCCATACTATAAGCGATAAACTTATTTTTGTAAATTTCCACCGCACGCGTAACATGAGGACCATGACCAAGCACAATGTCTGCTCCAGCATCAATAACCGTATGCGCAAATTTGTAAACATTGCCACGGTTTTGACCAAGGAATGTTTCATATTGGCGTGTTATATGTTGATAAATAGCACCTTCAGCACCACCATGAAACGAAACTATAACAATGTCACAATCTTTTTTTAATTCTTTAACAATATTGCAAGCATTTTCATGGTCGGTAATTTGCACCGTACCTTGGTTAGGCGCAAAAGCACAAAAGCCATATTTAACACCATTTATAGAAAATTTAGCAAACGGTTTTTCTGTAAAACCAGCCCAATTGATTTCCAAACTATCAAGAAGTCGCTTTGCATTTGATTTTCCATACTCACCAAAATCGCCACTATGATTATTGGCAACACTAACTAAATTAAACCCAGCATCCTTGAAACATTTTGCATATTTTTGAGGCATACCAAATGTAAAACAAGTCTTAGGGTCGTTGCAATTTTTTGCACCTATTTTAGAATCGGTAAAAGTACCTTCTACATTGCAAAAAACTACATCAGAGTTTTCAAAATAAGGTTTTACCTCGTCTAAAAGATGACTGGCATCGTTGTTGGGCGGGCAGTAAGACATATCAGGAACAATACTACCGAGCATTATATCACCCACAGCAGTAACCGTTATCGTGTCGGGCAATGTTGAATCTTGCGCCCAAATGTTTTGAAACATAAGGCTAAATACCGTTGACAAGATAAAAAATAGTGATTTTTTCATATTTACAGCTATTTAACATTAAAAAAATCTTCAAACAATCCAATAGTTTTTTCTATACCAGAAGTAATTTCTTCAAGCAAAATATATTCGTCGGCAGTATGCGAACGATTACTATCACCAGGTCCTACTTTAAGACTTGCGTATGGCATCACTGCCCTATCAGACGTAGTTGGCGAACCAAAAAGTTTGAAACCTTTTGATGCAGCAAGCTTTATAAACGGATGATTTTCATCGATATGCGATGATTTAAGTTTAAACGAACGTGGCTTAACCTCTGTATCCTTATTAGGAATGTTGGCCTTAATAATATCCAAAACTTCTTGATGAGTATATTTTTCTGTTATCCTAACATCAACCATAAAAGAACATTCCGAAGGAATAACATTATGCAACGTACCAGCATTAACACCAGTAACTGTACATTTTACATCACCGAGCCATGGCGAAGTTTTTTCAAACTTATAATTTTTAAACCATTCAATATCTTGCATGGCTTTATAAATAGCATTGATACCAGTATTGCGAGCAGCATGTCCTGTTTTACCCTTTGCCAAACAATCGAGAACAAGAATTCCTTTTTCAGCTACAGAAATTTCCATACATGTTGGTTCTCCAACTACGGCAAATTCTATTTTGGGTAATTTGTCCAAAATGCTTAAAACACCATTATCTCCAGAGTTTTCTTCCTCTGCTGTTATTGCAACTATCAAATTATATGGCAATTGAGCCATATTATAAAAGTATAAAAATGTTGTTATAAGATTTATTGCTGGTCCACCAGCATCGTTACTTCCCAAACCATAAAGTATTCCATTTTCAACATCTGGACTAAATGGATTGCGTGTATAAGTTTTGGCAGGTAAAACGGTGTCATGGTGCGAGTTAAATAGTATCGTTGGTTTTTGAGGATCAAAGTTTTTACAAATTGCCCAAACATTGTTAAAATGACGGTTTACATTTTCCACACCATGATTTTTAAAATAATTAAAAATCAATTCGGCAGTCTTATCTTCATTTTTTGATGTTGAAGGCGTTTTTATTAGTTCTTTCAACAGTTCAATGCCTTCGTCAGTTAGTTTTTTTAATAATTGTGTATCGTACATTTTTTTAATTTTTTATCAAAATAAAATCATCGCACATATTCAAATTGCTTAAAACTCTCATGTCCAACGGCTTTTACCAAAGAATCTCTGTAAGTTACAACCTCACCGCTTTGAGATTCTGTAATGGTGAGAATAAAATTTACCGTGCCATGCGAATACATAGTCTGCTCTGTTTCGTTGGTATAAGATGGCCAAACAACCTTAATTTTATACTTACCTTGCGGCGGTTTTAACCAATATATATTTTCAACAGGAGTATTGGTTAATTTGGTTGTATCGTATGTGCGATCTGTCTTAACAATATGCAAGTTAGCATCAACATCCAATTCGCCAAAACCGTTTCCAGAACGGCAATTATGCTTTTTGATTTTATAAAAAATTGTATCACGTGTACATTTTGGACACACACAATGTAAATCCAAATCTGCCTTAGAAAACCATTGAAGATTAATCTTTAAATCGCCAGTTTTTCCAAGATATTTTAATTTTAATGTATGAGCAGGTTGACTTTCCAAATTATACGCAAAATCATAAATGGTATCATTTTGGTAATATTGTTTTTCTGCAACAGCAAAAATTTTTGCACATGCAGAATATTCCACACTTTGGCAAGCACCATCTTGACCCGATAGGTATTCAGATTCGCTTTCTTGACCGTTATTTTCCACAACAACCTTAACCTTAGCACCATCAATCAATTCATTTGAATTGGCATCTCTTACCAAAAATGGGAAATTAACAATCTTGCTTTCTAACAAAATATCCTTATACCCCGATGAAGGATAAGACGAAATACAAACGGGAAAACTACCACCACCCCAACAACCTTCCGACACACAAACTGTTGCTATATCACCGCCGCAAAAAAGAAATGCATAAAGCGGAAGTTTTATCCCTACAAACGTTGCACATCCGTTGTTGTCGCTTTGAGTATCAATTTTTACCTCTGGTTTTGCATTGTAAGGCCAATGCGTTGAATATACAAAAGTTACAACTGAATTTTCAATAGGTATTCCAGCTGCATTTGCAAGTTTTATATTTGCTTTTTTGTTAATTGGCAAAAGCAACAATAAAGGCAACAAAAATAAAAAAATCCACCAAGGGAAACGTTTGTTTTTTAAAACAATGGTATGTTCTTCATCAGAACTTCCATCAAAAGTAATGTTTAGTTTTGAACTTTTCATAACAACAAGGGGTTTAATTAGACTGCCAAAATAATGTTTTTTTGTCCAACACCCCAAATTTATTTCAACAAAAATATCTTTTCCTTATTTATACAATTTATTTTTGGTACAATTCGCAAATTTTGTTTAGCGCAAGTGGTAATCATACCTTGCGAAATAGCAGCAAATAAATCCCTCATATTCAACGCATTGCTGTTGTTAGCATATTCTTGAAGCGTTTTTAACAAAAAATGCGTAAACAAACCATGATTACTATCATCGGTAACTGGTGCTGGTTGCTCACCAGCCGATGCGTACATCATAGAAATGTTGCTTTCGGTAACAGAAGGCAATGATGGAATAGACCACATAGTGCCGCCTGAACCCGTAAACGCATTACCCGCCCTATCAACCCCAGCAAACGACGTTTCAAAGAAAAACATCGCACTCAACGGCTGCAAACTTCTTACATATTTGAGTATTTCGCTAACCGATACAGCCGTTTGTTTTAGATTGTTAATGTCGGCATTGTAAGGCAAAATATAAGGCTCGCTATCATCGTCATCGCTAACTCCAAGTCCAGAAAAATAAACAATAATGTTGTTCACCTTGGTATATGAAATATTTTCAAGCCGTCCGCCGCTATGAAAAATATTTTTTATTGCCGATGCAGTAGCGTTTTGATTGGTAAGTAAAATTGCATTAGAACGCTTTATATCAAGCACTTTAGTCATGTAATTGTAAAAAATTCTTGCATCGTTTAATGCGTGCTTAGCCTTGGGTAAATTAACATAATCTTCAACCCCTATCACCACCACAACAGCATCAATAAGCCCACGAGTGGTTACAGGATAAAAACTATTTATATCATGACCAACGGAATTGTTAAATGTAAGATTTATAGATAGTTTGCCATCGTCGGAGTTTTCTACAATACGTGGAATAGAAACATTGAGCGGCACTGTAACACCAACAGTTTGCGCCAATTGCCTCTCATTGTCAAGAATGTCAACTTTAAGTTTAACACTTTCCTTATCGAAAGTACTACCTACCGCAAATTTACACGACAATTGTACACTTTCGCCAGTGGCAGCACTACCAAGCCCAATATATTTTTGAACATCAACAATAGTAGTACCAGCATCTTCGGTTTGCACCACTGCCAAAAGATTTTCGGCATTGCCCTTGCCAACGTTTTTCAACATAACATTAATACGGATTGTTTCACCACGCTCCACCTTAGAATTTCCATTACCCATATGCGTTCCGTCGGTATCAATACCGTCATCAATAGCATAACCCGAAACTTTTAGATTTGCGGTGTAATTTTGCGTAATAGCAAACTTCGGCGTACCGTAAACCCCAAAACGAGTTATATCAACCTGTTGCTTACCATAAAGTATTATACCAGTATTATCGCCAAAAAAAGGCTTTGACATACAATGTGCCACAAATTGACCATTAATAAAAAAAACATACTCATTGCCGTCCAATTGTACACGTAAAACGTTAGATTGTCCGTTTTTCTTAATCTTAGAACTAACTCTCGGAGTTATAAGATATTCGCCATTGGTACCACTTTTTGCTTTACGCACATAAAAACGCCCATCTGCCGTTATTGCAAAACTAAAAAAACCTTCGCTGCCTTTGCCCCAAACTATTCCAAAACCGTTGGTTTGATCACCAAAAACAATTTTACCTTCAACCTCAATAAAAAAATTTCTCCCAGGATAAAGATTTGTTTTAATATCAAAACATTTGCTTCCTTTAGCTCGCATGTGAGCAAGATGGTAAACACCATAATCTACCGATGCCGAAAAATAATCTTTCTGAATATCCTCTGGCCAATCGTTTTTGTTGGTCATAAACTTATCTTCAATAATAGTTTCCCTAACTTGAGCATAACCCAATAAAGGGAATAACCAAACCAACACAGCAAAAAGCAGCAAAAATGGCATAATAAAACTATAGTTTTACAAAAAGCGTAATTATAATAAGCAGCATAACGGCACCAATAACCCCACGAGCTGCCATATTTTTATTTCTATTGATAAAAAAATAAAACAAAGCAAGATCGGGCATAGCACAAAGGCTAACAATTTTCATAATAACTTCGGGGTTAAACTGCCTCATAAAAAAATCGCCAAGCGACATTGGATAAAACTTGGCATACCAAAAAAGAAGTAGGCATACAGCAGGAATGACTATGCCTAAAACCAAACCAAACCATAATTTGTCGGTTTTGTCGTTACGTTTACGTATTTCCATTTTTTAACAATACAATTTTTGGGTGCAAATATAATATAAAGTGTGGAATAAAAATATAACAACAAAAAAAAAAGCCAAAAGATGTTTTTTTTGAAAAAAAAAGTATAAAAATGTTTGTATCCAAAAAAAATTTATACCTTTACCCCTGTAAAAAAAATAATAATCAAAACAAAAAACACAAAAAAAATGGCAGAAGGAATCAATTCAATTTTCCAATTGGACAGCGACACAATAAAACTGCTCCAAACCAAAATAGGAACAAAAGCCGACGGAATGATTGGCACAAACACCATCACAAAACTTCAACAATTTCTCAATAGCGAAATAAGCGCAGGACTCGCAGAAGACGGCAAATTGGGTCCCAAGACAATAAAAGCACTTCAAACCTACGCAGGAGTAACTGCTGATGGAGCTTTTGGACCAGAAACAGCCCACGCGCTAAAACTAAAAATTATGGAAGACGAAAACGGACAACAAAACATCACCACTGCCGCTGGAATGGACGCCGTAATCGAACAATACATGCGCGACAACGGAATTGCTAACGCATAAATTTGTTAAAAAGACAAAATCGGAGAAACAAAATATTGTTTTTCCGATTTTTTTGGTTAAGTTAAAAAAAACAAAAAAAAATTTTAACGACAACCAAAAAATCACTACATTTGCCAACTGAAAAAAGGAAACTTTAAATAAAATTTTTATACAATTTTTATTATGAAAATCGAAAAGATTCATGCAAGAGAAATACTCGACTCACGTGGCAACCCCACCGTTGAAGTTGACGTAGTATTAGAAAATGGCGTACTTGGCCGCGCAGCAGTTCCTTCTGGAGCATCAACTGGCGAAAACGAAGCACTTGAACTTCGCGACAAAGAAAACAAAGGTCGTTATCTTGGCAAAGGCGTTCTCAAAGCAGTTGAAAACGTTAATACTATTATTGCTCCAGCTTTGAAAGGCGATTGTGTTTTCGATCAAAGAGCATTAGACTACAAAATGCTTGCTTTGGACGGCACAAAAACAAAATCTAAACTCGGTGCTAACGCAATTCTCGGAGTATCACTTGCAGCAGCAAAAGCAGCCGCTAACGCATTAAATATTCCTCTTTATCGTTATATCGGTGGTTGCAACTCTTACACATTGCCACTTCCAATGATGAACATCATCAACGGTGGTGCACACTCAGACGCTCCTATCGCATTCCAAGAATTTATGATCGGACCAGTTGGCGCAAAGAATATAAAAGAAGCTGTAAGAATGGGTGCTGAAGTATTCCACAATCTTGCAAAACTTTTGAAAGAACGCGGACTTTCTACAGCTGTTGGCGATGAAGGTGGTTTTGCACCAGCTCTTGATGGCATTGAAGATGCACTTCAAATCATCGTTAAAGCAATCGAAAAAGCAGGTTACAAACCAGGAGAACAGGTTCGTATTGCTATGGACTGCGCTGCTTCTGAATTTGCTACAAAGAAAGAAGACGGTAAATATTATTACAACTACAAACAACTTACCAACGGTGCTAAAAAAGATCCTAATGGTAAAGAACTTGACGTTGACGGTCAAATAGCATTCTTGAAAGACCTTTGTGATAAATATCCGATTTATTCTATCGAAGACGGTCTTGACGAAAACGACTGGGAAGGTTGGGCAAAACTCACCGCAGAACTCGGCGACAGAGTACAACTCGTTGGTGATGACTTGTTTGTAACCAATACCGAATTCCTCAGAAAAGGTATTACCAACAAAGTTGCTAACTCAATTCTTATCAAAGTTAACCAAATTGGATCACTTACAGAAACTCTTGAAGCAATTGAATTGGCTCATCGTCATGGTTATACCACTGTTACTTCTCACCGCTCAGGCGAAACAGAAGATACAACAATCGCTGACATCGCAGTTGCAACAAATTCTGGTCAGATTAAGACTGGTTCTATGTCAAGAACCGACCGTATGGCTAAATACAATCAACTTATCAGAATCGAAGAAGAACTTGGTGATTCAGCACAATACAAATTTGAAAAACTTATCGGTTTCAACTTGTAGTTTTTCAAAAGTATTATAATTTAATGGGGTGTTTTTTTTGAACACCCTATTTTTTTACTTATTTTTAATGTATGCGGTGGAATTAAAAACCGAAACCAATTCGCCTTCCTCTGTTGTAATCCTAACAGAATAACCTGCAACCGTTCTACGACGATAAAGTTCCACAGCCGTAGCCAAAAGTTTTCCAGAAGAAACAGCCTTTATAAACGAAATATTACTATCCAACGACACCGTAGGCACACCATAACTATTAGCAGCAGCCGCAAAACAAAAGTCAGCAAGAGTAAATATAGCACCGCCTTGCACTGTTCCAGCACCATTGAGATGCGATGTTGTAACATTCATCTCCGCCGTAGCCCCACCAAGAGTTATGGACGTTAGAATAATACCATTTTCAGAAGCAAAAAAATCCTTCTCGAGCATTTGTCGTATTTCCGCAAATTTTTCATCCATTTTATTTTAGAATTAACAAGTATTTAAAAAAAAATTACAATAGTTTATCAAAATATAACTATTTTGCTAAACTACTATTATTCAAACTTTTATATCAATTACATAGTAATAATTATTTCCCAAATTTGAACAAATAATATAAATTTACACTTAGCACCCTATTTTTGCTACCATCAACATTTTCGCCAGCATTGCTTACCATACCAACTTCATATTTTATATCCATTCCCCAAGCCTTACAATCATTTTTGAAGAGATAACCAATAGCAAAAACAATTCCGCCATCAAATCTATTGTATTTAAAATCAGGGGTTTCAAATTCTATTTTTGATTTGGTTTTTAATCCCGTAGCATTATCAATAGTTACATAGTTGCCAGTAGCCCAAAACGAAAAATATGGACCGATACCAAATGTCAAATAATTATTTTTTTTTAGATTCGCTGCATATCTTCCCAAACTTTCAACTTGCAAATATCCATAACGATTTTGCCCATCGGACGAATATTGCGAAACTTTCATCCCTTTTTGTGAAAAAAAAATGTCAGCATTAAAAAACAACACTTCATTTTGAGAAAAAAGTATTGAAAGACCTGCATTGACACCTTGTTGTAATTTTCTATCGTTTTTAAAAGAAGATTGGATATTTTTGTTGTCGTAAGTAATTGTTGAAAAATTAGCCCCAACCCTACCCCCAATATAAAATTGAGAGTAAGATTTATAGGCAACTAACAACATAATCACCAACAACAAAAGTTTTTTTACCGATAACATGGGATTTTTCAATTAAGAAATAATAATTGGCATTAGTACTCAAAAAACTATTTAACTTTCTCTAACTTGACCATTACCCAAAATTATCCATTTATAACTTGTAAGTTCTTTAAGTGCCATAGGACCGCGAGCATGCAATTTTTGTGTACTGATACCAATTTCCGCACCAAGCCCAAACTGAGCACCATCGGTAAACGCTGTTGATGTATTGTGGTAACAACATGCAGCATCTACCGAACTAAGAAATTTTTCTGCAATCTCTTGATTTTCAGTTATAATAGCTTCGGAATGTTTTGAAGAATAATTATAAATATGTTCTAATGCTTGTTCAAAACTATCAACTGTTTTGATAGCCATTTTAAGTGATTGAAATTCTCGACCAAAATCATCTTTTTCGGCATGGTTCAATGGTGCAAAATACTTATTTTCAAGCATTGAAAATGCCCTTTCGTCTGCAAAAATCTCAACATTTTTGGTAGCAAGCGGTACACACAATTCTGGTAAATCACCAAGCCTTGACGAATGTATTATCAAACAATCCAAGGCATTGCAAACACTTACACGACGAGTTTTTGCGTTAAAAATAATTTTTTTGCCTTTTTCAATATCTCCATCCTTATCGAAATAAGTATGAACAACGCCTGCACCAGTTTCTATAACAGGCACTTTAGCCGTATTTCTAACTGTATCAATGAGTTTTTTAGAACCACGTGGAATAAGTACATCAATATAACCAACAGCATCCATAAGTTGGGTAGCAGCTTCGTGTCCAGCGGGAAGAAGTTGAATAATATTTTTATCAACACCATTATTTTCCAATACGTTACGCATTATTTCAACCAACACTGCATTAGAATCCTTAGCATCCGAGCCACCTTTGAGAACCACGGCATTTCCAGACCTTATACACAACGCAGCCACGTCAACAGTTACATTTGGACGCGCCTCATAAATAACTCCGACCACTCCCAACGGAACTGTTATTTTCTTTATTTTAAGACCATTTGGTAACTCGCGTTCTTCAAAAACATTTGAATAAGGCACTGCCAATGTAGCCACATGACGCGTGTCTGACGCAATGGCTTTTATACGATCTTCTGTTAGTAAAAGTCTGTCGAACATTGGATTACTTTTATCCATACGCAGAAGATCGGAGTTGTTGGCTTCGATAATTTTATCAACGTTTTTTTCAAGTGCATCGGCAAATTGCGAAATAATTGACGACGACATTTCTTGAGTCAAAGGCATTGTCCTTGAAGCAGATTTTACATCTATTAATTGTTGTAAAATATTCATAATCATTCGTTTGTTTGTGGATAAATATAGAGATAATCGTAATGAATAATTGGTTTTGAATGCTTTTGTCCAGCCATTTTTAATATTTTGTCTTTGTCGGCAGCAACTTTTCCTAAGCCAAGCGTAACACCAGATAAATCTTTAATAAGTAACAAGTCGTCTTTCTTAAAATCACCCTCAAAACGAACAATACCAGGGTACAACAAACTTGCAGCTTTTTTATGGTTCAACAACGCATCTTTGGCTCCATCATTAATTACAACAGTTGCCTTAGTAAAACCATCGGAATAAGCAATCCATTTTTTTACAGCAGGCGAATGTTCACCCGACACAAAATGAGTACATACAAAATCAGGATTGTTATTGTAAAGATTTGTTATAACGTTAGGTTTAGTACCATTAGCAATATAAACATCAATACCTGAATCGGCTGTTTTTCTGGCAATGCGACATTTTGTAAGCATACCGCCACGTCCAAAATTGGATTTTGACATTTGTACATATTGCGATACATTATTTTTAGGTAGAATCTCTCTTATAACCGATGTACCCTCGTCCTTAGGATTTCCATTAAATATACCATCTATATTACTGAGAATAAAGAGTTTCTCGCAATCCATCATAGAAGCCATTAGTCCCGAAAGTTCATCGTTATCGGTAAACATCAACCCCGTAACCGACACGGTATCATTTTCGTTTACCACAGGAATTACACAATTTTCCCAAAGGGTTGTTATGCAATTTTTCATATTGAGATAATGCTGCCTTGAAGAAAAATCTTGTTTTGTAACAAGAATTTGACCAATTTTTATTCCTTGAATGTCAAATAGTTTTTTGTATGTTTCGATAAGTTTTACCTGCCCAATCGACGACAACAACTGACGTTGAGCAACGGCATCAAGCATTTGATAATCTTTGGCAATACTTCTTCCTGCCGCCACTGCACCCGACGAAACAAGAATTACTTTTTCGCCTTTTTTGTGCAATAACGATATTTCTCTTACAAGGTCGTTCATTCGACTTTCATCAAGTGTGCCACCAACCTGTGTCAAAACATTTGAACCTATCTTTATTGTTACTGACATAATTTTTTTTGAAAAAACATTTTTCAAAATTATATTTTTTTTTTCAAAACAACAAATTTGCCATACTGCAAATGAGCGCAATTTCTTCTGAATGGGCGAACACGCAAATCAGCCCCTACACATCATTATATTTGGGTTGGGGATTATAAGAGTTGACGAATAAGTTTGTTCGCATATTCAATTGCGATTTTTTTTTTGCTTTAGAATGTATATTTTTGTATTTTCTGATTTAAAAATTTTGCAAAAATCATCTGCAATACAGAAAAATTCAATAATTTTGTATCGTTAATTGTAGCGATTTTTTAGTTGACTTGTTTTGTAGTTATTACAAATATGCTAATAATTCCGCTAATTACCAAATTTTCTGTTATATAAATTTCGTCCAACTCACGGCGATTAAAAATTTAGATAAAATGAATAAACAACACTTAACATACGGATTTGTAATTCTACACTACATGGCATTAGAAATGACAATGCAATGTGTTGATAACTTATTAGAAAAATATGTCAATGAGGATATATTCATAATAATAGTTGATAACAAATCACCCAATGGTTCAGGAACAGAATTACAAAAATATTATGAAAACAACAAACAAGTAAAAGTAATATTACACGACAAAAATGATGGATTTGCTCGTGGTAATAATGTTGGATTTGATTATCTCAAACAAAACTTTGATATTGATTTTATGATAGTTATGAACAATGATGTCATAATAGAGCAAAAAAGTTTTTTTTATAAAATTTCAGAAATATATCAAAATTATAATTTTGATGTATTGGGACCAGATATATATGAATCAGAAATTTATAAACATCAAAATCCAATAGGACACAAACCATTAGACAATAAACAATGTGAACAAAAAATAAAAGAAATAAAAAAAATATTAAAAAAAGAAACTTATAACTTTTATAAATATAAAATATTACACTATGCAATTTACATTTGGGCGAAACCATTAATAAAACTAATATTACCATCCATATATAAAAAAATAGTCAATAAAAATAACGATAAAAAAAATATAAATGGTATAACAATTGTCGATGAAAAACAGCAAATTGCCCAAGAAAATGTTGTTCTAAATGGTGCTTGTTATATCTTCTCAAAAAGATTTATTAATAATAGAAAATACGCCTTTCATCCAGGTACGTTTATGTATATAGAAGAACAAATAATCACACTACAATGTCAAAAAGATGGTTACAAAATATTATATCACCCTAATGTAAAAATAAAACATTTATGTGGAATAAGTTCCAAAAAAGTACATGGAAACAAAAAATTAATATTTATGTGGAAACAACATCTAAAATCTTTAAATGTATATATGAACATATATAATGAATATGAAAATAAATATACAACATGTAAAACTTCAACTAAATAAATGGGGCTTCTAAAAATTAGATTTTTCGAGGCGTACGAAATCGAAAAACTGAAGTTTACTAATTGTAAATGATGATTTTGAGATTGAAGTGCAACAAAGAAGAAGCAATTTTTAGAACTCTCTTAAATGCTGAATTAAATTACAACATTATGCGAAACTATGTCATCATTGAACCATACGCAGGTTTAGTTAACAGAATGTGAGCTATTGCTGGAGCGGTAGAATTAGCACATAAGATAAACGCTAAATTACTGATTATTTGGGTTAGAAACGCAGACTTATACGCCAAATTTTCTTACTTGTTTATGCCAATTTCTGCTAAAATAATCGAATTTGATGGATATGGATACATGTATAAAGCAGAATTCAAGTTGAAAATGCAACATTTTTTTCAAGAAAAAGAGGCCGAAGCCCCTTCCGCTTGATGGAAAATTTGTACCTTTGTAGCCCCTAAGTTCCCCAACAAAAAAGTTACAAAATGGCACAA
>CALFIU010000075.1 GCA_937877455.1 uncultured Bacteroidales bacterium
TTAGAAGGAAATTTTTTTATAAAATATTCTTTATATATTTTTTTACTATTTTTTTATTTTTAGATATTTTTTTCAAAAATTATTTGATTGTAAATATTTTATTATAATTTTAATTATTTTAGTTTAAAGTATCGTAAAATACTTTAATTCAGTTCAATAGGGTAGGGGAGAGGCTTTTTTTATATAAAAAATGTTAGATTGTTTAGTTCGTTATTAGAATTTTTTTAATTTTGTAAAAAAAATAAAATTGTTATGGAGCAATATACAGTTGACGCTTATATAGAAACGCGTTTAAGAGAGCAGCAAAGTTATTTTTCTGCAAAATCTGCAGCTTGTAAACGAAAATTTAGATTATACCAAACTGTTGTAATTGTACTTGGTGCAATAATACCCATTTTAGTTTTGCTTGACCAAAGCAAAATTATTCCCAATATTTGGTGTGGTATTTTAACAGCTTTAATGTCTGCGGGAATTTCTATAATTGCTGGATTAGAAAAAATTTCACAGCCACAGACAGAATGGATTAATTATCGAAGAACAGGGGAGATGCTTAAGCAGGAAGAGGCTTTGTATCGTTATGAAGCTGGTCCATACGACAATTTGCCAGAAGATAAAAAAAACAAACTATTTGTTCAGCGAATAGAAAACATTATTTCAAACGATGTAAACAATTTCGTTCAGTCTAAGACTGACAACGGGATTACAAAGTAGGATTGAGTTGAAAAAAACAGATTTTAAATCGTCCCTAAAGAACTATATATTTATAATCTTTGGGCTATTTCTCTACGCATTTTCGTGGTCGGCTTTTTTGTTGCCACAGCGTATTACGGGAGGTGGTACAAGTGGTGTAGCAGCTTTGATTTATTTTGCTACAGGACTACCTACTGGTGTTTCTATAATCTTGATTAATGCTTTGTTTATAATTGCGGCTATAAAAACAGTAGGATTAAAGTTTGGTTTAAATTCTATTTTTGGTGTTGTTGGTATATCATTTTTCTTCCTAATTTTAGATGGAGTATTTCCTAAGCCACTTGTTGACGATCAGTTTATGTGTGCACTTATCGCTGCTGGGCTTTCGGCTGTTGCTACTGCCATTACTTTTGTTAATGGTGGTAACACGGGTGGGGTAGATATTCTTGCGCTTATTATTACAAAATATAAAAATATTTCGCCAGGAAGAGTAATTCTCTATCACGACCTTATTGTTATTGCTTCTTCTTACCTAATATTTCATAGTGTTGAAAAAATAGTGTATGGTTATGTTGTAATGGGAGTTTTTTCTTATTCGCTTGACCTTATTCTTGCTGGACAACGTCAAAGTTATCAATTTATGATATTTTCGTGGCAGTCGCATGCTATTGCAACACGCATCAATAGCGAACTTGGGCGTGGTGTAACGATTCTTCATGGATATGGTTATTATAGCAAAGATGAAATGGAGGTTGTTGTGGTAATTGCTCGTAAAACCGATTATTCTGGAATAATGTCTATAATAAGTGAGTGTGATAAGCATGCTTTTGTTTCGGTGGCAAAGGTTTCGGGTGTTTTTGGACAGAATTTCGATGAGGTGAAATAATTGTATTAATATTTTTGAAATAGAAAAATTAATATATTTAGAGTTTTTTTTATTGTTTTTTAGTATTATAACAATAGTAGGACAAAATTTATATTAAATTTTTTTAAGTATAGTGAAAAAAGTTTTTGTAATAAAAAAATATTTTGTAATTTTCCGCGCTGAAAATACAATCGAATATTTAAATATATGGAAAGAATACAAATAGCTGCAACAGAAAAATCTCCTTTGGTGGATTTTGACCCTGAATCAGGTATAATGTTGATGCAAGGACGCTCGCTTATAGAAGATACAACAGCTTTCTATATGCCATTGGTTGAGTGGCTAAAAGAATATACTAATAATCCTAAGTCAGGGACAGTTTTTGATTTTAAATATGAATATTTCAATACAAGTTGTAGCAAATGGTTGATTACTATAACAAAGCAGCTTAAAGAGTTATATGAAAAAGATCCATCAACAAAAGTTAATTGGCATTATGAGGATGACGACGTACTTGAATACGGCGAAGTTATTTGCGACCTTGTTGATATGCCTATTAACATGATTGAAGAAGAAGTTGATGAGGAAGATATATAATTTTTGTATTTAAGCCTTAAAGGCATACCTTATTATATTGCGCCGTATGGAAAATGTAAATAAAAGTTCCATACGGCGTTTTGTGTAATAGTAGAGATATAGATATGGCTGAAAAAAATTTAGGTCAGTTTGTTGAACAACTAAAAAAATGTGGGGAATTAAAAATAGTAGATATTCCTGTAAATCCTGATTTAGAAATAGCAGAATTCACCGATCGCGAATGTAAACAACCTGGTGGAGGTAAGGCTTTGATGTTTACCAATACTGGTACATCGTTTGCTGTTGTTACTAATATATATGGCAGCAAAAAACGCATTGCTATGGCTTTAAATAGTTCTGATGTTGAGCAAAAAAGCCTTGAAATCAAAGATTTGTTTACTGCACTTACATTGCCAAGAAATTCTTTTAAAGAAAAGGTTATGGCTCTGCCTTTGTTAAAAAAAATTACAAAATATTTTCCAAAACATAAAAAGGGCAGGGGAGAGTGTCAGCAGAATGTTTGTTTACAACCTGATATTAATATGCTCCCAATTTTAAAGACATGGCCTTATGACGGAGGTAAATTTATTACTTTACCAATAGTAATAACTCATGATCCACAAACTGGTGTAAGGAATGTTGGGATGTATAGAGCACAAGTTTTTTCGTCCACCAGTGTTGGAATGCATTGGCACAAACATAAAACAGGTGCGCGACATTATAAAGAATATAAAAAACTTGGAAAAAAAATGCCTGTTGCCATTGCTTTAGGTGGTGATCCTGTTTATGCTTATTCGGCTACTGCTCCACTTCCTGATGGTATTGATGAGTTTTTGTTGGCCGGTTTTTTAAGAAATAATCCGGTAAAACTTGTTAAATGTATTACTCAGCCAGAAATAGAAGTGCCTGCAGATTGTGATTTTGTAATAGAGGGTTATGTAGATACCGCTGAAGAGTTGGTTTTGGAAGGACCTTTTGGAGATCATACTGGATTTTATTCGTTGGCCGATTTTTATCCACAGATGCATATAACGGCTATTACATACCGAAACAACGCTATTTATCCAGCAACTGTGGTTGGTATTCCGCCGATGGAAGATGCGTATATTTCTGTTGCAACGGAAGAAATTTTTAAGTTTCCAATAAAAATGGCAATATGCCCAGAACTTGAAAATCTTCACATGCCTACTTGCGGTGTTGAACATAATATTGTTGTTGTAAAAATAAATAATGCATACGAAGGATTGCCCCAAAAAGCAAAAAATTCGCTTTGGGGTGCAGGACAGATGATGTTTAACAAAATACTTATTGCAATTGATAAAGATATACAACTAACAGACTATAAATCTCTTGCACAAGAATTACTTCCATATTTTGTACCAGAAAAAGATATAACAATAGATTTTGGAACAAGCGATGTTCTTGACCATGCTTCGCGTCAATTTGCATGTGGAGGAAAACTATTTTTAGATTTAACAACCAAACTTAATAGAGAACCTATTAATATAAAGTGTAACAACGAATCGTTAGAAAAAATAAAAAACAATTTTTGGGAGATTTCATATATTGAAACGGGATTTCTTGAAATGTTGATTCCTGTTGTTGCTATATATTTAAAAGAAAAATCACCATTAACAATAGAAAATATTGTTAAATCGGTTAGCGAAGATACCTTAAATACAATTTCTATTATTATCTTCGTAGAAGAAACGTTGCCCAAAAATGATTTTGAGCTATTATTTTGGTATTGTTCGGGAAACATTGACCCAAAAACCGATTGTTTAATAATCAATGGAATTTTATCTATTGATGCAACAGCAAAAACATTAAAAACCGATGGTTTTACAAGACCTTGGCCACAACCTGTGGTTATGGATGATGAAACAATAAAAAAAATCGATGAAAAATATGGTATGTTAAAATTAGAAAAATTTATACCTTCGCCGTCGCTAAAATATAAAGCCATGCAACAAGGTGTTGGGGCTGTTAAATATAATAATAGTTAAACAAGTATATTTTTTTTCAAAAAATAGTATGCTTTGCAACAAAAAAAACAACGATAAATACGATATAGGCATAATTAAACCGTAAAAATAACGTTACTAAATTTGAAACATTAATTTAAAACACCTTGAAAAACAAAGACAAATAAAAAATGGCGCGTTTTTTGAGAAAATATTAATAAACCTTAACAAGAATAAAAACCATGATTAAAAATTATCTACTCACAGGACTATTGGCCATAACCGCAGTTGCAGGTTTTGCTCAAACTCCGGAAATGGTGCAAATAGAGGGTGGTTCGTTTTATATGGGCAACGACAATCCCGTAGGCGGCGTAGCAATAACTGACGAAGCCCCAGAACACAAAGTAACTGTAAATAGTTTTATGTTAAGTAAAACCGAGGTAACATTTGAACTCTACGATATGTTTTGCGATGCGACAGGCTTGCCCAAACCGTCGGATGGTGGCTATGGTAGAGGACAAAAACCTGTAATTAACGTAAGTTGGGAACACGCTGTAAGGTTCTGCAATTGGCTTTCGCGGCGCGAAAAACTCGACCAATATTACAATATAAAGCAAGACACCATTTCGTTTAAGGTAAGTTTCAACGAGTCGGCTAACGGTTATCGTTTACCAACTGAAGCCGAATGGGAATATGCCGCTCGCGGAGGTGCCAATAGTCAAGGCTTTATTTATTCGGGAAGCAACGATGCCAACTCTGTAGCTTGGTGGCGTTCAAACTCTGGTAATAAACCTCATGATGTAGGAACCAAAAAAGCCAATGAAGTTGGAATTTACGACATGACGGGTAATGCATTCGAATGGTGTTGGGATCTTTACGACAAAGATTATTACAAGAAAAGCCCAGAAAATGATCCTAAAGGTGGCGACAAGGGTATTGATAGAGTTTACAGAGGCGGTGATTGGAACTCAGGAAAAGATTACATCCGTTTGTCGGGACGTTATTTTAAATCAGAAAATTCTGCGTCTGGAATGGTAGGAATTAGGCTTGCAAAAAACGTTAACTAATGTTAGAATAATAAGATAAACGTAAATAGAAAATGAGTTTAAACACATCTCAAATTTTGAGATGTGTTTTTTTATGTGCATGACAATAAATTTTTTACTTTTGCGCAAAATTTTTGCAAAACATGATAGATTCGGCAACAGTACAACGCATATTAGAGGCAACACAAATTTTAGATGTTGTTCAAGATTTTATGACTCTTAAGCGACGTGGAGCCAACTATATAGGTTGTTGTCCGTTTCACAACGAAAAAACACCTTCTTTTTCTGTGTCGCCAGCCCGAAATATTTTTAAGTGTTTTGGTTGTGGGCAAGCAGGTAGTGCTGTTACTTTTGTAATGAAACACGAAAACATGACCTATCCCGAAGCGTTGAAATATCTTGCAAAAAAATATAATATAAACGTTCAAGAAAAAGAGTGGACCGACGAAGAAAAGGCTGAACACGAAGACCGAGAAAGTATGATGGTGGTAAATACTTTTGCCCAAAAATATTTTACTCGCATAATGAAAGAATCTGAAGAAGGAAAATCTTTAGGTTTATCGTATTTTAAACAAAGAGGATTTCGTCCCGAAACAATAGATAAATTTCAACTTGGATACTCGTTAGAAAAACGCACAGCATTTACCGATGAGGCAATAAAAAACGGTTATCAATTAAAGTTTTTGGAAAAAACAGGTCTAACGGTTGTAAAAGAAGATGGCTATAAATTCGACCGTTTTGCAGGACGTGTAATGTTTCCAATACATTCTATTTCAGGAAGTGTTGTGGCATTTGGTGGCAGAACAATGTTCACCGATAAAAAGATAGCAAAGTATGTTAATTCGCCAGAAAGCGATGTTTATCATAAAAGTAATGTACTTTATGGTATTTATCAAGCCAAAAGTGCTATAGTAAAAAAAGATAAATGTTATCTTGTAGAAGGCTATTGCGATGTTATTTCCATGCATCAATCTGGTGTTGAAAATACTGTGGCATCGTCAGGTACATCGCTAACTCCGGGTCAAATACAAGCCATAAAACGTTTTACCAACAATCTTACTGTAATTTACGATGGTGATGTAGCTGGTATAAAAGCGTCTTTGCGAGGTATAGATCTTATTCTTGAGCAAGATTTAAATGTAAAAGTGGTTTTATTGCCAGAACCAGAAGATCCTGATAGTTTTGCACTTAGCCACACGCCAGAAGAACTTACTCAATATATAAACGACCACGAGGAAGATTTTATCAAATTTAAAACAAGTATACTACTTAAAGATTCGTCTGGCGATCCGATAAAACGTTCGCAAGCTGTGCAGAGCATTGTTAATTCTATATCAAAAATCTCTAACGCTGTAACTCGTTCATTTTATATAAAGGAGTGTAGCAGGTTGCTCGAAGTTAAAGAAGATGCTTTATATGCTGAAACGGGTAGAATTTTGAAAAAAAATCATGAAGATTTTCTAAAAACTCGTTTCCGACAAGGTGTACAAACTACTACATCGTTACAACAGTCTGCTACTAATGAACCACCAATTATCCCTCCACCAGAATTAGATGCGGAGTTTGTTGTTCAAGACAATAAAAACCCCATGCCTGCATTTGTTCAGAATGTTTATGCAGAGGTGGAAGAAAAGGAAATAATAAACTATCTAATAAATTATGGAAATAGAGAGTTTGAAACCATTACTGATGCCGTTACAGGTAGCCAAAATTCGGTATCTGTTGCAACATATATTATAGCTGAACTTATGAACGAGGATCTTGAATTAAAGAATCTTGTTTACAACAAGATTTTTGATGATTACAAAGAACACTTGATGGAAAATAAAGAAATTCCACAAGATTATTTTCTCAATAATCCAGATGAAAAGATACGAAGTATAGCAGCAGAATTGTCTATACCCAAAGATTCGCTTAGTAATATTTGGAAAAAACGTGGAGCTTATTGTGAAACTCCAGAGGACACTTACAAAAAAGACATACCTAAAACAATTTTAACCTACAAACTTAAAATTATACAACTTGCTGTAAATCAAACAATGTCTGCACTTAAAGACAAAAATCTATCTCTAGAGCAACAAAAAGAAATAATGGACAAAATAAAACAACTTTTTGAGGTACGCAATACACTTGCCTCTGGTCTTGATAGAATTGTTTTAGCATGATTCGATGAAAAAAAAATACAGATACTTAGTTGAAATGCAATTATACAAGGTATATATTAAACAAAAAACCTCAACTTTTGGAGTTGAGGTTTTAATTGTGGACCCACTAGGGCTTGAACCTAGGACCCCCTGATTATGAGTCAGATGCTCTAACCAACTGAGCTATGGGTCCGTGTTGATGACCAACGTTTACGGGTGCAAAAGTAAAACAAAAAAAATAAAAACCAAAAAAAAAATGAAAAATTTTAACAACATCGACAACATTATTTTCGATCTCGGTGGAGTTTTGTTTAAACTCGATACGGATAAAACTTTTCAAGAGTTTGAAAATCATGGAATTACAACCAAAACTTTTGAAAACTCTGAAGATTTGTTTTTACGCTTTGAAACTGGAAAAATTTCTCCAAAAGATTATCTTTTGCAAGTTAACAATATCTGCAATTCGAGCCTTAGTATGGAAGAATTTAAGTATTGTTGGAATGCAATGATAGGGGAGTATCCAGAAAAAAATCGACAGTTGCTAGAAAAACTCTCTAAAAAGTTTAATCTATATGTTTTGAGTAATACAAACGAAATTCATGTAGAATATTTTATGCCAATAGCCAATTGGCGTGAAGGTTTATTCAAAAAAATTTATTTTTCCAACGAGATTGGATATAGAAAACCTGATTTAGATTGTTATAAATTTGTGCTTAACGATGCAGCAATAGATGCTACGCGTACACTTTTTATTGACGATCGCGTTGACAATATCGCTGGTGCTGCTGAAGTTGGCATTAACACAATAAGACTATCAAAACAAGAAGATCTATACAAAATATTTGATGAATATTTATAAAAAAAGTAATAATGAAGAAAAAAATCTTGCTAATTATATTTTCGGTTTTGTTTGCCGTTAATCTCAAAGCTCAAACCGATGAGGAAATCCTTAAAGATGCCATTGCGTTGGCCGATGCTGCAAAGTATGAAGAATCTAACAAAAAGTTGTTGCCGCTTTATCAAAAAGACTATTCAAAATACCTAACTGGCTACAACATTGCACTAAATTTTTATATGCTAAAAAACATAAAACAAGCACAAAAGTATGCTAACGAAGTTGTTAATGCTAATTGTGAATATTCGTTGCAAGCATCAGTGGTGCTTGGTAGATGTTACAACATTAATAAAAAGTATAAAGAAGAACAAAATCTCTATAAAACCATGGCTAAAAAATATCCAAATGAAGAAATGCCATTTTATTGCCTTGGACAAAGCTATATAGACCAAAAGAATTTTCAAGCAGCCGAAAAAGAATTTATTCATGGACTTGAAATCAGATTTTTGTCAGCGAATACACATTTTAAACTTGCCGAGGTGAATAATTCGCAAGAGTTGTATATACAAAGTATGCTTGCTGGCTATTTTTTTCTACTTTCAGAATCTAATAGTGCGCGGTCGCTTATAGTGATAAATGATATTTTTACAGCAATGAATATATCCGACATAGACCAAGTGATTGCTCGAAAAGAAGCTGTTGCTGAACAACTATCGCAAGAAGATAGAGATTTAGTATCTGCAATGCTTTTTATCAACGATTTAAAAAAATCAAATCCAGATGAAACAACAAAATTGCCAAAGCCAGAAGTATTTATCGCTAATTCGTCGGAATTATTGAAAAATATTGTGGAAACTTGCAATAATGATGCTGGGTTTTATGAAAAACATTATGTAAAATTTTTTAATTCGCTTATAAACGATGGTTTTTTAGATGCTTTTCTTTTCTGCGCTACATCTTCAATCACCAACAAAGATGCGTCAACATATTTTCCAAATCTTACAGATAAAAAAATGAACGAATTTGTAGAATGGTTAAAAAATATTTTGCCTACGTTGTAAAAAAGAAGTTAATTCAGAATAATACAAAAAAGTTTGTCTAAAAGGGTAGGGGATAATGCCTAAAATACAGCCTTTTAAGACAAACTTTTTTTGTTAATTTGTTTGTGTTTCTTGAATTTTAGAATCTACATTTTTGTCTTTTTCAGGGAAAAACTTTTTTTGAAAAATAAATATCGCAAATACACCAATTGTTACAGCTGCATCAGCTAAGTTGAAAATTGGTGAAAAGAAAATAAAATTTTTACCACCAAATTTAGGAATCCATTCTGGCCATGTGCTTTCTATTAATGGAAAATACAGCATATCCACCACTTTTCCTTGTAAGAATGGAGCATAACCACCTCCAGCTGGCAAAAATTGTGCTACTGTTGCACTACTATAGCCCGATGCCGAGAACCATTGTCCATAGAAACAACAATCTATCATGTTTCCAACAGCACCGCCAAGTATTAATGACAGACTTATAATTAAGCCAGAAGCTGGATTTTTTTTGTCGAGCAGCCACTTTATAAAATAAATAAGCCCACCAATGGCAAAAATTCTAAATATACTTAGAATAATTTTGCCGCTTTGTCCTGGCAGCATCCAACCGAAAGCCATTCCGGGATTTTCTGTAAATAAAAGTTGGAACTTATGTAACGGCCAATCCCAATGAGTAAAACTACTCTCGCCGATAAACATGTTGGTTTTTACCCAAATTTTAAGAATTTGGTCGGCCAAAATTACCAAAATGGCAATTATAATTGATTTTTTTGTTAACGGTTTCATCGTTAGTTAAAATGAATTTTTGGCAAAAATACCAAATTTTTTTATAGAAAAGCAAAAATTGTTAAATGGCAATTGTTTATTGCAATTAAAAACTATACCTTTGCAACCGTATGGCTTTAATATAAAACAAAAATAGAATGAATAAAAATGTTTTGAATATATTAACAGCGTTTGTGTTAATATTTACAATATCAAACACTTACGCACAAAAAATAAATAGTATGATTTTAATGCAAACAACACTTGGCGACATAAAAATAAAACTTTATGAAGATACGCCATGCCATAGCGAAAATTTTATAAAACTTGTAAAAAGCGGTTTTTATGATGGACTTTTGTTTCATCGTGTAATAGAAGGATTTATGATTCAAGGTGGCGATCCTGACTCAAAAGATGCTCCTGTAGGCAAACATCTTGGAGCTGGTGGACCGGGATACACGTTACCCGCCGAAATTCTTCCAAAATATTTTCATAAAAAAGGAGCTTTAGCCGCTGCAAGACTTGGTGATCAAGGCAATCCAATGCGTAGAAGTAGCGGTTCACAATTTTATATTGTGCAAGGTAAAGTAGTTCCCGAATCTGAATTGAAAGCTTACTCTCGTTATGGATTTGTTTTTTCTGACGAGCAAATAAAGACTTATTCTACTATTGGTGGTACGCCAACTCTTGATGCACAATATACTGTTTTTGGCGAAGTGGTTGAAGGCCTTGATGTTATCGATAAAATTGCTAAGGTTGAAAAAGATAAAAGCGATCGACCTGTTGAGGATGTTAAGATAATTAAAGCATCTATTATTGATTAATAGTTTTAGAAATTATTTTTATTGTGCCAATATTGCAAAGTGTGGTTTGGCAATTTGAATAGATTTTTTATTATTAACTCGGTAGATTATAAATCCGAGTATGCAACGTTATAAAAAATGTTAATAGAAAAAATAAAAGATTTCATAACGGAAATAGAGCAGCACAAAGCCGAAGGAAAAGATGTGGCTGAAGAACTAAGGCTTAAGTTTCTGTCAAAGAAAGGCATAGTAACAGAAATGTTCAAAGAGTTTCGTCAAGTGCCTAATGAACAGAAAAAAGAACTTGGTCAGTTGCTTAATAAGTTTAAAGGTCTTGTTGAAGCGCGAATTGCTTTTTTACGCTCTAAGGCAGAAGATTTACAAGAAGAAGGTAAAAATCTTGACCTATCCCTTTCTGGACCTAACGTAGAATTGGGTGCACATCATCCAATTTCGGTGGTAAAGAACGAAATTATAGAGATTTTCTCGCGATTGGGGTTTACTGTGGCAGAAGGTCAAGAAATTGAAGACGACTATCATAATTTTACAGCTCTCAACTTTCCACCCGAACACCCAGCTCGTGATATGCAAGATACATTTTTCATTGCTACAAATCCCGATATTCTTCTACGAACACACACATCGGGAGGACAGGTGCGCGTAATGGAGAAACAAAAACCGCCAATTCGCGTTCTCGTACCGGGTCGCGTGTTCAGAAACGAAGCAGTATCGGCACGTTCGCATTGTATTTTTCATCAAGTAGAAGGATTATATGTAGATAAGAATGTTTCGTTTGCCGACTTAAAGCAAACCTTGATGTACTTTGCAAAAGAATTTTATGGTGAAAAAACCGAAATACGTCTTCGCCCATCATATTTTCCATTTACAGAGCCGAGTGCCGAAATGGATGTAAGTTGTTCGATATGTGGAGGAAAAGGCTGTGGCATTTGCAAAAATTCTGGTTGGCTCGAAGTCCTTGGCTGTGGAATGGTACATCCAAATGTTCTTCGTAATTGTGGAATCGATCCTAATGAATATTCAGGTTTTGCATTTGGTATGGGTATAGAGCGTACTGCAATGCTTCGCTATGGTGTTACAGACATTAGAATGTTTTTCGAAAACGACATGAAATTCTTGTCGCGGTTCAAGATATAATTTCAATGGGCATTTGATAATGGTTTCAATTGTTAGACCATTTGTCAATTATAATTATTTTGAAAAAATGAGTTTTATAGACGATTTGAAATGGCGCGGGATGATTCACGACATAACACCCGGCACAGAAGAGCAGTTGGCTAAGGAGATGACTTCGGCATACGTTGGCATCGACCCTACAGCCGACTCGCTCCATATAGGACATCTTGTTAGTATAATGATTCTCAAACATTTCCAGATGGCTGGGCACAAACCATTTGCACTCGTTGGCGGTGCTACGGGAATGGTAGGCGATCCATCGGGAAAGTCGCAGGAACGTAATCTCCTCGACATAGAAACACTCAACCACAACAAGGCTGCAATTAAGAAACAACTTTCTAAGTTTCTCGACTTTGATAGTGATGCGCCCAATCATGCCGAACTTGTTGATAATTACGATTGGATGAAAGACATAACTTTTATCGACTTTATCCGTACCATCGGTAAGCACATTACTGTCAACTATATGATGTCGAAAGATTCTGTAAAAAAACGCTTTGCAGACGATAGCCGTGAGGGAATGTCGTTTACAGAATTTTCATACCAGTTGATGCAAGGCTACGATTTCTATTGGCTTCGTAAAAACCGCAATGTAAAACTTCAAATGGGTGGTGCAGACCAATGGGGTAACATTACCACAGGTACCGAACTCATTCGTCGTATCGATGGTCAAGAAGCCGAAGCTTTTGGTTTAACATGCCCACTGATTAAGAAAGCCGACGGCACTAAATTTGGTAAAACAGAAAAAGGAAACGTTTGGCTTGATGCTCGTTACACCACACCATACGAGTTTTATCAGTTTTGGATTAACACATCAGACGAAGATGCAGAGCGTTACATAAAGATTTATACTATGCTTACTCGAGAAGAAATAGAATCTATTATTGCTAAGCATCGTGAAGATCCGGGGCGTCGTCTTCTCCAAGGTGAACTTGCTAAACGTATCACAATTATGGTACATGGCGAAGATGCTTACAATCAGGCTATTGCTGCATCACAAATTCTTTTTGGCAAAGGCACAAAGGAACAACTTTTAAGTTTGGACGAACAATCGTTTCTCGCTGTTTTTGCTGGCGTCCCACAATTTCCAATCTCAGCTGTGGAACTAAAAAATGGCATTGGTGTACTTGATCTTTTGGCTGAAAAATCAAAATGTTTCCCGTCAAAGAGTGAATGTCGCCGCTCAATAAAGGAAAATGCAGTATCAATTAACCAAGAAAAAATATCTGATGCAGATTTGGTTTTGAACGACACATATCTTCTCGATGGCAAATATATTTTAGTAAAGAAGGGTAAGAAAAATTGGTTTATCTTGAAGGCAGAATAGGATAAAAGTTGAAGAAAAACTTCCCTAAAAATTTTTATTTGGAGATTTTTGGGAAGTTTTTTTATATTTGCGTAATTACCAAACAATATTAATTGCAAACCATTATGACAAGTAACGAACTTATCCGTTTTGACTATGCAATGAAAAAACTCCTTAGAAACAAGGCAAATTTTGGCGTATTGGAGGGGTTTATAGAAGTAGTTTTGGGAAAAAAATGTAAAATACAGGCTATCCTTGAAAGTGAAGGTAATCAAGAAACGACAGAAGATAAATTCAACCGTGTAGATATAAAAGCCCAAGATGAGGATGGTGAAATATTTGTTGTTGAGGTTCAGACATCGCGTTATACATATTTTCTTGAAAGGATATTGTTTGGAGTTTCCAACGCTGTAACAGAACAAGCAAAACATGGCGATGATTACGATCGTATAAAAAAGGTATATTCCATTGCCATAGTATATTACGACCTTGGTGAGGGGAGCGATTATATCTACCGTGGTACAACAGAATTTAGAGGTGTGAGGACAGGCGATATTCTTCATTTTTCGCGCAAAGAGGAACTCACAGAAGAAGAACTTGCTAAAGAACACCAAAAGGACGAAAACAAACGTCGTAAATATAAACTAAAAAAACAGAGTGTAGGCGATTTGTTTCCTGAATTTACTTTATTGAGAATAAACGCATTTCGACCTTTGATAGCTGATGCCTTGGAAGAATGGATGACTTTTCTTAAAGACAACAGTATCAAAGACGACACCACTGTTCCTGGGCTTGTGGAAGCGAAAGAAGTACTTAAGCGTTCTAATATGAGCGAAGCAGAACGCAATATCTATCTTAGACACATAGAGGCAATGCGCAATGAAAAAAGTGCAACAGACTATTCTTACGCATCTGGTAAAGTGGACGGTAGGGAAGAGGGGTTTGTTGAAGGACGTGCAGAAGGACGTGCAGAAGGACGTGCGGAGGGTCTTGCTGAAGGTCTTGTAGAAGGCGAGAAAAAAGCAAAACTTGACACTGCTTGTAAGATGCTTTCCAAGGGTTTTTCTATTGAAGATATTTGCGACATAACCAATCTCTCTGCCGACGATATTAAAAAAAAATTATAGATATACAAAAGAGAAAAATGTCAAATCATAATTAAATTTGATTTCGCTTTTTCTCTTTTTGATTATGGTTTTTAATCTGTTATTATTGACCTTTGTAGATGTAACTTTTTTGCTACCGTTCTCCTTATTAGTAATCTTTGTTGGTGTTATCTTTATGATTGTTGTAGAAAATTAATAACTAAACTCAATGTAATAACTTTCTGTTGTAAATTTTAATACAAAGTTATCGCCTCCACTTAAAATTAATTTTGTTTATTATCTGCTTATGTATTGTTATTTTATGCGGCTCGAAAAATCGTTGGCAAGGTTTTCATATCCAACTAAATCTACTTTACATGAACCTACCATTAAGTCCATTTGTGCGCGAACTGGTATTTTGTTTTCATCGGCACTAATCCAAATATGGAGAGCATCTTTGCTTGAGAACGTGCCAGATACTTCAACTACTGGTACAAATTCGTAGCATTTTATTTTTCCAAGTTTGCCAACTTTTATTGTTTCTGTTTTTTTGTATGCCACCACAAGCGGCCATGGTTCTTCTCCAAAAAACGT
The DNA here is from genome assembly GCA_937877455.1 of uncultured Bacteroidales bacterium. Lineage (GTDB taxonomy): Bacteria > Bacteroidota > Bacteroidia > Bacteroidales > UBA3824 > UBA3824. Next base: position 14,911 of record CALFIU010000075.1, read on the forward strand.
TTCTATACGTATGGTTTGCCCTGGAGTTAGTTTTGTCATGTCGGTTGTACGTAGTTTATATGCAGCCGAAACTATATCGTAACAATTTGGTTCAACGTTATGGCTACCGCTTTTGGAACTTACAACAGTATTGTTGTCGTGATTAAATTGTAGAGATATGTATCTTGAATATGAAGAGCCTTCATGAACGTTTTCAAAAGCTTTGGCAGGCAAATAGTTGTTAGATGGGTCTGCCCATGTTTGATATTCTTCTTTTATTTTATAAATTTTATCAACTAAACCAATGGTGTATCCGTATGCTTTGATATTGATATATTCTTTTCCAAGGATAGTGGCAGATTTGGTTTCGAGTGTCATTTTTGCACCTGTAACAAAGGCATAATATGCCTCGTAGGTGAGTTTTTCGTTAACACCAAAGGTTTTTTGTGCGTCTGCTCTCAATGCCGTTAAGACAACGAGTATAGCTATTGTCAGTTTTAGTTTCATTTTTTGAGAGGGTTTTTCTTAGATACTGTTGCTATAAAATCCTTTAGGTAATATGGCTCAAAGTAGGCTACGTCTTCAAAGTTAGAGTTGTCGAAAGCCTCTTGTGCCAATTGCGACATATTGGATGCTGATGGCGACATTTGCATGAATGTATTTTTGCTGTTATGTAGCAAAATTTTCGATATTTTATCAGCAGCGTTTCCTGCAAATACAATGTGTGTGTCGGTTTGGTAGCTTTGTGGTGTTATAATTTCGGCGCGACATTGCGATAGCGGTTTGTTGTTTATATCAAAGGTTTGCGCATAAACTTCGTTTCGTCCTGCGTCAGAAACGGCTACATATTGTGTGTCTTTTGGGGAAGGAGAAGTTATCGCTTTTGTTATGTAGGCTTGAAGTGTGTTTACTGCTATTAGTTTTATTCCAGTTTGGTAGGCAATTCCTTTAGCCGTTGATGTTCCTATGCGTAAGCCTGTGTATGATCCTGGACCTGACGATATGGCTACGGCATCAAGGTCTTTTGCTTTGATTTTTGATTCTTCAAGAGCTTGTTCTATAAATACAGCCAATAGTGACGCATGGTTACGGGCTTTGTCTTCTTTTGTATGAGTGGCAATGCCGTCTATTGCTATGCATACAGAACATACGTCTGTGGAGGTTTCTATGCAGAGTATTTTAGCCATTATTCTTCTTCTTGATAAAACATTTGGTAAAACTTCATGCCTGTTTCGGGGTCAACGCCTTTTTTCATCATTTTTTCACCGCCACCGTGTATGTAAATATGAAAATTTTTATCAAGTTTTAAAACAGATTTCATTTTGCTTTGCTGTTTTTTTGCGGCGTTTTCTGATATTCCAAAGTTTTCTGACAATTCTACTTGGTTTTCTTCGGCGTAAGTTTCTTTATACTCGTTGAAAGCTTGTATTATTTCTGGTTGTTGGAGAACGTTTTCTTCAAAATCTTGTTTGTTGAACGATTCGTTATCTTTGAAATATTTTGCCGATTTGTTGAGCATGGCTATTTGTTGAGGTTTTTCAACATCGTTGTCCTCGTTATAGACTTCTTCAACAAAGTCTTTGCACAGCTCCATATATTTTTGTGTTTGGTAAAAATCGTCTTTGCGTTGCTCTATTCCAAGAAAATCGTTTCTCCAATACTGAGCTTCTGTTTTATTTGCTGTATCTATTATGTTTAGTTTGTAGCCATATTCTTGTTCTGTATCGTAAATAAGACAAGCTTTATCTATTTTGTTAAGGTTGATTCCTTCTTCAATTTTTATGTCGAAGTTGCCAGCCGAAAAGTTGATTTTTAGATAATCTTGTTTTGTTTCACTTTTAAAAATACCCAATCCTGCCACAAGTTCACCGTCAACCACAAGGTTTGAAAAAAGTGCAATGTATAAGTCGCCAGATTTTATTTTGGGGTGAGTGCCAGCATCATAGAGCATCGAAGCAATGTTTTTGCTTTGTTCTACAAAATTTTGGCTATCAGAAAAAATTAATCTGGCGGCATCAAAAATTCTGTTTGCTGTTGGACCATCTTCTGACGTGAAATTGTAGAATGCTTCGTCGCCAAAATGCCCAAGAAAAAATTGTTGTAGCATTTGGGTTATAGACTCGTCTAAAACAAGTTGGTTGTCTGATAACACGAGTTCTTCTTCACGTGCCTTGTTTCCTGTTTTATGTAGTATTGCGTTGGTTAATAACGCATTAGAAAAATCAAGCATTTTATTTATATTTTTTAGCGTAGCAAAATTAGATATTTTTTCTCAACTTTTGCAAGTATAAAACAAATTTTAAACTTTTTAATGCTAAAAAATCGCCTAAAACTCTTTGCTTATTTGATTTTTCTATCGTACAACAATGCTGCATTAAGAACCACTAACACAGAACCTGCATTGTGGATTAACGCACCTACTACTGGATTTAAACATCCAATAATGGAAAGAGCAACAGCTACTATGTTTATTACCATAGACAATGTAATGTTGGTTTTTATGCTTTTGATTGTGGCGTTTGAGAGTTTTTTTATGTATGGTAAATTTGCAATGTTGTCGCTCATTAGTGCAATGTTAGCACTTTCTATTGCAATATCGCTACCTGCTGCACCCATTGCCACACTAACATCAGCAGTTTTTAATGCTGGAGCATCGTTTATGCCATCGCCAACCATACAAACTATGTTTTTTGAATCTTGCATTTGCTTTATTGCAGATACTTTGTCTTCTGGCAAAAGGTTGGCTCTTACATCGTTTATGTCAAGCATTGAGGCTATATAATTTGCTGATTTAGGATTGTCGCCTGTGAGTATAACTGGTTGTATGCCAGAATCTTTTAGTTGTTGCATTACATTTTTGGCTTCGGGTTTAATAGTGTCGCTAAGTGTTATTACACCTGCAGCTTGATTGTTTATTGCTACAAAGATTATAGCCTTACCTTGTTGGGTAAAATTATCTGTTATTTCTTTTTGTTCTTGGCTAATTTTTATTCCATTTTCTAAAAGAAAATCGTATTTTCCGCATATAATATTATCGCCGTCAACTATTGCACTAACGCCCTTTCCTGCTTGCATAGAAAAGTTTTCAGATGATAATAAATCTTCTTTGCACGCATCAACAATAGCCTTTGCTAATGGGTGTTCTGATTTTTTTTCGGCGGATGCTGCAATACGAAGTAATTTTTCTGAATTTGTTTGATTAGAAAAACCCAAAACATCGCATACAACGGGTTGCCCTTTTGTTATCGTGCCAGTTTTGTCGAATGTAATTCGGTTTACTTTTCCCATTGTTTCGAGTGCTTCTCCTGATTTTATTAATACGCCATTTTTTGCAGCTTGACCTATACCTGCAATTATGCTAACTGGTGTTGCCAAAACCAAGGCGCATGGGCAGAACACCACCAAAACTGTAACACCGCGTTCAATGTTGCCTGTTATCGCGTATGTTATAATTGCAATAAGCAAAGCTGCAGGAACAAGCCATTCTGCCCATTTATCTATTATACGTTGGGTAGGAGCTTTTTTGTCTTCGGCTTCTTTTACCATTTTTATCATTTTTTCGAGCGATGTATCTTTACCAGCTTTTTGTGCGCATATATCCACTGATCCATAGCAGTTGAGTGTGCCACAAAAAACATTATCGCCAGTTTTTTTATCGGCAGGTAGCGATTCTCCAGTTATTATGCTTTGGTCTATGCTTGTTTTACCGTTTATTATAACGCCATCTACGGTTATTTTTTCGCCAGGTAATACTCTAACAACATCATTAGGCTTTATATCTTTTGCATTTATGTTTTTTTCGTTACCATTTTCATCTATAAGTCTTGCTGTATCGGGTGTAAGATTTATAAGTTTAGATAATCCTCTTTTTGAGCGATTTACAGCGTAATCTTCAAGCATTTCTCCAATTGCCATAATAAATGCTACTTCTCCAGCTGCAAACACTTCGCCGATATATATACATGCAGTAAGTGCTATGGATATAAGTAGTGCTGAGGAGATTTTTTTCTTTATAAAAAGTTTTTTTAACGCTGAATAATACAACGGCAATCCGCAGATAACAACTGTAATCCATGCAGGATCGAGTGGCGTTTGTGTTTGTGTAAGCATAATTACTAAACTTGCGGCTAATGCCACGCCGCCTACTATCGTCATTGGGATAGATTCGCAAAATTCAATAATTTTTTTCATGATTTTTATCTTTTTTTATTTACGTTGCAAATGTATGTATGACGTTGTTTAGATTTATTATACTTTTTAGTTTTTTTGTGGTACTTTTTATCTATTTTTAGGTTTAATATTGTTTTAATAGTTTTTTGGACTTTATAATTTAGTATTTTTGTTAATTATTTTGTGTAGAAAAAATAAAAACTATAAGAATTATATTTAGAATTTGATTTTTTGTATAAATTTTTTTTTATAATTTATGATTTAAGATGGGCTATGGAAAGATTTTTAAGGTTGACTTAAGTTTTCTATTAATTCAGAATAATATTGAGGACCTGATGGTGGTGTATTGACACGGCAATTTCATTTGAATCGACATCAATGCGGGCGGGCACATAGACCCGCCCCTACAA
>CALFIU010000076.1 GCA_937877455.1 uncultured Bacteroidales bacterium
TGATTTTCAGTGTATTTACAAAATTTTTGCTGCCTTTTTTTATTATTTTTTTGGGCTCTCTTAAAACACTTGCGAAAGTTTAGGAAATAACTTTGTAAGATTTCTCGCGAAGCGACAAAAAAATTAAAGTGTAAACTTTATTTGTAAACAGTTCCTAAGGATATTTTATGAGAAAAGCAACCTCTAATCACATTTGGGGATTTTTAGTGTAAAATTATACCTACAAATAGGTATTGTTTGTATACTAAATGTAGGATAATTTTGCGGCGACAAAAATGCTTTAGAATTTGTATATGAAAAAAATATTGTTGGCTCTGTGTTCAGTTTTGGTGTCATTAGTTTCTGTGGCACAAGGATTTGACATTGAGATTTTGCTGCTTGACAAATCTACCCACTCGCCAATTTTGATGGCGAATTGTGTTCTTGACCCCTTCGTGGCGGCTACAACAACGGATTTTGACGGCAAGGCGACCTTAAAGAATGTTCCACAAGGCAAATATTTTCTTAATATTTCATACGTCGGATTTGTGAGCATTCATCAGGAAATAGATGTAAATCAAAATCTTAACTTAAAAATAGAACTCGAAGAAAACACGCTTGCAATCAGTGAAGTAGTTGTGACTGCAAAACAAAACGCCGCTGGCAAGTCAACAAGTTCGCAGATTGGGCGGCAAGCCATTGACCACTTGCAGGCAACGAGCCTTGCTGATGTTATGCAGCTGATTCCCGGTCAAGAAATGGGCAATCAAAGCATGACAAGCCAACAGAACATTCAGATACGTCAACTTGTCAACAATAAGACTTCCGCATTTGGTGCGTCGGTCGTGGTGGACGGAGTGCCGATGAGCAACAATGGCAACGTAACGCAAGGTACATTTTCAAGTACGTCTTTTGAGGGGACGGATTTGCGCCAAATTTCTGCCGATGACATTGAAAGTGTGGAAGTTGTGCGTGGCATTCCGTCCGCTGAATACGGCGATTTGACCTCGGGATTGGTGATTGTCCACAGCAAAATCGGCGTTACACCGTGGCAAGCAAAAGCCAAAATCAATCCAGGGTTGCAAAATTATTCGCTCGGCAAAGGCTTGAAACTCAAAAACAAAGATGTTTTAAATTTCAATTTTGACTATGCACGTGCGTGGGGCGACCCGAGAATGAAGACGGTTTCGTTCAACCGTTACACCATGAGCGCAGGATACAGTCATAACTTTTCTTCTAAGTGGCACACCGACACTAAGTTACGCATAACACTTGCCAAAGATTGGAACGGCAACGATCCCGATGCTGTTCAGGACGGCACGCAAAACGAGGTTCATAACAACCGCTACGCAATCACGCACAATGGCAAAATTTCGCTTGACAGAAAGTTTGCGCGTTCACTCAATTATACAATAGGTTTTTCGTACACCGACAACCACTGGGAAAAATCATCTTACAAAGGCACTGCGGGTCAGATTTTGCCAATTTTAACTGCCACAGAAACAGGCTACTATGAAGTTTCGTCAGTTGTGAAACCGTACCTCGCTACTGGCTACAACGAAAATCACCCTGGCAATTTTATCGCCAAAATTTCCGACAATTTTCATCTACGCAACGGTCATCTGTCGCAAAGTTTTAAGGTGGGCGTTGAGTATAACCTCGATTGGAACAATGGGCGTGGCTATTACAACGAGGACAATCTCCGTCCGTACCAGCCTAATTCTGACGGCCGCCCACGCTCTTACAGCGATGTGCCTGCCATTCATAAATTTTCGGCGTATGCCGAGGACAACATTGCGCTCGAATATTGGGGCGAACGGCAGATGAAATTGCAAATAGGCGCACGTGCAACTATGCTTCAGCCATTTGGCGACGTGTCCACATACGCCGTTTCGCCACGTGTCAACTATTCCATCGAACTTACCAAATGGGTGGATCTCCGTGCAGGAATTGGACTTAACAGCAAGACTCCGGGACTTGCGTACATCTACCCCGACAAAAAATACACCGATAATCTCGCCGCACGTTACACAACCACAACGGGCGAATCGGATATTCTTGTGTATCACACATTTGTGCAAGACATCAAATATTCTGACGGTCTCAAAAACGCCACGACCACAAAGGTGGAGGGCGGAATAACGTTCACATTGCCACACGACCACAAACTCAACGTGACTGCTTACCACGACAAAACTCCAAACGGATTTTCATCGTTGACGGACTACATAACTTATCCGCTAAACTATTACTCTCAAAACCAAGGAATTATAGTAGGCACGCCGTCAACAATCGACTATGACAATCCCGAAAAAGTGTACACAGTTTTTGTGACAACGGGAATGGTTGGCAATGAAGATGTTACGGTCAACAAAGGTGTTGAATTTGACCTCGATTGCGGTGAAATAAAACTTATAAGGACAACGTTCTACCTCTCGGGTGCAGCGCAAAGTACAAAAACATATTCTAAGTCGTTGACTTACAAATCGCCAACGGCTTCGGGTTCGTATCCGTCAGTAAAACTGGCTTACAAGACCGAAGATGACTACAATCTTTACAAACAATTTTTGACCACTTTGCGCACCGTGACGCACATTCCAGCGTTGAGAATGGTGGTTTCGCTGTCGTGCCAAGTGATTTGGAGCGAATCGTCCCACGAGTACATTGCCGCCAAAATGCCAATCGGCTATCTTGACAGCAATCTTGATTATCACGAGATTACGCCATCGATGCACAACGGCTACATCGGCTCGGACGGCGTTTATTACAGTCAAAAACCTGCCAATTCGGAGGTGACGATAGCCAATGAGGCAATCATCAATCGTGAGCCTGAAACCGAGCAGCCAAGGACGTGGTTTGTTTCGGGACGGTTGACCAAGGAACTGGGCAAAAGTGCGGGTTTGTCATTTTATGCCAACAATATGTTTTTTTACGAGCCGTTCCGCACAAGCAGTTCGTCAAACACTCTTGTCCAGCGCAACACTGGCAAGTTTGGATTTGGAATAGAATTATTTTTCAATTTTTGAACATTATAATTTTAACACTAAAAAGCAATGAAATTTAAATATTTCCTAATTGCGGCGACGTTGCCAGTTTTGTTTTTTGCGGCAACCGCTTGCGACGACGATGATGATGACAAGGTGGTCATCGAGCAGTCGGACACCACGAAAACCGTCATGCCTGAAAATGACGGCACGGTGTCGTATCTAACTGTAACCGTGAAAGTAAACTATCCCGAAGAGTTTAAGACCGTTGATGCAGCGTTGCTCAATGGCCGCACGGTGAAACTTGCTGGCACAGAAGCAACATTAACCGCCGAGACCGACGAGAAAGGCGTCGCAACGTTTTCACAAGTGATACCTGGCGAGTACAGCGTGTCAACTTCGTGGACAATTACAGCCGCCGACTACACCGCAGCCACCGAAAAGCAAGTTTCCAACAACAAGTACACCGTTTCGGGAACTCTTGCAAGCGAAATCATCTCTGAAAACGCCGAAAAGACTGTATCATTGATTGTTAGCGAAAAGTCGGCACTCGTTATCGGAAAGGTTTACAACGAGGGTCGCAAGTACACCAACGGAGAAGGAAAGTCAACAAATTTTGACAACGGAAAGTACATCGAAATTTTCAACAATTCGGACGAGGACGTTGAAGTGGCTGGACTTTACATCGGACTTGTGGAGGGCAACAGCACCGTTGCATACAAACTTGGCGTTGACCCTAAGAACATCTATATGAAACAAATTTTCAGGATTCCTGAAGGCACGCCAGCACTTGCACCTTCCAAGACTTTACTCATTGTTAACAGTGCTTTCAATTACACTGAATACGAGGATCAAGACCTTTCGGGCGCAGATTTGGAGGCCAAGGACACTGAATCCAAGAAACCAATTCAGAACAACGAACAAACCAAGGCACTGTCGCTCGTTTACACGTCTATGACCACGCTTACATACATGAACCTTACTCAAGGCGGACCTTGCGGCGTGGCTATTTTCAGCAGCGACTACGATTTCGAAGCCAACCTCGACCAAGATGTTTACGCTGACGGCAAAACCTCTGGAAATAAGCAATTTCCTGTGCCAGTGGAAACTATAATTGACGCCATCGAAATCCTCAAATATAAGAACGATGGCTCTGTTGACCTCGAACAAAAGCGTTTCTACGATTACATCGACGCTGGCGAACAACACAGCGATGCCACTACGGGACGTTCGGGCATTGTCTATGTCCGCAAAGTGGACAAAGAGGCAACCAAGGAGGCAGGACGCACAATCCTTGTGGACACCAACAACAGCAGCAACGATTTCACAGCCTCAAAAACGGCTACAATCAGAGAGTATTAATATAATAAAACATTGATTATCATGAAAATATACAGTTTCCTTTTGGCGTTAGTAATGTCGATGATGACCGTTGGGCTTCGGGCGCAAGACCATTCCATTTGGCGGCAGGCACGCAACGCCGCAGGATTGGGGCTCGACACAACGCGCCAATGGGGAACTGCATATTTTGACATAAGCCATTTGGAAGGCGATTTTCATCGTGTTCAAGAGGGCGGCACTACCAACGCTCTTAAATTCAAAACTGAAAGATACATGAAAATCGGCAAATGGTTTTATGGTTACGGCACTTTTAGTTTTGACGATGGAAGGACCAAAAATCGTGCTTATTGCGACGTTTTGCGCCCCTACAACAGCGACCCTTATATTTTTGGCAGCGCAGAGTTTGGCAAGTACGATTTTATGGATTTTGACATTGACGCAAGGCTGTCCACGGTAAGGCTCGGCGCATTTTCATACGGCGTGTCGGTCAAATATAAAAACGGCGACTTGTCAAGGCTAAAAGATCCTCGCAGCCGTGTAAATCTCTGTGTTTATGGTATTTCGCCGTCGATGACTTACACGTTTCTCGGCAAAAACACAATCGGAATCGGGTTTGAATATGTCCGCCGAAAGGAAAAACTGCTCAGTTATAGCCTCGTTCAGACAGATGCGATTTTCGATTTTTACGATATGTCGGGACTTGAAAACAATTCGTATTCGCTGGGCGGACACAAGGGGTTTCAACGTCAATTCGTGAACCATTCGCTTGGCGGCGAGGTGTCGTATTCTTACGGCGGCAATAGTTATTCTAACCTTCTGACTTTTGCGTATTTAAACGAAAAGGAATACATCACGGAGCAGTACAGAAGGCAGCCGGGGCGGTTTTATGGCGAACGTTATGAAGTCGGTTTTCAAAATCGGTATCGACACGGACGATTGCTGCACACGTTGGACTTTTCGCTCAAAATTTATTCAGCGTATGCCAACGAATATCTGCAAAAATTGTCCACGACAATCAATCCCGAAACTGGCGTTGAAAGCAAGGAATACAGCACGGCAATTGTCTACGAAAAGCGTTACACCGTGGATTTGAGCGACTTGGACGCTTTCTACAAGATTGCTATTTTGCAAGGTGACAGCCTGCAACGTGCGCATTTTGCCGTCAAATTTTCCAAAAACACTTCCGAAAACAATCATTACGTTCCCGAATCGGCGTTGGAATACGGTGGAATTAACATTGGCGGCGAGTTGGGCGGTAATGTCCTCGGTGGCAAATTATGGTCGACAATCGCCGTCATGCACCACACCGCCAATAATGCAAGGCTCGTTTTGCGCAATCTCTCATCGCCAATAGCCGTCAACGTGTTGATTCCTGATATGGCTTGGTATTCAGCGGATTACAACAAATTTTCAGCGCAAATCGGCTTCAAGATGCCCGTATCGGTTAAGGGCTTTTCGTCCGATTGGTTTGTCAAGTTTTATGGTGACTATCTCAAGTCTTCCGACAAGCGTAGTTTAACTTTTGTTGGCACAAGTTTTGGTATTATTTTCTAACGTGATGATTCGCAGATTTTACATAATTTCGCTGTTATTATTGATTATCAACGCAGCCGTTGCACAAAAAAGCGAGGTGCGGCAAGGTGTGTTCGGTGTTGAAAAAATTAAAAATGATTATTACCTTCATATCGACGACACACTGTTTGGACGGCCATTTTTGGCGGTGACACGTTTTGCCACAACGCCTGTCGATCTCGGATTTTTTGGCGGCGAACTCATTGACAATAAGATTCTTTACTTTGAAAAACATGACAAAGTAGTTTTTCTGCGGGCGTTGATTGCAAAATCGTTATCCAATAGCGACACTGCTGATATTTCGTTGGCAGTTGGAGCAAGTGGTGAAAATCCTATCTTGGCGGCATTCAAGACCGATTCGTTGCCGTCCGCTAAAAATTCTTCGCCGTCGTCGTGCCGCATAAAGTTTACCGATTTTATCCGTGAGGACAATCAAATTACAGGGTTTGCAGCGGCGGCTAAGGCTAAGTTCGGCGTGTCAACTCTAAAAAACGATCTTTCGTACATCGAGAGTGTCAACACTTATCCCACTAATCTTGAAATAGTTACGGTAAAGACATATACTTCCAAGGGTGAAGCCGCAAAAGCCGCCGCCGCCAAGCAGACTGGTATGATGACTTTTAAAATCAACACTTCGCTTGTACTCTTGCCGTCTGAGCCGATGAAAAGACGATTTTACGATGAAAGAGTTGGCTATTTTACCGATGACTACAAGGAATATTCTGATAATCAGCAGAAAGTGCGCAAACGAATGGTGGTTTCACGTTGGCGGCTCGAACCCAAGGATTCGTTGGATTTCGAAAAAATGCGCCGTGGCGAACTCGTGGAACCTAAAAAGCAGATTGTCTATTACATCGACCCTGCCACTCCAAAACAATGGCGCAAATATCTGATTCAAGGCGTTGAAGATTGGAATCCTGCATTTGAGCAGGCTGGTTGGAAAAACGCAATCACAGCCAAGGAATGGCCCGAGGACGATTCGACGATGAGCCTTGAAGACGCCCGTTTTTCAGTCATAAGGTATCTTGCATCACCCACAGCAAATGCTTATGGCCCACGCATTTGCGACCCACGTACTGGCGAAATTATCGAATCGCACATCGGTTGGTATCACAATGTCATGCAGATTATTCACGATTGGTATATGGTTCAGGTGGGCGCAGTGGACGAGCGAGCAAGAAAAATGAATTTTGACGAGGATTTGATTGGTCAGTTGATACGTTTTGTCAGCAGCCACGAGATTGGTCATACTCTTGGCCTTAAACACAATATGGGCGCAAGTTTTGCTACAAAAGCCGACAGTCTGCGCAACAAGTCGTGGGTGGAAAAATACGGTCATACAGCCTCGATTATGGATTATGCACGTTTCAATTATGCTGCACAGCCTGGCGACAATATTGGACCGAGAGGCATTTTTCCACGTGTTAACGATTATGACAAATGGGCCATTGAATGGGGTTACAGATATTTTGCGGATTCAGAAAATGAGGAGAACGAATCGCTGAAACTCAGCCGTTTAACCGACCAACGTCTAAAAAATAATCCACGTCTTTGGTACGGTGGCGAAGGCAATGACAACGACCCACGAGCCCAAACCGAGGATCTTGGTGACAATCAGATGAAAACCGCACGTTGGGGTATCGAAAACCTCAAATTCGTGGTTGAAAATCTTGCTGATTGGACTGCGAACGACCTCAACAGCAAGGAAGACCTTTTGCAGGTTTATAACAGCGCATTAAAACAGTACAAAAAATATGTTGGTCACGCACTTCGCAATGTTGGCGGTGTCTATGTCAACAAGCAGTCAGCCACGGTTTACACGCCCGAAAGCAAATCTCGCTGCGTGGAAGCGTTGAATTTTTTGAAAGAAACAGTTTTTGACTGTCCCTCGTGGTTGATTTCGCAACCGTATGTTTCATCGCTCGACCGTAATCCAGACAATTTCATTCGCCCGATTGCCGAGAACGCTGTCGCGACGCTCACAAGTTTGAATGTATTTTCAACCATTTACCTATATTCCGACAGTACAGATACTTACGATATGTTGGATTATATTGACGACTTGATTGAACTTACATTCAGTAATACTCGTCAACCCTCCAAATGGCAGATGTACATTCAGCGTCAGATGGTAACAAAACTTGTTAAAACTATGAAACTTTCCGCAGATGGCGACTTGCATCCGTTTTATCGCCTAACCCTAAACAAAATCCACCGCAAAATTCACCACGCTGGCAAATCCGAGGTTTCAAAATCGCATTTTCTTGATTTAGTTGATATTATCACAACATCTACTAAAAAAGGGTCGGAACAAGAAGTAAAAGGAAAGAAGTTGGAATAACAAATTATTTACTAAACTTTCGCAAGTATCATAACACGTTATCAATCAAATCATTCCAACTTTGTTAAATTTTTAACTAATTGATTTTCAATGACT
>CALFIU010000077.1 GCA_937877455.1 uncultured Bacteroidales bacterium
TCCTGTCCTTGAAAAACTGTTGGAAGACGTTCTGCATCTCAACAATGAATTTCGCTCCGCTCTTGGTGGTGCAATAGACATCGAATATGGCTTTCCTTTCCGACGACTTGCGCCCAAGTTTTTCGGCGTTGAGGTAAGTGATGTCGAGGATTTCGTCCTTGGGTATCGCACTGCTTTTCTCAAACATGGCGTTCAGGAAACTTATCAACAGGTCTTTGTTGAACTCCGAGCCGAAAAGTTTCTTGAATCCAAAGTCGGTGTATGGATTGAGGTATTTTGCCATAATTTTCTCGTGGTTGATGTTTGGGTGCAAAGATAATTGAAGTTTTCGGTATTTGCAAAAAAAGGCTGCCGAAAAGAATCCTGAAGTGCAAAAAAATACGGGAAAAAAATTATTTGTTGATAAACGACAGATTGTTTATATTTGCGGAAAAAGAAAAATATGCTTAATCTGAGCCGACAAATACCGACAAAAATTCGCTCAACGGTCAAGAAAACCGTCCGAAAGCACTTCCTCATAGAGAAATTGAAGGAAGAAAAATGCTTTTGGAGTTACGCACCAGAATTTGCCGACAGCGATGTACCCGACGAAATCATCATCGAAAAAACGCTTGTTTACTTGGATTTGGACGAAATCAAGGTGCTATTTGAACTCTATGGCAAACAAAAGGTTAAGCATGTTTGGCTCGAAAGGCTCGTACCCCAAGGCGATTATCTCTACACGCTAAACCGTTTTTTTGCGTGGTTCTATTTCCGCGTCAAAAATCCCGACATGTACATCAAAAGCATGGAAACAAGGATTTTGAATAGGAGGATGAAATGAAAGGATTGACTGATAAAACATATCAAATTTTTGAGTCGGTTTCTAAAATGGAGAGCATAAAACCATACGTATTGGTTGGAGGAACGGCTTTAAATCTGCAAATTGGCGCACGCGAGAGCGAAGATTTGGACTTTATGCGTTGGAAAAAACACCCCGACGACCGTCTCGAAGTAGATTGGCCAGCAATTCAAAAAGAATTTTCTTCATTTGCCAATATACAAAATGTTGATATTCTCGATATTGACCATATTGAGTTTTTGGTTGACGATGTTAAAATATCTTTTTATGTTGCCGATAAATATGCACCGGAGATGACGCAAATTACCTTTCTTAACAATCTTAAAGTTGCCGACATCAACGCTATCGGTGCTATGAAAATGGAAGTTTTGCTTCGTCGTAGCAATTTTAGGGATTATTACGACATTTATTCCATTTTGCAAACGGGTGTTGATATTCAACTACTTATGGACAATGCATTGCGATATTCGCGACACCGTCTAAAATCAAAGAACCTCATTTCAATGCTCACAAATGGTCAGAGATTTAGTGAGGAACAAAATTTTCATCAAATGAACCCCATTTATGACGTTACGGCAAGCGAGATTGAAATGTATATGAAAAGTGTTTTAGAAAAATAGATAAAAAGAATGTGAATTTTTGTTAGGAAACTGACGCGCATGACCGACAAATTGAAACAACTTTTTACATCAATCGACACCGCCGCAATGGGATATTTGCCAGTGTGGAAATAGTTGAATATCAACTAATTGCAAAATTTTTGTAAAAAAGTTGTAAAAAGATTTTTTTGTTTTAAAATTATTGCCGTATCTTTGGGAAGTTAAAGACATAGAATTGAAAGAGCGTTTGTAAGGATTGATTCACTAAAGCGACCAAAAATTATAGAAAACGTCAATCCTGCAAATGCTCACATCCGATATAGGGGTGTGGGCTTTCTTCATGGTGTTTTCGGGCTTGGTCGCCTTTAGTGAACTATGGAGTAGTCTGCACCCTTTCTTTATGCTATAGGAAAAAGATTGTTAAACTAATAAAATTGTTTGACTATGGACAAAAAAAGTATCTCGGAATGTGATGCAGATGCAGACAAGGCAATCTCAACAATGGTAAAAGTCGTAATTGCTACAGCAGCAGTTCCAGCCCATGTAAATTGGGCATTAACAGCTACCGCAATGGGTGCAGGAGCAGTGGCAATAGGAAATGCTTATGGTATTAAATTGTTTAAGGAAGAAGGGTGGAAACTATGCAAACAATTTTTCCTATCAGCTGGTTTTTGGTTTTTATCAATGAATGTTGGGTCAAAAGTTTTTTCTATGATTGCAGAAAGCACAGGTATTGGCTATGGAGTTGGTTTTGCAATTGACGCGGCCATTTCTGCGGCGGCTGCATGGGCAATTGGAGCCTGTGCAAAAGAATACTTCCGTCGTGAATATCTTGGTCAAAACAAACCAACCAAGGAAGAACTCGGAAAAATTTTCCGTGACACATTCAAAAAGAAAAAGAACAATAATTAAATTCATTAGACAATGGAAGACAATAGTTTATACGACCTAATTGAGCAAATCATTTCTTCGGGCAGTTTTGACGGAGATTTTGATGACATCATCAATACATTTGCAGAACAGGGTGTTGATTTGACACAATACACTACTTCAGAAATAGAGGAGGCATTGGAATATGCGATGCAAGGTGATGGCTCGTCAGCAATTGACGGACACGACACAGCAATTTCTTTTGGCAGTGCAACATCATATCAGGATTCTTGTTACACAGGTTTCAAAGATTGGTTGGAATATCATTGCAACATTCACAACTACGAAATTCCTTATAGAGAAGAATTGGTAACGTCTAATGGTGATTACAACAGGTCCGTAATTTCCAAACTGGAAAACTGGGTACGAGACCTTTATGCCAATGACAAAATTTCGAGTTACGACAGAGACGAACTATTCAGGAAACTTTCTGGAATGAAAGGCTAATCAGAAATGATTTTTGTACATTTCTTCAAATGCCATGTACCTTGCATTCAAAAGGCATTCTATTGAAAGTACACGGCGACAGTAGTCATTAAGTCGCCTAAACTTTTCACAGCCGCTGTATGCACAGTCTTTTAGACCTGTGTTATCGGCGGCTTGTTTGCATTTATTGAATTCTTGAGTTGCGCTGCCAATTGTTGAAGTTGCAGGAAGAATTGAGAGATGCGATGAGTTGAAACCGCTATCCATACTACATGCCATAGAATACTTTTCATTTGGTTGTTGTTTTTCAATGAAAACTGTCAATTACCTTCTTAGGTCGTCGGTGAACCTTATCTTTTATTATCGGTGAACTTTATGCTATTATCGGTGAACCTTATGCTATTATCGATGAACCTTTTTGCTTGTTATCGGTGAACCTTTTATGAGTTTTTCGGCAAACCAACTATAATCCACTCGCCGTTTTTTGCATTACCAACGAATTGAATAATGCCCTTTTCTTGCAATTTATTAGTATGTTTTATCACTGCGCGTTTTGTTATCCCAAGATGTTTGGCTATTTCAGAAGTGAAATTGATGGATTAACTCTTATCATTTCAATAATGACATCCTTTGTTTTCAAGACAACACTCTTGTTTTTCTGGGTAGTTTCTATGTTTTTCTGGGTAGTTTTCCCATTCTCTTGGGTAGTTTGGCCATCCAAAGAAAACAGCGGAACGTATGGAATTTTAATACGGAAAATGTCGTTTTCGTCAATGTTGGGTTCTTTGCCGTTGGAATATAACGGCGTGTATTTGAACATTTTGCGAATGCCACTGCCTAATTCCTCAACACGTGTCAAAACTTTTTGTGTTTACCTAAGCATAAACGTTTTTTTCAAAACAGCGACATTTGATTGTCGACACAACTTGTCTGCACGGCGGGCTTAATTATGTCAGTGTCAAGGACATGACCTAATAACAACGGCGACGAGGGGTCATGGCTGTGGTAATTTTCCAAAGCCTTGGCGTGGTCGTTGTTGGCGTAACAATAGCGGCAACCATTCGGACACGAATTATAATCGCCCAACCCTCTGCAATCCAAACAGCCGCAACCCTTTCGGCTCGGTTTGTAAACAGCCTTTTTAAAACTGATATTCAACGCTTTACCAAGAATTTCGGCAGTCATGCAACCGCTTTTGTGGATGTTGTACATTGAATAATCATCGCGCTCGCCACACGTTTGAAGATAAAGGCCATATTTTTTGGCAATCGAGCCCAACCCTTTGGTCAACAACAATTTATCGTCAACAGAAACCGGTTGGAGTTCAGGCATATTGTAGGCGAGTTTTTTGTACATCTCCACAAAACTAAAAATACAGCGGTCAACGTATGGCGCAAGTTCGCGCGAAAGATAGTCGAAAGTCTTTAAATGACGGTCAACGGTGTATTTGTCTGTAAGCAAAACGGGGTCGTAACGCCATGCAACTTTCTCTTTCCCAACCATCTGAGAGAGTTTTTTCAGAGTTTCCACACTTTTTTCAATCGACGGCACATTTGGCTCAATATCAGTGCCGTAAGCCGTTATTGTATAGTGATAGTAACACCTGAAACGGCTATGAATTTCGTGCAAGTTTTCGAGAATCGGCGAATAGTCTTTGCTGCAAAACACCACAACGTCAATCTTGTCGGGCGAAAGTTCTATTCTATTTATTGTTCTGGGAAACAACGGATTACGCGAAAGCACATAACCTTCGCGAAATCTGTTCAGCAGCCATTGAGAATAGTATTGAACAGTGTCGGTCCGTCCGCCAGTGTTGAGAATCATTGCAAAACAGCCGTTTATTTTGAATACTTTTCACCGACATAACCATCGCCAATCTCGCCGGTCATCAGGTCGAAGTGCTTGAGAATCGGGGGCGTAGGCGCAAGGTCGTAATAATCCAAAGTGGCGATGTTCATCGAAAAATACGCCATTTGGTCGTAGCTGTTGTAGAGCCGCGGCAGGACGTCGTTGTGGTCGAAAATCCACCTTTTCACCTCGTCGTCAACATGAAAATTAGCACGTCCTGAGCATCTCACCGAAACATTGCCTTCCATTGCAAGTATCTCGATGTCAGGGTTTTGTTGAAGTTGACGATAAACCTCTTTCTTTAACGACGTTGCAAAATAGAACACCGTGCCTTCTTGTTTCATAATCTGAAACACACGGATTTTGGGCAAGCCGCCCTCGCACGTGGCAAAGGCGACGTCCCTATGTCCTGTAAGAAAATTTAGAGCTTTCTGTATCATTTGGTTACCAAGATTGTTAAACTACTTTTTGTAAAGAGCCTGTGCCAACGGGTCGATGTCGCCTGGCATTGTCGGGAATGCTGCCTTCAGAGCCTTTGCAAACGACATTGCGTCAGCGTTTTCAGCCATGAGTTTCTTGATGGTTTCGAGATACTTAACGCGAGCCTCCACTGCTGGTTTCTCGACAAGTCCGCCGTGTCCGCCGATGAAATACTTGCAGCCAGAATTGAGTGCGAATTTCGTGGCATCGAGTTCGGCATCCACAGCAGCAGCACTGCCAAGTTGCAACGGGCTCATGTGCGCAGTGTAGTATGCCCAATGGCTATAGAATACTTGACCGCCGATGATGATGGACGCTCCGGGAAAATCGCTCGATGCGCCGCGCTCAAAACGGAAGTCAACGCCAGCGTATTGCTGTGTGCTACCGAAAGGAACTTCTGTCGCCTTTTGAGTCGGGAGAGCCACCATCGTGTCGCCAAATTGCTGCGCAAAGCCCTTCATCATGCCGCCGTAAATGGGTCCCTCGATGAAGCTGGGCATGCCTTCGGGCATCACGATCGGGAGTTTGTCGCTGCCGCCAAGATGGTAGTCGGTGATGTCGGTTGCAATCTTTTTGCCGAGTTTCTCGATGTATGCGGCAAATTCGGCGGCGTTGACCTTGAAGAGCGGGTATTCCATCACCACGAGAGCATCCTTGCCTTCAATCACAAACGATGTGTCGGCCATGACATCGTTGCTGTTGTAAACGTGCAGGCGGAATCCGTTGAGTTCGTACGCCTGAAAACTTCCTGATAATTTCAAATTTTCCATACTGTTGTTGTTTTTTTTAATTTTTACAATGCAAATTTACGCCATAAAATCTTCCCCTGCAAGAACTTACAAAAAAGTTTCATAGTTACCGAATGGTTAGAAATGCTGAGTGTCAGGGGTGATGGTGAGGAGGATTTAATAAAAATTAACAATTATGAATTGTGAATTGTCAATTGTGAATTGTCAATTGTCAATTGTCAATTGTCAACTTTCAATTTTCGACTTCCCCCTTTTCTAAAACATGCTGAAAGTCCAAACGACGGCAAGTTTTCAAAAACTCACTTAACGGAGTCGATGTCGGCTAAATCGGGCATCGACTACCCTAAAAGCGAGCAACTTATAATTTGAAAAAGTAAAAAAATAGTCAGTTTTTTCATTCAATTTGAAAATAATGAAGATAATCAAAGGGTTATGTGATAAGGTTTTTCAATCCGTGGAGAAACCGTTTTTTCCTGCGGTAATGAATACTGTACAACGCCTTGATTGCCATCATCTTGTCGATTTCGGTGTTTTTGTTGATATTGCGCAATTCGCAATACTTGTTTACAACATGATTGTAGGCATCGAAACTGCCCGAAAACGACTTGAAATCGTTAATACATTTCTTCCACAGCAAATCATTCTTGCCGTGGTATTTCATGCGGTTGGTGTCGATGAGGGTAAACAATGTGCCGCCGTCGTACCGTCTTGTACATAGGACATTAGTTAAGTTCAAGTCGTTGAACACCAATCCGTTTTTATGAAGTTTGACAAGCATTTCGGCAAACTGGTCTGCCAATTCAACGTTGACAACGCCATTTTCTGTTATTAGGTCGAGCAAATTCTTTTCGTTGTTGACAGACATACATACGTAATACCCCGTATGGAAAAATCCGTGCTGTTTGGTCTCCACCATGGCGATGCTTTCGGGCGTTGAAAAACCGAAAACGGTAAGTGTCATGCCGTTGACATACGCTCTACGGCACTTAGTGTCGCCTGATAAAGTGTAATGCACACGTTGAATCGGATTGGGAACTTTGTATTTTTTTACAGCAATGTCAACATTAAAATGACTCTCTGGAGGCGCAAATATTTTTATGGTGTTGCGACCATCATAGATGGTCCTGCCCATGGTGTCGAACAGCATAGGCAGGTTTTTGAGAAAGTTTCCAAACGCCTCATTTTGCATATATTTCGGATTTGTTATGATATTGCTGACTTTCATGGTTTTCAATTCACAATTAACAATTCACAATTCATAATTCACAATTCATAATTCTCAACTTTCAATTTTCAACTTTCAATTTTCAACTTTCAACTTTCAATTTTCAATTTTCAATTTTCAATTCCCCACCGCCTGACGATACTTCACCAACGCCATTTGATATTCGATTT
>CALFIU010000078.1 GCA_937877455.1 uncultured Bacteroidales bacterium
TCGGAGGACGCTCATGGGACAAAGACCCGCAGTCGGTGGGCGGTGTGAGCATCGTACCTTGCGGGGCATCTGGGCGGTGAGCAGCAGCTCGGTTCACAGATAGCAAACAACGATATCGATCTTGTTATTTTCCTGCGCGATCCCGTAACAAGCAAAAATTACGAGCCTGATATACATTCCGTTCTTCGTTTGTGCGACATACATAACATTCCGCTTGCAAGCAACCTTGCAACGGCGGAAGCACTGCTGCTTGCACTTGACAGGGGAGATCTGGATTGGCGCAATGTTGTGCGGCAGTAATAATTATTCAGATGGCTGTTATCAAAAACGTAAATAAAGACGGGCGCTCCCGTTTAAAATAAAGATCAAAAAAAGATTTAAAATAATTTAAAATAAAGGAAGGAAAAAACAATGAAAAAATTTATTGAAGAATTTAAGGAATTCGCCTTAAAAGGCAATGTAATGGATATGGCAGTCGGTGTAATTATCGGTGGTGCTTTTGGAAAAATCGTTACATCGCTTGTTAATGACGTTTTTATGCCTATTATTGGTATAATTACTGGAGGTATAGATTTTACAGATCTTTCTGTAAAAGTTGGCGAAGCTGAAATAAAATATGGTCAGTTTATCCAAAACGTTGTTGATTTTGTTTTGGTTGCATTGTGTATCTTTTTGGTTATCAAAGCAATAAACAAATTTAAGAAAAAAGAAGAAGAAAAACCAGCAGCTCCTCCAGAGCCATCAAAAGAAGAAAAACTTTTGGGAGAAATTCGCGATTTGTTGAAAGAACAAAACAAAAAGTAGTTTGTAGTAAATAGTTCCATAAATACATTTGTTTTTAGTTGCTTGCGCAATGCTATTATCTTGCATTGCGCAAGTTTTTTTTTAATTTTTTTTAAAAAAAGTAGTTTCTTAATGTTTTTATTACTAATTTTGAAACTTGAAAATATTCTAACAACCTTTGAAATATGAAAAAGATACTTTATATAGCAAGTTTGGCGGCCGTAGGGCTTGGAGTTTTTGGATTTATAACTGGAGGAAGTTTTACAAGTATTCTTTTGTTGGGTGGTGGGGCATTGCTTGGTATAGGAACTTTTGTTGCTGGCAAACTTATTGATGCTTCTGTTGAAGCAGGCTTTGATGGCGGCAATGGTATGTCGTTGGAGATGAAGATTAATAGTGCAATATCGGAGGCACGACAAAATAAATTTAAAGCAGAAAGTGAAATTCGTCGTCTAACTGCTTGGAGCAACGATGCTATTTATTCTGCATATTCTCAAGTATTTGATGCCAAGGGTGTTATGATGGAACGCGAAAAACTTTTGGCCAATTATTCAAAAATAAAAGAGGAATACATTGGTCAAGTATCATTTGAAACCGAAGATAAATGCGACAAGATTATACGTGATTATCAGCAAAAAATTGATGGTTACAAACAACGTATTGAAGTTTTTGAACAAAAACAGAAAGAATACACCGACCTTAAAGAAAAAATGAAAGCTGTAAAACAAAACGAAAAGCGTTTGCAGCAACTTGACAAACACCAACAAAAAATTGAAGCTGCTGATAAAACAGAAATGGCTTCGATAGCTGCAGGGGAATACGATTTGTCTAATCTTACAATGAGCGATCTTGAACAAGAAGTGGCTCAGCGTGAAGAGTATTTTAAACAACTCGAACAACTTGATTATAAATATAAAGATTGAAAAAATTCAACATATAAAATTAATTACAAAAAAATGAGAAAACTAATTGTTGCAGGCAACTGGAAAATGAATACTTCTGTTGCCGAAGGAGTAGAACTTGCAAAACAAGTGAGCGCATACGCCGAAAAGAAAAATTTGCCTGCTGGCAAAGAAATTGTAATCGCTCCACCTTTTACACATCTTGCATCTGTGGCTCAGGTAATTAATGCAGACAAAGTAATACTTGCTGCTCAAGATTGTGCTGCTACGAAAAATGGTGCTTATACAGGTGAAGTATCTGCTTCGATGCTCAAAGGAATTGGTGTTAAGGCTGTAATTCTTGGACACTCAGAACGCCGTCAGTATTTTAAAGAAAATTCAGAAATTCTTCTTAAAAAAATTAAACTTGCCCTTGCTGAAAGTCTTGATGTTATTTTCTGTGTTGGCGAAACAAAAGATCAACGCGAAGCTGGTCAAAACATCTACAACAATGTTATCAAAGCTCAACTCGTTGATACTGTTTTTACTCTTACTGCCGACGAATTTAAAAAAATTATCATTGCTTACGAACCTGTTTGGGCTATCGGTACTGGTTTAACCGCTACTCCAGAACAAGCACAAGAAATTCATGCAATGATTCGTAAAGCTGTAGCTGATAATTTCGGTCAAACTGTAGCTGACGACACTACAATCCTTTATGGTGGAAGTTGTAAACCGTCTAACGCTGCTGAAATTTTTGCAAAGAAAGACGTTGATGGCGGATTGATTGGTGGAGCAGCTCTTAAAGCAGGAGATTTCGCAGGTATAATTGATGCTCGCTAATAGCATTTTTATTAAATAATATAATTTTAGTCTGTATAAATTTTATAAATAAAATTTATACAGATTTTTTTTTAGTTATACCTCTCTGTTTAGCATTTTATAGAAAATATGTTTTTTGTAGACATCATTTAATTGATGAGTTAGAATTATTTTGTTTTTATTTTGAGGTTAAAATTAATTGTTAATTGCTAACGTTGTATTTTATATAAAAAGTGTATATTTGCGTATAAAATCAAATGATTATGAAAACACTTGAAAAATTTTTTTTAATTTTAACATTGCTTGCATTTTGCCCAGCAGTGGTTTGGGCTCAGTCAAAAATTCAAGAATTTCCCGATGGTGAAGATTTCTGTAAAGAAGTTGAAAGTTATATGGGTGTAAAAACATCTATGAACAAAGAACTGAAAACTGAGGTTAAAAAATTTACAGATAATATCGAAAAAAATGTCATTTCTGGTGATATGCGAACAAAAGTTACAGAGTTGATGAACCTTTATTTAAAAAAACGCGCATCTCCATCACCTCACATGCTAACGCTTATAAAAACTTTTAATGCGTTTCAGTTGCAAGGAAAGACCGATTTGTTTGGTACATGGTATAATTATGTAAAAAGTCTTCTTCAACAACAAAATTTGGCAATGTCGCGAGTTAATGATTTTACATTGTTTAGCTACAACTTGTTGACATATAATAGTTTGTCTTATACAGTAGGAAAAAGTTGGTATTTTACCAATCCCAATTATCGTTTCACTATTTCTGGCGACAATTTTATTGTAGAATGTGGCAATACTGATATTAGATGTCGTTTGCGTGAAGATTCTACACTTGTAATTTATTCTACACAAGGAAAATACAACCCCACAACAAAAATTTTTTATGGGCATGGTGGTAAAACAGACTGGAGCAGAGGAGGTCTTTCGCCTGATAGTTTGTATGCCGAACTCAACAATTATTCTATTGATATGAATAGATTGGAATTTGATGCTGATAGTGTTAATTTTTACAATAGAAAATATTTTTCAAAGAGTCTATTGGGTAAGTATTCCGACAAGGTAGTAACTGGTGGCGTTGGTGGCAAAGCAAGGTATCCTCAATTTACATCATACGAAAAAAAACTTACAATTCCAAATCTTGCAGAAGGTATTGATTATGAGGGAGGTTATACACAAAATGGAGTTATTTTTATGGGTGGTGCAGTTAACGATAGTTTAGGACAGCTATCATACCTACATATTAAACGAGATGGACAACCATTTATAGAGGCTTCGAGCGAAATTTTTGTATTTGGATTACGAAAACTTGAAGGTAAGGATGTTAAAATATCAATAAAGCTTAGTAAAGATGACTCAATAAGTCATAAGGGTTTGAAACTTAGATACGATACCGAAACAGAAAATTTGAGGCTTTTTAGAGGAACCGAAGGTTTGGAAAATTGTAAGTTTATCGACAATTATCACCATTTTGATATTAATGTACATCAGATTGAATGGCATAGAAACGATTCTATAATCAATATGTCAACAGGTTATGCCGCTCCACTTGAATATGCTACTTTTGTTTCTTCCGACTATTTTTCAGAAAAAGAATATCGTGAAATGCAGGGCATGGATAGAATCCACCCATTAGTGCTTCTTAGAGACTATATGAAATTTGGACCTTATCATGATCAAAATGGGTTTCGTAAGCATCTTGATGCAAAATCTTTAACAGAATATCTCAACAAACAAGAACAGTCGCATATTACAGTTGATCAGACTCATCAAATGTTGATGAGGTTAACATACGACGGTTTTTTAGATTATAATTTTAAAACGCGAGAAGGTGAGATAACTCAAAAAGTTTTTGATTACACGAGTTCTAAAAAACAATCAAAAAAGAATAAAAATGTTTTTGACGAAAAAGAACATCAAGCTCTAAAAGATTACGACCATATCGCTATAATATCAAGGCTTAAAAGTAAGCGTGGTATTAATGCAACTCTTAATCTTAAAACCAACGAACTTTATATTTTTGAGCCAGAGCCATTTGATGTTAGTAAAGAGCGAATGGTTAAATTTTTGCCAGATTCGGTAATTTCGGTTAAAAATGATCGAAATATGATATTTAATGGAAAAATTCAAGCTGGACTTGCTGATATTTATGGCGAAAATTTCAATTTTAACTATCATTCTTTTCGTGTTGATATTGTTAAAGGTGATAGTATGGCTATGCTTGCCCTAAATACAAGAAACAAAAAAGAAAGACTCGATTCGGTGCGAAGTGTGTTTGAAAACGTTAAGGGAACACTTTATATTGATACCATTAGCGATACTTTTAACAACAAGTCTGGAATGGAGGAGTTTAATCAGTTTCCTCGTATAGTTACAACCGATACGTCGTATGTTTATTACGACAATATAACAGGCGGAAAATACGATAGAAATAAGTTTTATATGGAAGTTTTTCCCTTTAAACTCGATAGTTTAAATTTTATAAAACTCAATGGTGTAAAGGCTAAGGGTACGTTTGTGTCGGGTATATTTCCCGATTTGGATGTTACGCTTGATGTGCAGCCAGACTTTTCTCTTGGATTTGAGATGCCAACGCCTGAGCATGGTATGAGCCTTTTTAAGGGTAAGGGTACATATCACAATACGGTTAAACTTAATGGCGAAGGTCTTGGTGGTGAGGGCGAAATTAACTACCTTACCACAACTGCAAAGGCTAAACAATTTATGTTTTATCCCGACTCTGTAACAGGTGGTGTTTATTATTTTGATGTAAAACCTGTTACCAAAAGTCAAATAGGTCAAATAAAAGATGTACGCACCGATTATCCTGATGTTCATGCAGATACAGCTCAGATTTTTTGGAATCCAGGGGCTGACATTTTTTCATGTCGTACTCAAGATACTGCTCTTGTGTTGTTTGATGGTGATGTTAAATTTAACGGGCAAATCGATATAACGCCAACTAAGATGGGCGGTGATGGTGAACTTTTGTTTAAAAATTCTGGTTTGTTTTCAAAAAAAATCAATATTGGTAACACCGCGTTCAACGCTGATAGTTCGCTTTTCTGTCTTTTTGATCCTAAACATCCTGGTGATAGTGCTGGATTTCTATACACTGGACTTTACGATGCAAAATTTAACATAGAGCCAAGTGCAATGTATGCACAGTTTGTTGTTAGCAATGATTCTGATTTTATTAATTTTCCACAACATAAGTATCGTCAACGGACCGATTTTTTCCGTTGGAATATGAATGCAAATATTTTTGAGTTTGGAAAAGACTTACCAGAATACGATAGTAAAATGATTGCTCCAAATGATTCGGCTTACGAGCAGATGCGGTTAATAAACACAGGTTCGCAATATAAGCCATTGCGTGGCGGAGTAGTACTTACATGTACAAAAGACACTCTGACTTATCCTGCTTTTGGTTCTTCGTTTAATGTTGACGAACAAATAATAGATGTAAATGAGCCAGGCGAGATAACAATTGTTGACTCAAAAATAGACCCTTCTGGTATTATAAAGGTGTATCCTGGTGGTCGTATAGGCAAGTTTGATAATGCGCTTATTACTTGTAATAAGGATTCTATGATACATAAAATACTCAATACCAGCGTTATGGTGCGCGATAAGTATTACTACAAAGCTCGTGGTGGCGAATATGAGTATCACGACCTCAACGATGAAATATCTTACATGAAAATAGATTCTATTGAAATTCGTAAGCAACCCCGTGATACTGTTGCAAAATCAAAAAAAATTCCAACAACGTATGGCGTGGGAAATGTTCCTTACGAACAAGGGTTTATGCTTAGCCCAACTTATAAATTTTCGGGTGGTTTCTCTTTCAAGGGATTTGACCCTGGTATTAAGTTTGCTGGTTTTGCCTATTTAATGCAAGAATGCGATAGTACAATTATGCCATTTAAGTTTGAAGGCAACTTAAATCCTGATAGCATTGTTATTCCAATTTCAGACAATGTTGTAGATACAGCCTACAATCGTCTTTACACTGGCTTTTTCTACGATGATACTAAAAATGAAATTTATTCACTTTTTATGGGGTATAAGCATGCTAATAGAGATCAAGCGGTGCTTGACGGTGGAAAAAATCTTTCTTATGCAAGCCGTAACAACCAATATCAAATGGCTTCCGCGGCACGACTTTCCGACCCTGCTGTGAGCGAAAACTTTATTTCGCTTTACAAAAACATTTGCTATATGTATGGAGAAGGTTCTATTAACACTTTAGTTGATATTGAACCGTTGCAACTTGTTACAAAAGGTACAATTTTTCACCAAAAGGATATTAACAAAGTTAACATAAACCTTTTGTTGTCGCTCAACTTTTTTATTCGTAATGATGTAATGAAAATTATGGCCGAAAAACTCAACGACAATGCTACTCTTAAACCCGTAGTGCTTAGTAAAGAAAATATAAGAAGACGTTTGCTTTTCCTAATGGGACGCGATACTGTTTCGAGACTCATGGACGATTATTCACTCACAGGCGAAATATCAAAGGTTCCAGGTGAGTTGGCTAAGTCGATAGTAATAACTGATTTACAAATGCGTTTTGATACTGCATCTCATACTTATAGGTCGTTTGATAATATAGGTGTGGGCTTTGTAAATGGAACAGCAGTAAATCGTTATGTTCCTGGTTATGTGGAAATTGTACGTAATAAACGACGCGGTGATGAAATAACCATTTATTTGCAGCCTTCAGATAATGTTTGGTTTTATTTCAACTACAAAGCTGGATTTTTATATTGTTTGTCAAGTGATCAAGATTTCAACAACAAGATTATCAACACTAAAGACAAAGAACGTGTTCAAAAATATGGTAAAAATGGTCAGTATGAGTTTGTTATTGGAAACGAAGCTACCAAAAACAAGTTTATAAAGGCAATGAAATCGACAGAAGAAACTGCTGTGGATTTAAATCAGATAGATTTGATAAATCAAAGTGATAGTAGCGCGGTTTTAGATTCATTACCAACACCTGTAGATGTAAAACCGTCTGACAATGTAGATGTTAATCCTTCTAACAATGGCGAAGTTGTTGAACCAGTACAACAAAATCAACAAAATAATGCTCAACAACAACCAGTACAGGAAGAAAGTGATTTTGAGGAAGAACCACAAGAAGAACAACAATCAGAACCTCAACCTCAATCTCAGCAACCCCAACAGCAAGCAGACGATGACGAAGAGGATTTTATTGATAATTAGCGTTATGGATATTTTTCCATTAGTTTATGTTTACAAATAATTTTTTGTTGCAATTACTACAAACTTAGATTGTTGTAATTGCAACATTAATTAAAAAAAATGATATAATGCATACTTTTTATTGCCCAGATGCGGTTTTAGGTGGTCAGGTTTTTCTTTCAGAACAAGAAGCCGCTCATTGTGCTAAGGTTTTAAGACTTAGACAGGGCGAAAGAATTGAAATTATTGACGGAAAAGGTAATAAATTTATTGCTGAAATAACATTGGCAACAAAAAATGTATGTTCGGCAAAGATAATAGAATTGCAAAAAAATGTTTTTTTGCGCCGTTATTTCAATCATATTGCTGTTGCTCCTACAAAAAATGTCGATCGTTTTGAGTGGATGGTAGAAAAAGCTGTTGAATTTGGTGTTGACCGTATTACGCCTTTGCTTTGCGACCACAGCGAGCGTAAAGTTTTAAAAACCGATCGTCTTGAAAAAATAATTGTTTCGGCAGTAAAGCAAAGCGGTAGTGTAGTTATGCCAGTGATTGATCAGTTGATATGTTTTGATGATTTTTTAAAAAGTGAATTGCCACAATTTAAATTCATTGCGCATTGTGAAGATACTCAAAAACAGTTTATTAACAAAGTTTGCATACCAGAATGTCAATCTGTAGTACTTATTGGCCCCGAAGGAGATTTTTCGCCAAGAGAAATTGCAAGTGCATTAGAAGTTGGTTTTACACCTATTTCGCTTGGTAATTCTCGTTTACGAACCGAAACTGCTGGAGTGGCGGTGTGTGCTTTTTTAGCAGCGTTAAATTGCTGAAAAATAATTTAAAAAAAATTTGGTTAACTAAATATGTTTTATCATTTTTGCATCGATAACAAAACTAATAATGAATTTTTATGCGTTCCATACGGTCAATATTAATCACCACCGTCATCATAGCGGTGTTGGTAGCGTATGCGGATAGCCTTGAGTTTTGTTTTTATTTTGATTTAATCAACATATAATTCAAGCCGAGCCGCATAAAAAACGGTTCGGCTTTTTATTTGTATGCCGCATTTGGCTAAAATATATAATTGAAAAAAAGAAAAAAAACAATAAAAATGGAAAGATTAAAAATTGCTATTCAAAAATCAGGAAGACTTAGCGATAAGAGTATAGAACTCTTTGAAAAAGCAGGAATAAAAGTTTCTAACAATGGAAGTCGTTTGCTTTTTGCAGAAGCAGCCGATTTTCCCGTTGATATTCTCTATCTTCGCGATGATGATATTCCTCAATATGTTGCCGATGGTGTAGCTGATGCAGGAATTGTTGGTGAAAATGTAATTATCGAAACTGGCAAAGATATAAACGTTACAGAAAAACTTGGTTTTGGAAAATGTCGTTTGTCGTTGGCAGTTCCTCGTAGTGTTGATTATACTGGTTTACAATGGTTTAACGGAAAAAAAATTGCAACCACTTATCCTGTTATTCTAAAAAAAGTATTGCAAGAAAACAACATCAATGCCGATATTCATGTAATAAGTGGTAGCGTTGAAATATGCCCAGTAATTGGCTTAGCCGATGCTATCTTCGATATTGTAAGCACTGGTTCTACTCTTTTGAGCAATGGTCTTGTTGAAGTGGAAAAACTCGTTTATTCTGAGGCCGCACTTGTTACCAACAAAAAACTTTCTGATACTAAAAAAGAAATTCTTGACAAGCTTTTGTTTCGTATTCATGCTATTGCTGCAGCTAAAAGCAACAAATATATATTGCTAAACGCTCCAAAAGATAGACTTAACGATATTCTTAAACTTTTGCCGGGTATGAAAAGTCCATCTGTTTTGCCATTAGCAGAAGAAGGTTGGGTGTCGGTTCATTCTGTTGTTCAAGAAAATCGTTTTTGGGATATAATTGACGAACTCCGTGCCGCTGGTGCGCAAGGTATTCTCGTTGTTCCTATTGAAAAAATGGTGCTTTAATATTGTAAAAAAACTATCAAAGTTAGCACAAAATGTATGCTTAATGTGTAAAAAAAGAACCTAATGTTTATAATTGATTATACTTCGGATTTAGATTTTGAGCAGAAGTCGCAACGTCCTGCTGCACAAATAGCCGACATTGAGCCAATTGTTCGAGATGTCCTTAAACAGGTGAAAGATGGTGGAGATGAGGCGGTGCGCAACCTTACGTTAAAGTTCGACAAAGCTTGCCCCGAAAACTTTCTGACTTCGCAACAGGAATTTGATGAGGCTGAAAAACAAGTGTCGCAAGAATTAAAAGATGCCATAGCTGTTGCAAAAGCTAATATAGAAAAATTTCATGCCAGCCAACTTAATCATCAGATAAAAAAAATAGAAACTTCCGAAGGCATTTTTTGTTGGCAAAAACAAGTAGCCATTGAAAAGGTTGGAATTTATATTCCGGGAGGAAGTGCGCCGTTGTTCTCCACTGTTTTGATGCTTGGGATTCCTGCAGTGCTTGCAGGTTGTAAAGAGATTGTTCTATGTAGTCCTCCGCGTACTGGCGGAAGCATAAATCCAGTGGTGCTTTATTGTGCTAAATTGCTTGGTATAAACAAAGTTTATAAAATAGGTGGAGCACAGGCAGTTGCAGCCATGGCATACGGTACGCAGACTGTACCCAAAGTTAGCAAAATTTTTGGACCGGGCAATCGTTTTGTTACCGTTGCTAAACAACTTGTCAACTCTTCGGAAACGGCTATCGACATGCCAGCAGGTCCAAGTGAATTGGCTGTTGTTGCCGATAGTGATACTAACCCAGTTTTTGCAGCCGCTGATTTGCTTTCACAATGCGAACATGGCGCAGATAGTCAGGTTGGTTTGTTTTGTACAAGTAAAGAAAAAGCTATGCAGATTATTGCAGAGGCAGAAAAACAACTTGAAAAATTGCCACGTAAAGAAATAGCCGAAAAATCATTTGCAAATAGTTTTGCTGTTGTTGCTCCAACGCTTGAAAAGTTGATGCATCTTAGCAATATTTGGGCACCAGAACATCTTATTATTGCAACCAACGATGCCGAAGTTGTTGCTGAACAGGTGGTTAATGCAGGCAGTGTTTTTATTGGTAGTTATGCATGCGAGAGTGCTGGAGATTATGCTTCGGGAACTAATCACACGTTGCCTACAAATGGTGCTGCTAAAGCTTATTCGGGATTGAACATGGATTCGTTTATGAAAAAAATAACGTTTCAAACAATTTCGCAACAAGGAATTTATAAAATTGGTAGGGCAATTGAGAATATGGCTGCAGCGGAACTGCTTGATGCTCACAAAAATGCTGTAACTGTTAGAATGGGCAAATAATAAAAAAAGTCTTATTGTTTATCCGATGGCTGCCAATTTTATAGCCATTAAATTAAAAATTTAAAATGTTTGATTTACAAAAAATAATACGCAAAAATATTTGGGATATGGAAGCGTA
This sequence comes from uncultured Bacteroidales bacterium, assembly GCA_937877455.1. Lineage (GTDB taxonomy): Bacteria > Bacteroidota > Bacteroidia > Bacteroidales > UBA3824 > UBA3824. Next base: position 11,155 of record CALFIU010000078.1, read on the forward strand.
TTCTGCCGCAAGAGATTTGGTAAAAAAAGGCAACTATATTTTTTTAGATGCCAACGAAAATCCTTACGGCGTTTGGAATCGCTATCCCGACCCATTGCAGTCGGATGCCAAATCGGTGTTGGCTAAAATTAAAGGTGTTGTGCCAGAGAATATGGTAATGGGTAATGGTAGTGACGAAATTCTTGACCTTATTTATCGTATATCTTGTACACCTGGCAAAGACAATGCGGTGTCGCTTGCTCCAAGTTATGGAATGTACTACACCTTGGCGTGTTTAAACAATATCGAATTTAGAGAAGTAATGCTAAACGCCGAAACTTTTGATTTTGACCCAAACGAGGTGTTGGCAAAAACTGACGAACACACAAAATTAATTATCATCTGCAACCCCAACAACCCAACTGGCAATAGTTTCGACAACAAAAAAATCACTTATATTGCCGAAAATTTCAACGGAATAGTAGTGATTGATGAAGCGTACAACGATTTTTCTCAACAAGAATCGTGTATAGAACAACTCAAAAATCATAGCAACATTATTGTAGTGCAGACGTTTTCAAAAGCGTGGGGGCTTGCATCGCTTCGCGCGGGAGTGGGATACATGAGTACACAAATTGCTGCTATAATTAATAAGGTGAAAATGCCATACAACATGGACGGTTTTACTCAAAAAAGTATTTTGGAAAAACTTTCCGACATTGAGCAGTTTAAAAATACTGTAAAACTGCTTGGTGACGAGCGCAAACGCCTTATGGAACAATTGCAAGATGTTGTTTTTATTGAGAAAATTTATCCTTCTCAAGCCAATTTCTTTATGATAAGAACATCAAAGCACAAAGAATTACAAAAATATCTACTCGACAACGGAATAATTGTTCGTAGCCGCCACACTATGCCACTTTGCCAAAATTGCATACGCATAACCGTTGGTACACCAGAACAAAACAATATGCTTGTAGAACTTATAAAAAAATTTGCTTAAGCATGGTATTCATACACAATGCAGAACGTAGGTTTATACCAACGCCCTGCATTGTGTCTTTTTTACGGGGGTTCTAAAAATTGCTTTTTCTACGTTGTATTTCAATCTCAAAATGCTAATTTACAATCAGTAAACTGCGCTTTTTCGAATTCATATGCCTTGAAAAATCTAATTTTTAGATTTCCCCTTTATAATATGATTACATTTTTTAACTTTTAATTAATTATTTGCAACAAAAACGGCATTTTTATTGTTTATATAATAGAAAAACAAGATTATTATGCGACATTTAAAACCGTCAATACTTTTACTTTCAGCCTTTTGCGTCGGCAATGCAATGGGGCAAGACTTTGAACCATCAAGCGGAACGTTTTGTAAAGGTGAGGCAGTGGAGTTTAATATTTCCACATCGGGATTGGTGTATATCAATTTTGGCGATGGCATTGAAACAGTGGCAGATAATGCTCATTCTCAGTTTTTTCACCGTTACCAAAGCGATGGTACATACACCGTTAGCCTTCTAAATCCCGCTAATCCTTCAGAGGTGATAACATCTCACAGCATAACAATAGCAACCGCTCCTTCTGTAACTTTGGTAGATGATTCTAAGCATGGCGAAATAACTACCAATGTTGAAAATGGCGATGGAGAATCATACAAGTGGTTTTTTAACGATAAGGAAACCCAAAACAATGCTAACTCGCTGTTTTACTTAGAGTCGGGACTATACGAAGTTGTGGTAACAAATTCAAACGGTTGTGCCGACACTGCTCAGATACAAGTGGTGGCAAAGTCGCAAGAAAGCACCGACAGCACCGCTATTATTGTGCTTAACAACGTTTTAACTCCCGGATTGCGCGATGGAGTTAACGATATTTTGTTTATAAAAGATGTTGGCGATTACGAAAATCCTTGCATAGTAAAAATTTTTAATCGTCGTGGCAAACTTGTATATTCAAACAATGATTATTCCAATGCTGATGGTTTTCAAGGACTTGACAGCGACGGTAACGAACTTTTTGCTGGTACTTATTATTACATAATAAAAAGTGAGGGAAGAAAAGGAATTTCCGGTTTCATTGATATTTTACGATAAAAAAATTGCAGAAAAATGTTAAAAAAAATAATCACCGGATTAATGCTTACAGCCGTTTTTTTTACGGCAAAAGCTCAAGATATGCCAATTTTCGGGCAAAATTATATCAATAGATTTTCGGTAAATCCTGCCTTTGCTGGCTATAATGGCAACACCGAAGCCTTTGTAGGATACCGTCAGAGTATGGTTGGTATTGATGGAGCCAACAAAACTATGGCTGTTGACCTTAACGGGGCTGCCAACGAAAATATGGGTTATGGTGTAAGCATTTTAAATCAAAAATCGGGTAATTTTAATAATCTTTTTGCTTCGGTTACATACGCATACCATATTAAAATGTCTGATGATATGTCGCTTAGCCTTGCTTTATCGCCCGCGGTGGTTCGTAATGCTTACAACATCGCAGGTGCAACAACATACGGCAATGCTGTTGACCCTGTTTTACAAAATCAAGCGGGACTTTCGGCTACTGGGTTTGATGCAGGATTTGGTCTTATGTTTAATTGGACAAACCTTTTTGTTTCTGTGTCGTCGCCGAGACTTATTTGTAAAGATTTGGATTTTAATCCTGCTATCTATAATTACGACCGTTCTATAAATGCAGAAATTTCTTACATTTTAGAAACAGGGGATTTTGAAATAGAACCACTCGCTGATTTATGGTATGGAATGAAAGGCGGTGTCGATTATAGAGTAAGTGTCGCTGCCAAATATAAAAAACGTTTTTGGGCAATGTTGTCATACATGAATGAAGGCTACATTGGCGTTGGAATGGGAGCTGCCGCAGGAAGTAGAATTGTTGTAAACTATCAATATGAGGCTGGAACAACCGATTTGTCCAAAAATGTGTTGGGAACTCACGAAATTTCTGTCGGTTTTCTTGTTTCGCGGGCAAAAAAACGTAAATTGCCTACAATATTCCCTGACGACGAAAATGCAGTAAAACCAGAGGATAACAAAAAAGATGATAAGTTGTTGCAAGAAACTATTAAAAAACTTAACCAAGAGGTTGAAGATCGCGAGAAAGAAATAGAACGTCTTGAAAATATGATAAAAGCGTTGCCACAAAATAGCCAAAGCAACAATCAAAATAGTTCTAACAATCAAACAAGCGAACAAAACAATAACAATCAAAGTAACAACGGTTCGCAAGAAACTGCCCAACAACAGCAGGAAAATCAGCCTCAAAACAATGAACCACAGCAACAAGAGGTTATTGTTGAAAATCCTAAGGGTGGAGTAACAGACGAAGATAATCGTGATTTCCCAGGGCTTCCCGAATCGTCATTGAAAGGTCCTGTAACAATGTGGAACGTTTCTTTTGGTTATGGAAGTGCAAAACTACAATCGTCAACCAAAGTGGCGTTGGAACAATGTTGCGAAAACATAAAGAGAGATGGTTTAAAAGTTGTTCAAGTTGTAGCGCATTACGATGCTGTTGGCTCTGAAAAATATAACCTTAGAGTTGCAAAAATGCGCCTAAAAACCATCGAAGATTTTTTTGTTGAACATGGGGTAACTGCGCAATTTGTTCCTAAAACAGTTAAATATTCAAAAACAACATCACATACTGAAAGATTGGCACAAAATATGTTTGAATATTATTACATTAAGTAATGTAAAAGATGAAAAAATTAATCAACATATTATTTTCTTTAGTAGTTGTTGTTATTTTTACAACTGCTGTTAATGCTCAAACTATTGCTGTTGCAAATACCTCGGCTGCTGCTAATAGCTTTAAAACCAATGGTATAACTTATTCTTTTTCTGTCAATAGCATTAGTATGGGGTATGCGGTTGTAAAAAATACAAATCCACAAAACAATAATTTAAGCCAACAAAACAATACAGATAGTAAAATAAAAATTGCTGCTTATCCAAATCCCTTTACCACAACATTAAAAATCACTTACCCACAGTCTGATTTACAGATGCACCCAATTGTAAAAATGGTTAACGCATCGGGAAAAAGTTTTAATGTTAATTTTTCGCAAATAGACGACGGAACGTTGGAAATTTTTGTAGAAAATTTGCCACAAGGCACTTATGTTGTGTATATTTGCGATGGTAAAAAAACTTATAGCATAAAAGCAGTTAAACTTTAAAAACTTTTTAGCCATGAAAACCTTTAAAATATCCTCAATATTGGCCGCCGTATTATTTTTTTCGGCTGCAATTCCTGGCTTTGCGCAGGATTTGCCAAATTCTTTCAACTATCAAGCAGTGGTTAATAAAGACGATGGTTCGCCGGTGGCATCAAAAAATATTACGGTAGAAGTTTCGGTAATTCAAGGAGAGAATTGCGAAACTAATACCTGTTCCGACATTCTTTGGCAGGAACTTCATTACACGCAAACCAACGATTTTGGGCTTTTTAACGTGGAAATTGGTTCGTCTTCTGCCACAAGTACGGGGCGAGGAACCGTTGCAAATTATTCTGATATTGACTGGATACACCCAACAGGAAGTTATTATCTTCGTGTGAGAGTAGATTTTGGTGAAGCCACTTATATCAATGGACTTACCGACCTTGGTACCTCGAAGTTTGCTGCTGTGCCGTATGCTCTTGTTGCTCTAACAACAGATCAAGCCAACAAGTTAAAAGTTACCGATGGTAAAATTGCTCACAAACTTTCAGAACTTACTGATGTAGATATAGATGCAGCCACCAACGGACAAGTGCTTACTCTTGATGGTGGTGTGTGGACAGCAAAAACAGTTTCGGCTGGTGGAGCAGCAAATTTAAATGGATTGTCAGATGTTTCGGCTGCATCTCCATCAGAAGGACAATATCTTATATATAACAGCACGTCAAAAAAATGGGAAGCAAAAACCGTGGCTGCGGCTGGTGTGCCGTCGTTGGGTGGCTTAACAAATGTTGATGCAAGTGCTGATGCGGTGGCAACAGGTGCAATTTTATACAAAGATGGTGATAATTGGAAAGGTAAAAGTTTTTCTCTTAACGATTTAAGCGATGTTACTGCCTCAAGCCCAAGTGATGGCTATTTTTTGCAATATAATTCCGCAAGTTCTAAGTGGTTGGCTAAAAGTGTAACCATTCCTGAGCCATATATATTAAAATCCCAAGGCCCAGCAATATCTTCTTCTGAATATGGCAAATCGCTTGGTTTGGATGCTTCTGGAAATTGGACTTTTATTGATGCGGGTGCTTGTTTGTGGGAAAAAGATGGCTCAAATATTAAAACTAAAACAAATAATCAAACAGTTGTATTAAAAGATGGTTCTGGTAATGATATTGTAAAGATTGTTCCAGGAAGTGGTATTGCTATTGGAACAAAAGCCAAGGTTTCGGCAACAAATGGGCTTGCATTAGATGGTGCAGAAGCAGCTGGTACTGGTTCTATAGCAATGGGCTCGGAAGGTACGTCAAATAAAGGTGATTATTGTATTGTATCTGGTGGTACTATTGGAGAAGGTGTAAAAAATTCAATTGCCTTTGGAAGTGGTAGTTCTGTTGGTGCAAATAATTCTTTTGCATTTGGAGAAGGTGTTAGTGTACATGGTAAAAGTTGTATGGTAGTAGGGTCGTATAATAGTTATATTAGTGCCAGTGATAATTATAGATTTGTAGTTGGTGGTGGTACATCTGCTACTAAAAGTACTGTTTTTTCTGTAAAGGGTGATGGATCAGCTATATTATCAGGATCATTGACACAAAATTCTGATTCTCGTTTAAAAACTAATATATCTCCAATAGAAAATGCTTTGGATAAAGTATTGAAAATTAGCGGTGTAACTTTTAACTGGGACAAAAAAGTTGCTGTAAATGCTAATGCTTCTACAGCGTTGCAATATGGTGTAATTGCCCAAGATATAGAAAAAGTTTTTCCAGATTTGGTGTCAGACGGTCTTAATGGTTATAAGTCGGTAAACTACAATGGTCTTATTCCTGTGTTGATTCAGGCAGTTAAAGAACAACAACAAGAAATTGATGACCTTAAAAATACTATTAACCAATTGATTGAAAGGATAGAAAAATTGGAAGAAAAATAAGTTTTTGTAAAAAAAATAATTCTTTTTAACAAGTTGGTATTAATAAATACGTAAAAACGATATTTTGTACATGGTGATTTTATATGAAAGGGTGGACACGTAGGAGCAAATCTGCGTGTCCACCCTAAATTTTATGTTCAAATGAATTTGACGTTTTTTTTTAGGGGTTTAAAAATCCATAATTTATGTGATTTCCCAAAAAAAACGTTTGCAAAAAATGAGTAAATGATTTTATAGTGTATTTGTAGTCTTTGTTATTTTTTATATTTTTGCAAAAAAAATATAAAATGAGATTTTTATCGGGATTTGCCGTAAAATATTTTTTGATTGTGTTGCTTGCTCTATGTGGAGGGTGTAAGCAGAAATCGGCTATGAAAGCAGTTGTATCGCAACATTTAAAAGCACAAGGGCGCGATACCGTGCCGAGAATGGATACTACTAAACAAAATATTTTGTTGATTGGCGATAGTATGGCTTATTCTATGATGTTTAGAGTTAAAAACTATTGCGATTTTAATGGTCATGATCTCAATGTGGTATCGTTTGTAAGCGCAACAACAAAAACCTATGCCGAATGTGATACGTTGCGTTATTACATAAATCTTTTTAAGCCGTCGTATATAATTTTTGTAATAGGAGCCAACGAACTATTTGCCTATAATGCACAATCGCGCATTAGTTATGTCAACACTGTTGCAGAGCAAATGAAAGGTATAAAGTCGGTGTGGATAGGTCCGCCTAACTGGGCAGAAGATACTGGAATTAACAATGTTATGATGAAAAGATTTGGTAATAAAAAATTTTTCTTATCAAAAAATCTAACATTTACACGTATTCCAGGCGATGTTGTACACCCAGACCGCGCCTCTGGTACAATGTGGGTTGACAGCGTTGCAAGTTGGATTATGAAAAAAAGTTATTATCCAATTAGGCTAAACCGTCCAACTCAACTTAACCCAGTGCATGTTGATTTTGTTAAACTTGTTGCCAAAAGTTCTTAGTTTTTTGGGTTATAGTTTGATAAATTTGTGTAAAATAAAATGACTATAACACAAAATATAACAAAAATTTTGAATGAAAAAAAAAGTTTTTTTTCTTTACAATAAATTAGATGTTTGTAAAGTTTATATGTATTAAGAGTACATAATTGTTCTCATTAATATTTACACAATTTTTTAAGAAAAAAACATATAGCAAATGATAGCAATAATTGATAATCTAAAAAAACAAGGCAGCAAATTAGCAACTTCAATGCCAAAATTTTTATTGGCGTTGTTGGTTGTGATTTTTGCAGTTGATGCGTCGGCTCAAAAAAACAAATCAAAAGATTTTGATGAAATAGGATTATTTTTGGGTGCGGGTTATTACAACGGAGAAATATGCCCGACACGACCATTTTACAAACCAAAGTTTGCCTTTGGACTTAACATTAGGCATGGACTTAACGATAGATTTGCAATTTCGTTTCAAGCAATTAGGTGTTTGCTCGAAGGCGATGACCTTGATTTCAACAATACATATCAACAACTTAGACATGCTAAGTTTGAAAACGAAATTGTTGAGCTTTCTTTACAAGCTGAAGTAAATTTTTTGCCATTAATAAAAGGTGATTATTATCATTGTTTTTCGCCTTATTTGGCAGTTGGCCCTGGGTTGACGGTAGGTTCTTTCCCAAACGAGGGACTACAATTTTGCATACCATTTGGTGTAGGTGTAAAGTTTTGCCCCACCAAACGCATTTCTTTATCGGCAGAGTGGAAATATCGTAAAATGTTTACCGATGTACTCGATCATATCAACGAAGACGAGTTTGATTCTGTTAATCCAAACATAGAACATCGCAAACAAAAATCGTTTCTTGGCGATAAGGATTGGTATTCGTTTGTTGGAGCTGTATTTAGCGTAGTTATTGGCGGCGGAAAAACTGGTATTTCTTGTCCTGCTTATCAACGATAGTTTTTCTTAATTTTTGAAGTTGTAGTATTTAGATGAGAAAAAATACAAATAATGTTGATAGACGAAATTAAACAAGGTAATATGCCAGAGCATGTGGCTGTTATAATGGATGGTAATGGACGTTGGGCAAAACAACATAACAAACCACGGCTTGAAGGACATGCTAAAGGAGCAGTTGCAGCACGTCAAATTGTGGAGGCAGCAGCAGAAGCTGGGGTCAAATATCTTACGCTTTATGCTTTTTCTGTAGAAAATTGGAATAGACCCAAAGATGAGGTTTCGGGGCTTATGAGTTTGCTTTTAAAATCGCTTGCCGAACAATTTGACGACCTTATAAAAAACAATGTACGATTGCTTACCATTGGCGATAGTTCGCTTTTACCGCAGGATGTATTGTTGCAAGTGCAACATGCTATCGCTCGTTCGTCGTCAAACACAGGACTTACAGTGATAATTGCACTAAGTTATGGAAGCCGTCAAGAAATTGTCAACGCTGTAAAAAATATTTTGCAATCGTATAAACAAAATCCTTTTGATATTGAAAATTTTGACGAAGAAAAGTTTTCATCGTATCTTTACACAAAGGATATTCCAGACCCAGAACTTCTTATTCGCACAAGTGGAGAGATTAGGATAAGTAATTTTTTGTTGTGGCAGATTTCGTATAGTGAGTTGTATTTTACAGATATTCTTTGGCCAGATTTTACAAAAGAAGATTTTTATAAGGCAATAGCAAACTATCAACATCGTGAAAGAAGATTTGGAAAAATATCGGAGCAAGTTAAATCGTAGGGAAGTATAAATGATTTATAATTTATAACCTTTGCATAAAAAATAGAGAGGTATAATTTATAGTTCTTTTTTTATAAAAAAAAGAAACACCGCCCCAGCCGAAAGTCATAGCCCACACAGGCTATGGCATTCGGCGCACAAGGGGGGCGGCAAGCCACGCTTTTTAATCGTCAAGGAACGCTGCAAAGTTTCTGATAACAATTCCGTCTGTGCCTTTTTTCACAACGGCGGGGTTATCTAAAGCGGCAGTCTTGTATGAATTGTAATACTCGTTTGCTCTATCTTCTATTGCGGTTTTGGCTTCGTCATTGTCAACCTTTTCCATATCGGATTTAATCTCCGCTGTCTTGTTCTTTGCAGCAAACCATTCCCGCATAAACTTCTTTAAAAACCCGTCTTTAAATTTCAAAGCAACATTATCTTCTGTTTCAAACAGTTCCATATCTATTGCATTGTCAAGCATAAAAAGCAAGGCGGCAACTTCGCCTGCGGTAGATATTTCAAATTCATAAAATACACTGTCTGAAACTTGCAGACCTGCGGCGATCTTTTTTAATTGTTCGGGCTTGGGATTTCTTATGCCCAGCTCATATTTTCTAATCGTAGCCGAGATAATTCCACAAGCATCGGCAAGCTGATTTTGTGACATACCTCTGTATAATCGGAACGCTTTTATTTTTTCGCCTATCGTCATTTCATTCAACCCCACTTCATAAAAATTTTTCTTTTAAACTTATCATAACACACAGACACAAAAATGTAAAGAATTTTAAAATTTACACTTGACAAAGACACAAATGTGTAGTATTATATTATTTAGGATACGTCACATTTGTGCACTATCTTATTGGAACAGGAAATTCGTATTCCGCAAAATAAATTTTGCTACATACTCATAATCAATTTGCAATTTCAAATTGATTAAATAAAGGCTAATTATTTAAAGGAAGGGGGGACTTTAAATGGGGGAGAATTTAAAAGTCAAAGTTACTTTACCCGATAAGGTTTCGGAGGTCATAAAGCAGCAGAAAATAAAAATGCCAATACA
>CALFIU010000079.1 GCA_937877455.1 uncultured Bacteroidales bacterium
AGGGCGGCAGTCCGACGCACAAAAAGAATTTCAAAAAGACGCGGAGAGCCAAGGCAACAAATACGATATTGTCCGAAATTTCGACGATTTTGTTTTTTGTATAAAAAATTATTTATCTTTGTAAACGTCATAATAAATTTATTATATTTATTGTAATGCCGAAGAAAAAAAAAAAATATTATCGATTTACAGAATATCGACTTTTCAAACCTCTCTTTTGACACCAAAACGACAAAGGAGCAGGACGAGGAGCGCGAACAGGACAAAATTTTTACAAAAGAATATTATGAAGATTTTGAATTTAACGCGCGATATATCAAGCCGAAAAAGTGCTATTTTAGAACAAAAGCAATTAAGCACGAAAATGCCGAAAAACTTGTAGCCGAAATACCGCCAACAAAAAATTTTCGATACGATGTAGTCGTATCGGGAAGTTTCGTTTTTGGAGATTTTATATTTTATTTTCTAACCAAAAATCATATTCAAGCGAGGAAATGTGTTATCTCAACGCTCGGTATGAACGAATCGAACGTGGACGCGCTCGAGGTATTGCTAAGAAAAAATTATATAGTAAATTTAGAATTGTTTGTGTCAGTTTATTTTTTTTCATTAAAGCGACATGATATTGTGCCGTATATTTATAGAATTTTAGATGCAGACGAATTTAAAGGACGTTTTCAACTAAGTGTGTCCCATATTCATACAAAAACATTTCAAATTGAAACTAACGAGGGGCGCAAAATGATAATGCAAGGGAGCGCGAATCTTTGCAGCAGCGCGAATGTTGAGCAATTTATATTTGAAGAAAATGCCGAAGTTTACGACTTTTATAATGACCTATTCGAGAAATTCTCAAATAAGTTCCACACGATAGACGAAACCAAAGACCGAAAAAAAATGTGGTCTTTAATAAATAACGTTCAATTTAAAGATTAACAAAATGGCAGAAAAAAACACAGAAAACGGAGCATTTACAGAGGCATCTGGAAACTCCACACCAGCACAAAGGGCAAGGTTTAAAATTATGCGGGGGAAAAGATACGAGATAACCAAGGAAGAATGGGAAGATTTAAGACGAGAAGGGGACGATGGGCTTGAAAAATGGGGAGAAGTTGCCCCATTCTAATTAATTTAAAAAAATGAAGTTTGAAACATTATCCATACCGATAAAAAATCTAAAACGGAACACTGGGCAAATTTCTGGTGTTCCCAAAAATCCGCGTGTTATTCGTGATAACAATTTTCGCAAATTGAAAGACAGCATCGTCCAAGACCCCGAAATGTTGGAATTACGCGAAATAATCGCTTATAAGCAAGGCGACGATTTTATTATTATCGGCGGCAATATGCGGTTTGAAGCCTTGAAAGCCCTTAATTACGAGGTTGCAAAATGCAAGGTTATAACAGGCGACACCACCGCGGAGCAATTAAAACGCATAATTTTAAAAGACAACTCCGCCTACGGTGAATGGGATTTTGACGAACTCGCCAACGAATGGGAAGAATCGCTCCTAACCGCCTGTGCAATCGAAATACCGACGATGGAAGAACCCAAGGCAGAAGAAGAAGCCGAAGAAGACAATTTTAACCCCGACGACATCGAGCAAGAGCCTACCGTCAAAAAAGGCGAAATATGGCAACTTGGCAACCATCGTCTATTTTGCGGAGACTGCACAGACAAAGAATCCGTTTTGACGTTTATGCAGGGGCGACACGCTGACCTCGTTTTAACTGACCCACCGTATAACGTTAATTATTCAGAAAAGACGAGGTCGATAGAAAAAGCAAAAAAAATGGAAAAAGGAACAAGAAACGACCAACACAACACCATCGCCAACGACAAGATGAGCGATGCAATGTTTCTTATTTTTTTGCAAAAATTTTACAACGTTTCCACAGAGGTATGCAAGTCTGGCGGTGCGTTTTATGTTTGGCATGCGGAAGTGAATACGCATATTTTCCACACCGCTGCGCCAAAATCGCTTATTTGGAGAGACACTTTAATTTGGAAGAAACAGCATTTTTGTTTGACGAGAAAAGACTATCAAACAAAATATGAACCATGTTTGTATTTTACAAAAGAGGGGCGCGCACATTACTTTTGCCCACAGCGAAATCTCGCAAACGTTATCGAACTTGCTGATAATTTTGAACTTGAAAAGGCGACCAAGGACGAAATGAAAGACTTGCTCGGCAAAATCCTTGCCTTGCCCACCACCGTAATCGACTGCGACCGCCCGATGGCGCACAAAGAACATCCGACAATGAAACCAGTAAAATTGTTTGGAATGTTGATAAAAAACTCAAGCCGCGTCGGCGAAATTGTTTTCGACCCATTCGGTGGCAGCGGCACGACCATCGTGGCGGCAGAACAACTCAACCGCACAGCGTACGCCATCGAAATCGAACCGCACTATTGCGACGTTATAATCGCGCGGTGGGAAAAACTCACAGGACGGCAAGCCGTCAAACTTTGCAATATTAACGAACCACAAACAGCGACACAAAAAAACTAAACAGCGATGCCAAATCCAAACAACATAATACCGTACCAATTCAAACCTGGTCAATCTGGCAACCCGAAAGGCAGACCACCCAACACGGCAAAAAAAGCATACGAAACCGTGATGGGGCGCACACTTGCAAAAAAATTTTATAACCTTACCAACCGCGACATCGACGAGTGGGACGAACTTATTTTGTCGGCAAGCATTACCGATTTACAAGCACTTGTAAAGGCAGACAACGTCCCTGCCTACCCACGAGCGATGATGATGGCAATTTTGACGGAGATGAAAAACGGCACAAGCCGCACCATTGAGAAACTCCGCGACCGCCAACACGGCAAGGCAATAAAACACGAAATAACGGGTGCGAATGGCACAGCATTAATTCCCGACAACAACCTCACGCCCGAACAGGCAAGAGAGTTTTTAAAGAAATTGGAAGAAACCGTATAAAAAAATGTTTGACAACGGCGAAAACATATCGGAAATAAGCATTACAAAAAACTTCTGTAAAAGTTCAGTTTTGAACTTTACAAGGTTTTTTTTTGTTGAAAACTACAAACGGAAATTTGTAGTCGGACGGCATCATGTCTTAATTTCTGATTACTTAAACCGTGTTGTCAACGGAGAGATTAAGCGGCTTATAATTAACATCGCGCCACGTTTTGGGAAAACCGAACTTGCCGTAAAAAATTTTATTTCATACGGTTTCACGGTCAACCCAAAATCAAAATTTATTCATTTGTCATATTCAGATGGACTTGTAAGGAGCAACAGCGCAGGGGTGCAAGAAATTTGCAGATCCGAAAAATATAAACAATTGTTTCCTGGCACATTTCCAACGAGCCGAAATACGTCCTCGTGGTATAACGAGAGCGGTGGTGGTCTTTACGCAGTATCAAGCGCGGGGCAAGTTACAGGTTTTGGAGCAGGCCTCGTGGACGAAGAAGAATTAACCACTAATATAAAAGAACTTGAAACCACCGCCGAACAAAACACGCTATTTGGCGGTGCGATTATTATCGACGACCCAATAAAACCCGACGACGCACTCTCGCCAGTATTGAGGGAAAAAGTAAACCAAAAGTTTGACACGACAATCCGAAACCGTGTCAACAGCCGCAACACGCCAATAATTATAATAATGCAGAGGTTGCATGAAGATGACCTTTGCGGATATTTATTAAAAAACGAACCCGATAAATGGGTGGTGTTAAGTCTTCCTGCCGTTTACACAAACGAACAAGGGCAACGGCAAGCATTGTGGGATTTTAAACTCAACCTTGCCGAACTTGACGAACTAAACCGCGTCAACCCTTACGTTTTTGAAACGCAATACATGCAAAATCCCAAGCCGCTACACGGTTTAATGTACGAAAACGGTTTTAAAACTTATTACATTACGCCGTTCGAGAAAGTGCAAGTAATAAAGAACTACACCGACACCGCCGACACAGGCAGCGATTATCTTTGTAGTATTACGTATATAGAAAACTCGCACGGCAATTATATATTAGATATAATTTACACACAAAAGCCGATGGAGTTTACAGAGAGTGCCGTGGCTAATTCCCTCTCTCGTTTCAACGTAGAAACCGCCTACATTGAAAGCAACAACGGTGGGCGAGGTTTTGCACGTAACGTGGAACGAATCCTCCGCGAAAACGGAAATAACAAAACATATATAAAATGGTTTTCGCAGGGGAAGAACAAACAAAGCCGAATTTACACGCACTCCGCAGACGTTCAAAACCTTGTTTATTTCCCACAAGGGTGGGAAACGCTTTATCCCGAATTTGCGAGAGATATAAAAAAATTTATGAAAACAGGACACAACGCGCACGATGACGCGCCTGACGCTTTAACGGGAACTATTGAATTTAGACCGCAAAAAAGCAACATAACTGCATCAGATTTTTTTTAACAATAAAACATTATTATGAATTTAGAAGAATTAAAACAATTATTCGAAAGCGGCGATTTTTCCGCATTGATAGGTGAGTTAAAAAAAGGCAGAATTGCCCAAACCGAAGAAACTTTTGCTTTTTATAAAGACCAACTCGACCCACGCAATCACGCCGTTAGCAACCCTGCAATTAGACGTGATAAAATTGTAAAAACCGACCGCGGTACGGAAATTGTAAAGGTTGAGCGCATCGCCCTTGCCTTGCAAAAATTAATTGTAAAACGTGCGGTGGCGTTCCTATTTGGTAACGACCCAACAATAACATCGGATTTACAAAACTCTGTTTTAGATTGTGTTAATTCTGTTTTTCGAGACGTAAAAATTAACACCATAAACCGACGAGTAGCAAAGTATATAATGAGTAACAGAGAAGTGGCGGAGTATTGGTACACAACCAACAGCGGCGAAATAAGCAGTCGTTATGGTTTTGAAAGTCCGATAAATATAAAATGTAGGATATTTGCGCCAGAACTCGGCGATGTGCTTTATCCTTATTACGACGAAAATGGCGACATGATAGCATTTTCACGCGAATATGTAAGCACCACCAACGGAACAACAAAAACATATTTTGAAACCTACACTGCAACAGCGAGTTACAAGTGGACAAGCAGCAACGATTTAAAAGAACTTTGCGAGGGCTATCCAATAGGAAATCCAATTAACAAAATTCCTATTATTTACGGAGAGCAGGAGCAAGTCGAATGGGCAGACGTGCAAGGGCTTATCGATAGGTTAGAAACCTTATTGTCTAATTTCGCAGATACCAACGACTATCACGCATCGCCCAAAATTTTAGTAACAGGGCAAATTTTGGAATGGGCAAAGAAAGGAGAATCGGGAGCAGTAATTCAGATGGCAGACGGTGGCAACGCCCAATATTTATCGTGGAGCCAAGCCCCCGAAGCCGTACGGCTTGAAATTGACACACTCCTCCGCATGATTTACACCATTTCGCAAACGCCCGATATTTCATTTGAAAACGTTAAAAGTTTGGGTGGCGTAAGCGGCGTGGCTCTTGAATTGTTGTTTATGGACAGCCACCTCAAAGTGCAAGAAAAGCGCGAGATTTTCGATGAGTATTTACAAAGGCGGATAAACGTTGTTAAGGCTTACCTTGCAACGATGAACCCAACACCGCAATTTGTTAAAGACTGTTCAGATACAATTTTAACAGCCGAAATAAAACCGTTCACACTCCCCGACAAACAAACAACACTAAACCAAATTACAACGGCTTATAATAACGATTTAATAAGTCCACAAACCGCAATCAAAATGACCGCGGAAAACTTAAACACAGGCGCAAACCCCGAAGAAGAAAAAGACCTAATCGAGGAAAAGAGAAACAGCGCAAACCAAACAGAAATGATGCTCGGAGGAATCTAAAATGCCAGTTACATTTAAAATCAACGGTAAGCCAAACGCCAACATAGACGAACTTTTTAAAGGTATAACCGAAGTATCGGAAAGACTGAACAAGAGAATAATAATGGCAGTACAGGCGGCGTGTTTAAACATTGTAACGATGGCGCGCAATTTACCATCACCGCCGGAAACTTTGCGGCATACCCCACACCAACCGAACTATATCGACATGACGGGCAACCTCCGACAAAGTATCGGTTTTGCTATTTACGATAAAGGCGTTAAAGTTTTTTCAAACTTTTTGACGCAGGGGGACGGAGCAACAAAGGGACTTGCAATTTGCGACCAAACCGCGGTTAATTTTCCAAACGAGATTGTGGCAGTTATAGTGGCAGGAATGGAGTATGCCGCACTTGTAGAAAGCAAAGGTTATTTTGTACTATCCGAGCCAGTATCGCATTTAAGCGAAGAATTAAAAAAATATTTAAGCCAAATAAAAATCTAACATGACGGACGCGGCAAAAAGAAAAAAACTTTTAAAGTGGCTTGACGACGTTTTAAAACGGTTAAAAACATTGACCGTGTCGGCGTATTATCAAAGCATTGAAGCCTTGCGAGACTATATCATGCAGGGTGGAGACTTTGAGTGGAATGAGTATGGCAGCGCGGAAAAAAGAGTTACAGAAATTTTGAAAATTTTGCAAAACCAAATAAATATTTTGATAGCAAATGGTGTTTCAACGTGGTATCAAGAGGGATTAACAACCGCGATTGACAACACAATAAAATCTTTAAAAGGTGGCAGAAGAATAAAACGCGAGCGCGAAATAAAAAAAATTAAAAAGGTAGCAACGCAGCAACACCGAACAACCGCCGCCATCGGGCATGCTACATACAGAGATGGAGCAATTAACAACCTTTCAAATCGAGTTTGGGATTTTAAGGAAGAAAACAAAAAAATTATAGAAAAAATTGTCCAAGACGCAATCCGCGACGGCAAAGGCGTAAACGAAACCAAAAACAGCGTTAAAGAGTATTTGAACACCGACGGCAACGGCAAAATGAAAAAAGCAGGAGCAGGAGTTTATAAAAATCCATTAAAGAACTGCGAACGGTTGATGCGCACGGAAGTAAATGCCGCATATCGAAGTGCCGAAATAGACAGTTACAACGCCATGGACGTAGTTTTGGGTTATGAAATTCATTTAAGCGGCAATCACTACACTACACGAAAAAACAAACCGCCTATCCCTATTCACGATATATGCGACGAGTGCGCTGGCAAGTATCCAAAAAATTTTATTTGGTTCGGTTGGCATCCAAATTGCCGTTGTTATATTACACCTATAACAATGACCCCCGAACAATTTGCAGCGTATATGGACGCAGAGGACGAGGGGCGAGAAAAAAAATATTTAGAGAGCATATCAATAAAAGATTTTCCCGACGGTTTCAAAAAATATTTTTCAGATAACGCAGCTAACATTATTAACGCCGTGGCGAAGAATCCAAAACGGCAATTACCCTCGTGGTTTGAAAACAATAAAAAAATATTGTCAGTTTCCACAGACCCAAAAATCCAAGAACGATTAAACGAGTTTAACAATTACAATTCTGACCCCGACTACACGGATGTAAAATTTGACGCAAAAACAGGCGGATTGATGGCGACGCATAAATTACATAATTTCGACAAAAAAGGCGGAGAATATGAAAAACAAGCACAAATAACAGGGTCTAAAGCAGGTCATTCTGTTATATTTGAACAAGAAAGGAATATTACAGGGAAGAAAACAGAGGGTAAATGGGATGGATTGTTTTTTGAAATTGCAGGGAGAGAAACAGCAACTGAAAATAACGTCCTTAAAGGCTTAAAACATTGTGCATCAAAGCAAAAAACAGAAATTGCTGTTTTGGTTTTTCCTAATGGTGGTTTTAAAGATGAATTATTGAGTAATGCAATTAAAAGATACAAAGGGTTAAAGAAAGTTAAAGATTATCCATTTGTAAAATTCAAAAAAATTATTTGTATTCAAAATGAGGAGATAATAAAAGAAATTGACTTTTAAAAAGGACGGGAGGCATACTCAAAGTAACTTCCTCCCGCACCACAAAATTACAAATAAATTCAGAACCACAAAAAAAAAAATTAAAAAAATTTGGCTACACTGTTTTAAACTTTATAATAAAGTTTTTTATTTGCTAAATTTTAAAAAAGAAAACGTATGAAAGAAAAAATCTTAAAGTTACTTGAAACCAAGTTCCAAGGCACAAGAAAAGACGGTTTGTTAATTTTGGCTGGCGTATTAGCAATGACAGCCACCGACGAAGAAACCGCCACAAAAGTCGTAGATGCACTCACCGCCGACCAAGTAAAAGATTTTATAATTGATTTTCGCAAATCCGCAGACGCCGAAATAACAAAGGCAACCAAAACCGCAGAGGAAAACCTCCGCGCAAAGTTTAACTTTGTAGAAAAAAGCAAACAAGGAGCAGAGCCGAATGCAGAGTCGAAAACAGAACCAAAACAAACAAACGTTAATATTGACGAATTGATAAAAAAAGCAACCGAACCACTTTTGCAACGTATCGCTGGGCTCGAGGGGGCAACCGTTAAAAACAACCGCCGCGCGCAGTTTGAAAAAGTTATTGCAGCAACCCCCGACGTTGTAAAAAATCTGTTTGTTGAAAATTTTGAAAACACGACTTTTGAAAACGACGATGATTTTAACTCCTATTTGCAAAAAACAACTGAAACAGCACAAAATTTAGCAAAGGACTTTAACAATTCTAAACTCGGAGCAGTAAAAACTCCCAGTGTTGGCAAGGTTGATAATACAGGCGTAAGCGCAGGCATGAAAGCATACGTTGAAAGTAAACGCAAAAAATAAAAAAAATTATGGGCTTAATTATTGAGAAAAAACAAGGCGTTAAACGCTCGCGAGCATTTACACACGCGCTCGCGGATATTCCTGGTGGTGTTTGTATTGCCACAGACGAATTAACACAAACGACAATTCCTGAGGGGACAGCAGTCGGCAAGGACGAAAACGGACTTTATCATATTGTTAAAGCAGCCGAAATAACCACTGCCGCACTCGCAGACGCGACAATTTACATCGTCAAAAAAGGGCATAATTTTAAAGTTGGCGACTTTGTAATGTTAAAAACAAGCGGTAAATCATACGCTATTACAGCAATTGCCACCAACGCAGTCAACGAAGATGCGGACGATATAACCGTAGCAACGAGTCTCGGCATTGTTGCTGCAGAGGGCGACACACTAATGCAAGCAGTTAAGGCATTTCAATTCCAACTGGTTCGATTAAAATCAGCTAACGCATCATCGACTGCAAAAATTCGATCAATTTCAATTCCAACTGGTTCGATTAAAATTATGAGTGCAGAGGATAAGGCTAAGTTGGACATGAATTTCAATTCCAACTGGTTCGATTAAAATATGCAAGCTGCCGGTATTAATCCTAACTTGATTTCATTTCAATTCCAACTGGTTCGATTAAAATCATCCTGGTACAGTTGTATATGATATTGATTTATTATTTCAATTCCAACTGGTTCGATTAAAATGATGAACAGAATTTGTAAAATTTGCTTTACAATTATCATTTCAATTCCAACTGGTTCGATTAAAATAACACCGAAAACCTTACAGCGTACGGAATAAACGAATTTCAATTCCAACTGGTTCGATTAAAATTAATGTTTACGAATAGTACGCGAATAATCGACCTCAATTTCAATTCCAACTGGTTCGATTAAAATGCTGACGAAATAAAAAAAATTGGTGATTTAGCAATTATTTCAATTCCAACTGGTTCGATTAAAATTATTACAGCTACGGGTATATCTCTTACAACAAAAGGATTTCAATTCCAACTGGTTCGATTAAAATAAATAAGGCATACTTTACATTTGATTTCAATGAAATATTTCAATTCCAACTGGTTCGATTAAAATATCTCAATTCAGTACAATGCTCGCCACCTATGACATATTTCAATTCCAACTGGTTCGATTAAAATTGAGTTTTTTGTTCTCGAAAAGAACATAAGCACCTATATTTCAATTCCAACTGGTTCGATTAAAATATCAATCATAGCAAGTTTTGAAAATTCCGAACATTATTTCAATTCCAACTGGTTCGATTAAAATAATGACCCGACAGCAATTGTTCGTGTCGCGTTTACAAATTTCAATTCCAACTGGTTCGATTAAAATTCTACATGAACATAGCGAACAGAAAGTAGAATTTACATTTCAATTCCAACTGGTTCGATTAAAATTTCGTTAATAACAAGATTACTAAAATGTTGACGTAATTTCAATTCCAACTGGTTCGATTAAAATTTCTACGTTAAATTTGTGATGTT
>CALFIU010000080.1 GCA_937877455.1 uncultured Bacteroidales bacterium
TACAATTTTCGGCGTATCCTTGAATCTCGGCGTAAAGTTGCTCATATCAATGAAAATCACCGAATACTTATTAAGATACGTTTCAAAGGTAGGGTCTTTGGCAATTTCCAAATCCGCAAACAGTTCACGCGAATTGCATGACTTGTCGTAATACGCACTAAGCATCTTTGCCGCCATCGATTTGCCGAACCTCCGGCAACGACTCACGCACGTGAACATAAAATTGGTTTCGAGCGTCCTATTTACAACGCCTATCAGCCCCGACTTATCGACGTATTCGCTGTTGCGCGATGTACGGAAGCCATTGTTTCCTATGTTGATATAAAGTGCCATAGAGATTTATGTTTTTAGTTCCAAGAGCAAAGGTAAAAAATATCGGGAAAATGTCAAAAAAAACGCAAAACTTCATACGGTGTCAAAAATCTTTGCTATATTTGCACTCGGATATTCGGCTCTACACACACGGAATCCGTCATAAAGAACTAAAAAACATAAATTTTTACGATGAAGATTTATGTTTTTATTGCTAAAATACACCCAAACACAATAACACTTAATTATGTACAACTTTGAAAGAACATATACGCCCATTGATTATAGCGAATCTGATGATTCGCCGATAGAAATTGTATTAAAATTCAAGGATGATTTTGAAGGAACTTGGGAACGCAACGAAAATAACACATTGTGTTTTCGTGAGATGAAAATGTTTCTATCTCAACCTCGGACGTGTTATTTCCAGAAAATAAAAACGTATGAACGAACAGATAGTAACGGTATTACTCATAGCAATTCTATTCATAAGATAATAATTCCAATTGATAATGAAAATGCTATAGAATTACAATGTTCATTATGTATATAACCTATCAATCAATTTGATAAGTTATATTCATATTTTGTCAAAAAAGGGAAAGAAGTCGTTTTAATTGTTACACCAAATAAAGATGTAGAGTCAAGGGAATGTGCTTTTTCTATCTATTCACAAGATAACAAAGGCAAGGGACGTGATTTTACGGATTTTTATCAAAAAGTTGACGCATTATCAATTCCCACTGTTGATATAAATAAGGAAAAAGACAAGCAAATTTGGGATAACTATGTAAATGCCTTAAAAAAACTTGTAAAGCAAAAGGAAACTGTCTGGAAAATACAAAAGGTCAGTCAGCCATATACTGATAATAGCGGTAACGGAGAACGATATTCATACGTTGACATCACAATTAGCGAGGATGATTTAAACAAGAAATTTGAAGAGGAGATAGTAAAATTGTTTCCTTCAAACGAATTGTACGACTATGCGGTGAATAAAGATACGGCTTTTATTGAGTTTGACACATATAGAATATTGAGTAGCACTGAATTGTTGCAACTAAACGCAACAGCATCAGAGTACTTTTTTGAACTATCACCAGAAACACCAACTAACGCCATATCGGGCGAGCTATCGTTCAAATACACTGATGAAAACTCAAAAGAGGAAATATACAACCAAATCTGCCAAAAGATATTAGATGACTATGATTATGACAACTTGCAAATAACTCCTGATGGCGAGATTGACATTTCTGAGGGTGATTTTCAACATGTGAAGAAGTGCATAGAGGATAATTTCTATGGCATTGCCTTTGCCGAAAGAAAAAATGACATAGTATTAAACATCAACATAAAAGCAGAGCCAAAATCATTGCCATCAAAGAATGAAATTCGGAAAAAGTTGGACGAAAATAGACTCAACAAAGCACAATCCTACATATCTAACGATTCCTCTCAATTAGCAATTGAAGTATCCGCTCCTGTGAAACCAGATTTGTTTTCGGATTTTGGACTTCAACTGCAAAAAAGTGTTTACCGTTTTGGGAACAATGACAAAAATAACCATTTTGTTGAAATTGAAGGTCTTGAAATCGTTGACGGCGAATATCAAGCAAGCCAACGA
The DNA here is from genome assembly GCA_937877455.1 of uncultured Bacteroidales bacterium. Classification (GTDB taxonomy): domain Bacteria; phylum Bacteroidota; class Bacteroidia; order Bacteroidales; family UBA3824; genus UBA3824. The sequence continues at coordinate 1,940 of CALFIU010000080.1, forward strand.
ATTGATTTCAAAGCAAAATTAACAGAGATTCAAGATAAAAACGAGGACTTGACCATACGTCAATTACCAACAAGATACATTTTTACATTCCCGCAAAATGTCGAAAAACAGAAACAACTATTGCGTGAGATAAAAACCAAAACAGACTTGCAAGGCAAATCAATCGTGGATATACGAAAATCTACGATAACGATAACGACTGAGTCTTCTGAAGATTACAACCAACAACTGCAACGGATAAAAAAGCTGGCAACAAATATTGAATTGGAAGACAAACCTTACAGTCCGTCGTTTTTTGTCAGACTGAACACCGATTTAGAGAATTACCGCAAATCTGTTGTTACAGATATTCAAAACAATATTCGGAAACATAACCTGATTATTGATTACGACCCGTACAAAAAGTATTCAAGGGTTTCGTTTTCGTACAAATTCAACTCGGAAGATGAACGCGACAATTTCAAGGAGATATTCAAAACTGAATGTAAGAAGTATAAACAACTTCTAAACATTTCGTTTGAAAACGAATTAGGAAACACAACCTACGAATTTAACAAAGACGAATCGTTAGTACTTGAAAAAGAAAAAGAAACAACAAGAAACGTAAGCAAAGCCTCATTCGTGTTTCTGACCGAAGAGCAATGTCAGAGCCTCATCAAAAGTATTGAAGATTTTGGTGATGATGCCATATTTCGAGAAGGTGTGCAAATTGGCACATTGGTTCGTAAGGAAAGAAACAAACTGAAATTCAGAATAAAGGACAGTTTTGAAGACTATATGATTGATTCCAAAGAAAATGTTGAGAGTCTCAAAAAAGGATTTATCAAACCTATATTCCCTGGCGAACTCACCAACATTGGCAGAATGATAAAGGCTATGGCAAAAGTTACCACGCCAGGCGAGTTTAGAAAAGGGTTGGGCAAAATTGATTACCCTGCAAATAAAAACTTGCCGAACTTTTTGTTCGACCCGAATTATGCCCGTATTTCATCTCAAGATTTAGAGGAAGAGAAAAAACGTATCCTATCAAACTTGAACGAGCCTTTGTTAGCCAACCAGCCCAAACAATTAGAAGCTGTTGCAAAAGCGTTAGTGGCTACAGATATGGCTTTGATACAAGGGCCTCCCGGCACGGGCAAGACAACCGTTATTGCCGAAATAATTTGGCAAACATTGTTAAGAAATCCCGAATCTAAAATACTTGTAACCTCGCAGACGAACCTCGCTGTTGACAACGCATTGGAACGCCTCAGGGGAAAGAAAATGGTTCGTCCAATACGCATTGGCAATATTGAAAAGTTTGAAGACGAAGGCAAGATGTATTCAAACGAAAGAATGCAGCAATGGCTGTCGGCAAAACCAAAGTCAAAAGAAGAGGAAAACAACAAGGATAATGCTATAAACGACTGGGTAAACAATGTCAAACAAAGATGCAGCAGCGACAATGAATATTCTGATATTGTAGAGAAATGGAAGAATGGATTGACCGAGCAACTGTCGGTAGTAAAACCCATTTTCTCAGCGGAGTATTTCAAGAATGTGAATGTGTTTGCTGCCACTTGTAGCGAATGTGGAAGCAGAAATTTTGCCAACACATACCAATCAATGTTCCAAAGGAATCAAGAGGTTCAAGGCGAGCCTGTTTTCGATGTGGTGATAATGGACGAGGCGAGCAAAGCCACGCCACCAGAACTTGTGTTGCCTCTGACATTAGGCAAAAAGGTCATCATAATCGGCGACCATAAGCAGCTGCCCCCGATGCTCGATGAAAAAGAGTTTGGCGAGGCTTTGGACGCCATTGGAGCAAAGGAATTGATTGAAAACTGGTCAAAACAGGATTATAAAACATCGCAGTTTGAAAAACTATTCGTCAATGCACCCAAAAACATTGTCGCAAGTTTGGATACACAATTCCGTATGCATGAGCAGATTATGAATTGCATCTCGCAATTCTATAAAAATCAAGAAGAATTGGAAAACGGATTGTTGTGCGGCATAAAGCAGCACATGGACATTCCCGATTTTTCCGACAAAGCAAGCCGTTGGCATGGATTAGCTCTGCAACCATTTATTGCACCTCAGTTTCATGCTATTTGGGTCAATGTAGATACGGCAGAAAGAAAAGTCGGTACGTCTTATGAAAATCAGGGAGAAATTGAAGCTATTAAAATGGTTCTCTCGGCCCTGACCAAAGCGGACGGATTTACGGAGTATATGGATTCCTTCAAAAAAGAAGAAGACAAAGAGATAGGCGTGATAACATATTACATGCCTCAAATGAACAAAATCCGAAATGCCCTTTATCAAGAATTCACAAAGGATAAATGGCGCAACTTTGAGCAGCACAAGTACGAAAACGAATTTCAAATACCATTTAGAATCAACACTGTTGACCGATTCCAAGGTATGGAAAGAAACATCATAATCATATCGACGGTGCGAAGCAACAAGCAGATTGATGAAAAAGGAAAAGAACACAAAAACGACCACTATCCATTTGCATTGGGCTTTGCCCGTGAACTGCAACGTGTCAATGTGGGTTTTTCGCGTGCAAAGAGATTGCTTATAGTTGTCGGAAACGAAAAGCACTTTGCCTACAAACCCGAATATGCTGAGGCCATATCAAAAATGCACAGAATTGATGTCAAACAATTAAAAAACCTGTAATTGATTATGAGCAAAAGACTGTCAAGAATATCAAGAGATCTGAAAATAGGCATATCGACAATTGCTGATTTTTTAATCAAGAACGGCTACGAGTGCGACGAGAACCCAAAATTAGAACTCGGCGAAGAAGTGGTAGAGTTCATTTATGCAAATATCAAAAATTATATATCTGATTATCAGCTTAGCTACACAGACGAACCGCCCGAACAAACAAAAACTGAAATAACTGTTGATGACGTTCCAATTCCCTTAGAATTGAAAATTGTAGACGCTGCAAGCAAACAAAAGAAACTGATAGAACGCATTATCGGTTTTTCTGATTTCGACTGGCATTATACAGTGGCGAAATTCAAGGGTACTTGTTCGCAACCCGTGGATTTCAACCTTTTTGACGAGGCAATTTGTGCCATATTGCTAAAAGGAGAAACATCAGCAAAATCAATTGGCAGTATTTTAGGTTTTGACATAGACACCGACCCCGCTGAACGACAAATCCTTTTATCAGCCATCAACGACTTGAAAAAAGACGAAATGGTTGATGGGGACGAAAGCGTTTATTGGCTCACCGATACAGGACGTGAATATGCGAAAAATGGAGTAAAGTTTTCCACCTTTGAAAGAAATTTTGAACTGTACATTGATGCAGTGGGGAATCTCAAAGAAAACGCCAAAGTTGTATTTAGCCAACTCAGAAGCGAGAAGCAAAACACTTTTCAACGGACAAATCTGCCTCAAAACATTGAGGATGTGAAACCTTTAGCCGAAATTCAAGCACCTGAAATTCATTTTCCTGCAAAAAATTTCATTCTTCAATCTTGCCAGCCTATTGGTGTTGAAGGCTATGTGGCAAAAGTTTGGGTTGTACTTTTGGAAAATTTCAGAGATAACACAATCAGGTCGCTCGTATATGACGAGGAACATGATGCTATTATCGACTCTCTGTCCGAATCATTCGATTCATTAGAAGATGAGAAAAACGCACTCCTTGAAAAACTTCTTAACGAGTCGGATGAAGATGATTTTACTATCGAAAGTACTAATGAGATAAAACAAGATAGTCAAACCTTGGCAGAAAAAGAACTCATCGAAAAGCAAAATGAGTTCGATACAGCCGTGGCAAATAACGATACAGAAACAATCGCCTCCATCAAAAAGAATGTGGTGGAAACAAAACGGCATTTCAATTCTTTGGAATTTGAAGTCGAATTGAAGCGGTTGTTCGATGAAACCTCTGACGAACTGTGGATAATAAGCCCATGGATAAAAAAATACGCCACATTCAGAAGGATACCGTTTTTTGAGAATTACTTGCGAAAAGGAGGCCGCATTTTCGTTGCCTATTCATTGCCCGAAAATGATACAGACAATATGGCAGACGAAGAGGCATTGGAAAAACTTTATGAATTGGAAAAGAAATATCACAATTTTTATATACACCAGCTCCCTGCTTTCCACTATAAACGTGTTTGGTTGAGAACGAAAAACGATACGGACTTGTATTACACAGGAAGTTACAATATACTTTCGTTTTTTGTAAAGCAAGGTCTACAGAATTATAGGCAAGAGGAAATGACACGATTGGATTGGAACACCGAGAATGACGAAGAATATGAGAAAATATTTTTGACATTCGGTGAAAAATATCTGAACGAAACAGTTGACGAATTGAATAAACTGTGCCAGTCTGGCGGAACTGTAGATAAAAACTTACTTCACAAAATCAAAGGTGCTAATTATGGCAAACTAAAAGTTTTTCTCAACAAAGGTTACGATGTTTTTGATAATAAGTTTGCTGAAATAGAGCGTGTTAAAGATGAAAATCTCAACTATTTCAAGCAGATTTATTATGCAAATTTGTTGAGTCAATTGCAAAATGAATTAATAGCGGCTAAGGACAAAAACGTACCAGTTGAAAAGAAAAAGAGTTGGCAGAGTCAGTTGAATATTATTGCTAACGAGTATCCTGACGTTGTACAATCAGAAGAATTTTCAAAGACAAAAGCAATGCTTGACAGCTTGAAAGTATTCAACGCCTCAAATTATAGCAAAAAGAACAATCGGAACAAAAAGCAGAAAAGGAGATAATCATGTCAAGATTTGAAACATCAAAGTTTGTTCGCAACAATGCTGTAATGAATCGCGAATGTCTGATTCAAGCCTGCGAACAACT
>CALFIU010000081.1 GCA_937877455.1 uncultured Bacteroidales bacterium
GAGGGGCTTGTAAATCCGAATCCCATGCCGACAACGGTCAGGGATAGGTATATGGTTGCCATATTACATAAATTGCAGTTTTAGCGGACAGTAATAATATACATTATAACTTACATTCCCCAAATCATAATTTTTGTGCCTTGATATTCGCCTTGACGGTGGAAAATCTTTTTGCTCCACGGCTTTTTGGTGGAGCGGTCGAAGACGATAAAATGTCCTTCGCTGACGTTGCCCACCTTGTCCATATATTCAAAAGTCTGTCTGAGGCCGTCGGCGATGGTCTTTTTCATAGAATTGCGGAGTATTTTCAATTCTAATACAACACGCTGATAAGGCCCGCCGTAAGTGTCGGTGAGCGGCTTGCGGATAAGCAGATCTGTGCGTCCGCGCCCCAAACCGTATTCGCGGTCGATGTATCCGCCACCGTTGACTATCCTCTGCAAAAACGCCTGCAAAAGCAACTGCGGACCCGCTTCTGCATAATCAAATTTACCAATCCACGAATCGGCATTTTGACGGAAAAACTGTTGAAAATCAAGCAGCAATTTTTCCATGTTGAGAGAATTGTCGGGATTGAGATACCACGCTGGCTCTTGGACAATAAAATATTGGGTTGTATAAGTGAGTTCTCTCGGAATCACCTCGCGGTAAATGTCGTTGGCAATTCTTACGGGCTTGTTGGGCGCAATAAGTCCCAAATCGACACAATATTGCAAATCGTCGGTCGGGAAAAGGCTTTCATCGGCATCTTCGTTAGTTGCCAAAAGCGGCTGGATTATTCGCCTTACACGCGGCTCTTTGAGTTTGTCGATAAGTGCGTCGATGTGCGTGTCGCGGCGGTAGATAATCCGTTCCTGAGCCTTGTAAATCATTTCAGGAATGATTTTTATGCTGCGGTCGCGGTTTTCCGCCATCTCGTATGTTACCTCGTATGCAAGGGCATTGACGAGCCACGGTTGACCTTCCGTCGCGTTCCAAATCATCGGGAAACACGCCTCGTCAAACTCTTGACCCGTTGCTTCGGTGTGCTGCATATAAAGTTCGTGGATTTCCTCTTTGGAAAAATTTTCCATCCTCAATGATGCCGCTTTTATATTGAAAGCAGAGCCGCCGGTAATGATTTCCTGATTGGAAAGCGTTATCCTATAATCCCTTACGTCTCTTACGCCGCACAGAATCACCGACTGTGGGAACATCGCGGGACGTTTGTTGTAACCTGCCCTCAATTGCCTTAGCACCGATACTAATGAATCGCCAACCAAAGAATCTATTTCGTCGAGAAACAAGGCAAACGGCTTGTCAAACGCCTCGCTCAAATATGTCAGAAACGTTGTCAGGCGGTTATTATGGTTGGTGTTGTCGAATTTTTGATAATAAATGTCGTTAAACTTTGTTCCGCCCAAAAGATAGTCGACTTCGTTTGCTATCGTGCTGCATACGCCGCCTACCACACTTTCATCATTGTTTCTTGACGCTTGCCCGCCCTCGATATTGGCATACACGCAAAAATATTTGCCGCTTGCGTTGAGATAATCCCTCAAAGCAAGGAGCATAGATGTCTTGCCCGTCTGTCTTGGAGCGTGAAGCACAAAGTATTTTCTTTGGGCAATAAATGATTCTATTTCCGCTAAATTGATGCGTTTCAGTGGATTAAGTGTATATTGAATGTCGGGTTGGTTTGGCCCCGCAGTGTTGAAATATTTTTCCATAATGGCAAATCTATCAATTTTGCACAAAGATAAAGAATATTTTTGATAATTCTTATTTTATTTCGTAATTCTGGGCATTAGTGCAATCATTCACCAAACTATGATATATCCTTCTGTTGGACAATATACCGAGGCAATCAAGTTGGCGGAGCAATGCGGCATCGATACCGAACTGTTACAAATACTTCCTCACCACATCCACCAATCCTCCAACAAGATAGAATGGCAAGTTTATAAGCCTAAAAGTCTTGCCATTGAGCGAGTTTTTAACATCGTCAACAGAGAACGCTTCGGGCCAAACTCGAATAGCCAAATCGTTTGGCGATTGCGACATAAACGAGTGCAACGATTTTAGTGACGAATTGTGTCCCATCTTGACTTCGATTGGTATTATCTGCGAATCAATTTGATAGATAAAATCAACTTCGACGGGCGATTGCGCCTTGTTGCGAGCCCAAAAATTGCGGCGTTGACCTACTTTGTTGTTAAGTGTCAGAAGTTCTTGTGCCACAATCTGTTCGCCAATACGTCCGCGCCAAACGTCGAGTATGTTTTTTGCGCTTATAATCTCGCTTCTTACACCGGCGGCGTAGTTTACAAGTCCGGTGTCAAGCCAAAGAAGTTTTGGAGTACGGTTAATTTGAGGCATTATAGGCACTTGCACCGATTCTGTTGGGTAAGCGAGTTCGAGGAGCATGGCCTTTTCCAAAAGTTTAAAGGCTTGGCTCACTTCGCCGCTTTTATAGCCCGAATCCATAAAATTTCCGAGTGTGATGGTTTCGCCCGCCGCCCGCCATCCGGCTTCCAAAATAAAACGGACGGTTTCGAGTATTTTATTTTTGCGGACGTACTTTTCGGTGTCTTCTCGGTACGCCTGCAAAAGAGTGTCGTAGACGTCGTCCATTGCCAGAACGTCGCGCTGTTGACTGTAACGCTGCACCACTTCTGGCATTCCACCGACAATCGTGTATTGATTGAAAAGCGAAATCAATTCGCTGTGCATTGGCACGCTATACAATGGATTATCAAGTAATTGCAAAAAGTATTGCTTACCCATAGCCACAGCAAATTCGCGGAACGAACACGGTCGTAAAGCCATATACTGCACCCTTCCCACAGGAAACGAAGCATTAACGTCAACGATGTTTTCTAACAACGAACCTGCCGCAATTATATGCAAATCAGGATGTTCCTCGTAAAAATATCGCAATAGCGCGATAGTTTTGGGCGAGTTTTGAATCTCGTCGATAAATATTAGCGTTTTGCCATTTTTACGAACTTTGCCAACGGCGGCAAACATCAAGTTGATTTTGTCGTCAAGAGGCATCTCCTGTTCCAATGTCTCTTTATGAGAAGTTTTTTCAAGGTTGAAATACAGGTAGTTGTCATACGATTTACCAAAATTGTTGACAATTGTAGTCTTGCCCACTTGCCTTGCTCCACGAAGGATAAGCGGCTTGCGGTATTCGCTGTTTTTCCATTTTTCCAACTCTTGTATTGCAGTACGTTCTATCATAATGCATTATGTTTTGATTCACGTTGCAAATATAACAAGATCGGAGGATAAAAACAAGAAAAAACGTAAGAAATCGGAGGATGAAATCAAAAAAAATAGTATGAAATCGGAGGATGAAAACAGATAAAACAGTATGAAATCGGAGGATGAAAACAAAAAAAACGAAAAAAATTCCATATCTACATTATTTTTTGTATCTTTGCGAGTGTAATCAATCACCAAACTATGATATATCCTTCTGTTGGACAATATACTGAGGCAATCAAATTGGCGGACCAATATCCCGAAGATTATTTCGCCACGATGACAACGCTCCGACCTGTTTTGGGAGCGGACGGCAACCCCGTGATGAGTAGCGGAAATTTTGCAGTGGTCTTTAAGATGCAAGACCAAAACGACGGCAAGATTTACGCCCTCAAATGCTTTACCCGCGACCAAGAGGGCAGAAACGAAAGTTACCGCCTCATTGCCGACGAACTGCAATACGTTGAGTCGGAGTATCTCACTAAAATTCAATATCTTGAAAAAGAACTATTCGTTGATACCGGCACCTACGACACCGAGTCCCCCGTCCTTCTGATGGATTGGGTGGAGGGGGAAACTTTGGATAAGTATATCCGTAAAAATATCGACGACAAATATTCCCTCTCGATGCTTGCCTTTCGTTTTAGTAGGCTTGCAATGTGGCTTATGCCACAACCTTTTGCGCACGGAGACCTTAAACCTGATAATATTATTGTCCGAAAAGATGGTTCTTTGACCCTTGTAGATTACGATGGAATGTACGTTCCTTCAATGAAAGGACAAAAGTCGCGTGAACTTGGCAGCCCTGATTTTCGTCATCCATTGCGCACAGAGGACGATTTTGATGAGCACATTGATGATTTTTCGCTTTCAACAATAATGCTTTCGCTCAAAGCGATAGCCCTTCAACCTTCGTTGCTTGAAGAATACGGTGCTTCCGATAGGCTTTTGTTTTCGCAGAATGGTTACAGAAAGATTTCAGAATGCAAATTTTTGGATGCGGTGAAGACATTAATGGATGACAGTGAGTTGCAGAGATTGTATAGTCTGTTTTTGATAGTATTGGCGGAAAAGAGTTTGGTGAATGTGACGTTTAGACTATTTAATGTGGGGAGACCGAAGAGTGAGGATTACTCAGAAGAGTTGTTTTCAACAGAAGTAACAGATGACGAGATTGACGAGGGGTTAGAAGATGAGTTTGGAGTCGTGTATAGTAATGATGGTAAGAGGTTATTGAAATGTAATAATTGGAAACTAAAAGAATATAATGTAAAAAAAGGAACGAGAGTCATTTGTAATGGTGCCTTTTACGTTATTAGTGAAGAACAGTTAAAAGAATGGAAAAATGAATATTCAAATGATAGTATGTTACAAAAAATAACTATACCGAATGGTGTTATTTATATTGGTGATTGGGCATTTGGGTTCTGTAAATCTTTACAAAGTATAATAATTCCTGATACAGTTAAACAAATTGGTTTTTCTGCATTTAAAGATTGTCATTCTTTACAAAGTGTTAATATTCCTAATCGTGTTACATATATTGACGAACAAACATTTGAATATTGTACATCTTTACAACATATTATTATTCCCAATGGCGTCAAACATATTGAGGATGCGTTTGCTTCTTGTTGGCTTTTAGAAAGTATAACTCTTCCAAATACTCTTGTAAGTATTTCGGAAGATGTTTTTTTCGATTGCCGATTATTAAAAGAAATTATTATTCCCGTAGGTAGTCGCTCAAAATTTGAACAACTATTACCAAAATATAAGGATATATTTGTAGAACAATAACGTTTATCATTATGACAAATAAAGAAAAAATGTTTGATGCTTATAATCAGCATCTAAATATAGTAAGAGGATTAAATATTACAAATAGAACCGACGAATATATCTGTCCTATTTGTCTGCAAGGTTTTTGTAAAGATGATATTGACCAATTGTCATTGGAAGATGCACCACAAAATGCCTTGGGTGGAAAGAAGATTGCTCTCACTTGCAGAAAATGTAACAGCACTTGTGGACATACGATAGACTCGCATTTGGTTAACTCTATAATTTTTTATGAAAATAAAAAATTTCTTACAGGATCTGAAAGAAAAATTAGAATTCCTGAATTAGATATTAATGGCATTTTGAAAGTTAAGAATAATAATGAAAAGGAATTGTTAATTCCTAAAAACTACTTCAAATCGTCTATTCACAGTGAATGTTTGAAAACACTTGTTGCAGGCAAAGAAATTGGCATACAAGACAAATCCCAAATAGTTAAATTTCATTATGTTACCGCAGCCGTAATAAAAAGTGCTTACATAATCTTGTTTAATAAGACAGGTTATACTTTTTTGCTTGATGAATACTATAATGCTATTAGAAAATATATTGTTGCGCCTGAAACTATCACTCGACCAAAAGGTATGTGGAAAATAATCAAAATCTCTAATTGTAGTGATGGGGTATATTTGTCCAATAGTAAAAAATGTCGTGGTTTTTGTATTATTTACTAAACTTTCGCAAGTGTTTTAAGAGCCCCAAAAAATAATAAAAAAAAGGCAGCAAAAATTTTGTAAATACACTGAAAATCAGTATATTTAAGCGT
>CALFIU010000082.1 GCA_937877455.1 uncultured Bacteroidales bacterium
TTCCGATCTATACGCTCTGCACCGCTGTCCTTGAGAATCTTTGTGAAGTTCTCCATAGTAAAGTCTTCCTTTTCCTCAATGACATGGATAACGATATTCTTCTTGGGCATACGGGAGATATCATACTCCTCGACACCCTCCTCACAGATAAGGAGAAGAGTCTTTTCGCCCTTGTTGAAGCGTCTGTCCTCTAAGGTCTCCTGTATGAACTTGGTCTTTCCCGACTCAAGGAAGCCGAGAAAGAGGTATATCGGTATTACATCATTCTGATCAGGCATTATAAAAGCTCCTTTCGATCAGGCGTTGAAAAGCTCTGCGATAGCCTCTTCGTTTATCTTTGAGCCGATAACGCAGAGTCTGCCGATGGTACTTGCGCTTCCGCTGCGGACATCGGGCACACCGGGAACATAGTCATAGTGTATCCATTTTCCGTCAGCACCTGCAACGATTCCCTTTGCACGGAGTATCATGCCATACTTTTCCTCGTCTCCGAGAGCGTTTAATGCAGCTGTTATCTCCTCAACAGTATATGTTCTTGTGGTCTCTCTGCCCCAGCTTGTGAACACATCGTCAGCATGGTGATGATGGTGATGCTCGTGATCGTGGTCATGATCGTGACAGCCGCAGGTGCAGTCTGGACCATGTTCGTGATGATGATGCTCATCCTCTTCATCATCATGGTGGTGATGGTGGTGTTCATGCTCGTGCTCTTCCTCATCGTGATGGTGGTGATGATGATGCTCATGCTCGTCCTCGTCATCGTCATGATGATGGTGATGGTGCTCATGCTCGTGCTCGTCCTCATCGTCATCGTGATGGTGGTGATGATCGTGCTTTGCTGCTTCCTCAAGGAGCTCCTTCAGCTCGTCATCAAGAGTTTTCTTCTGTTTCACAAGAGTATCTTGATCCCGAAACAAATGAGAAGTTTATTCCTTATATTGTCGAATCTACAGTGGGATGTGATCGAACTGTTCTTGCAATATTAGATAATAGTTATTGTGAAGAAGAACTTGAAAATGGAGATACACGTGAAGTTATGAAATTTATTCCTTTTTTAGCTCCTTATAAAGTATGTGTATTACCATTAATAAAGAAAAATCATAGTGAAAAAGCTCAAGAAATATATAATACTTTATCTAAATATTTTATGACAGCGTATGATGAAACTGGTAATATTGGTAAAAGATATCGTCGTAATGATGCAATTGGAACACCTTTCTGTATTACAGTTGACGATGAAACTTTAAATAATGATACAGTTACTTTAAGAAATCGTGATACAATGGAACAAATAATAATTAAGGTTTCTGATATTGTGGATTATGTTAAAGAAAGAATTGAGTTTTAAAAAAGTTATTGTTGTACAATAACTTTTTTTATTTATTTATTATAAAAAATTAATAAAAAACCGACCTTGGTATGTAAAGGTTTTAGTTTTTATTTTAATAGTTATTGTCGGTTTTTTTCTGTTGCTTGGTGCTATAGATGTAAATTTTTTATGGCTTTTTGGCGACAGCCCGTCCGCAAGAGAAATAGAACAAAACATTCAAAATGCCGCTTCCGAAATTTATTCTTGCGATGGAAAATTAATGGGTAAGTATTTTAGCGAAAATCGTACACCTGTTGATTATTCTGATATATCTCCCATACTGATAAAAACTCTTATTGCAACCGAGGACGAAAGGTTTTATTTTCATCATGGTATTGATTTTCAAGGACTTGTTGCTGCCGCTAAAGATTTTGCAGTTCATGGTAAGGCACGAGGTGCAAGTACAATAACCCAACAACTTGTAAAAAATATGTACAAAACTCGTAGCCGTAAGTACAAAAGAGGTCTTTTAGGAAAAATTCCCGGTATTAAACTCTTGATTATGAAACTTAAAGAGTGGATTACTGCTTTTAAGATAGAAATGCGCTATTCCAAAGAGCAGATTTTAACTATGTATCTCAACACTGTGGATTTTGGAAGTAATGCATTTGGAATTAAAACTGCCGCTCGTACTTATTTTAACGTAAGCCCTTTAAATCTAAATTATGAACAATCTGCGGTGTTAATAGGATTGCTAAAAGCCACAAGTAGTTATAACCCGAGAATGAATCCAAATCGTAGTTTACAACGTCGTAACGTAGTGCTTGGTAATATGTTAAGGCTTGGCAATATTTCGTTGCAACAGTATGATTCTCTTATACTTTTGCCAATAAAACTTGATTATTATGTCGAAAATAATTATGATGGGCAAGCACTTTATTTTAGAGAGGCATTAGCATCGGAATTAAAAGATTGGTGTAAAGAAAATAATGTAAATATCTATACCGATGGTTTAAAGATATATACCACTATTGATTCTGCTATGCAGGCGTATGCAGAGCAAGCAATGTGGGAAGAAATGCAGGTGATTCAGAAACGTTTTAACGAACATTGGGGAAAAAACAATCCGTGGCGCGACGAATCTCAGAGAGAAATTTCAGGTTTTGTAGAAAAAATAGCAACTCGTACAGGTTACTATAAATTTTGGCAAAAAAAATTTGATGGTGATACCGCAAAACTTATAGAATTGCTAAATACACCGCATAAAATGAAGGTGTTTGACTATGCACTTGGTGAAAAAGATACTACGCTTAGTGTAATGGACTCTATAAAATATATGGTAAGGTTTATGCACAGTGGTTTTTTGGCAATAGAGCCATCTTCTGGACATATTAAGGCTTGGGTTGGCGATCTCGATTTTAATTTTTGGAAATACGACAAGGTGCTTGCAATGCGTCAACCGGGATCTACATTCAAACTTTTTGACTATGCAGAGTTTTTAAGACAAGGTCATAATCCTTGCGAAGAACGTATCGACCAATATGTTTCTTGGCAAGTTTGGGATAAAGGAAAACAAAAACTTTGGATACCACACAATGCTGATGGAATTTGCTTTAATATACCTTTTTCGATAAAATCAGCTTTTGCTCGTAGTATAAACACCATTGCAGTACAAATTTCTAAGGAGGCTGGAATAGCCAACATTAATGCCACAGCGCGAAAAATGGGTATTACCTCTCCCTTAAATGATACCATACCAGCAACTTGTCTTGGTGGTAGCGATTTAACACTTTTGGAACTTGTAACTGCTTATTCAACAGTTATTAACAATGGCATTATGAAAAAGCCTGTTTTTGTTACAAAGATTCTCGACCGCGATGGTAATCAAATTTATCCAACTCAAGAACAAAATAGTGTTGATACCTCTGATGCGGCACTCGATTACGAAACTGCATTTCTTATGCAGCAAATGTTAAAAGGCGGTTTAACGGAGCGAGGGTCTGCTTCAGGAACGCTTTGGACTTATGTAACTCCATTTACAAAAGATACAGATTTTGGAGGTAAAACTGGCACTTCATCAAACCATTCTGATGCGTGGTTTGTTGGAGTAACTCCAACACTTGTGGCAGGATGTTGGGTTGGTGGCGAATATCGTTGTATTCATTTTCGTACAGGAGAACTTGGACAAGGCAACAGAACAGCTTTGCCAATTTATGGTCGTTTTGTGTCAAAATATATGCGTGATACTGTGTTTAATTGTTATCATTCTAAGTTTCCCGCTGCTTTGCAACCAATAAAACGTCCTTATAATTGTAAACAATATTTTACACCAACTTTTGAAGACTCTATAAAGGTTGAGGTTGAGGAAATTGATGGTGAACTTGATTTGATTGAAGGGTGCTTCTAAAAATTAGATTTTTCGAGGCGCACGAAATCGAAAAACTGGAGTTTACTAATTGTAAATGAGGATTTTGAGATTGAAGTGCAACAAAGAAAAAGCAATTTTTAGAACTCCCGTGAAAATTAGACATAGTATTTTTTTAGAATAGAAATATATTTTTATTCTTTTAGCCATTCAATTATCTTATTTTCAAATGCTTTTGGGTCAACATAATATGAATTGTCAATCATATCACCTCCAACAAAGCAATCGTATTTTATTTTCTTTTTTATACAGAATAGTGCATAGTGATAGTATAGTTTTGCGTTAGAGTTATGAATTTCAAGCACTTTTAGGTTAGGGTTTGTTGCAAAAAGCAGATTTGTGAGACCTGCTCCGTGGTAAGAAACAAAATACTCCGCGCCTCGGATTATAGCAATTTGCTCGTCAATTGTGTGATTTTCAAAATAAACAACCTCAAAGCCTTGTTGTTTCATTATTTTTTCAATTTCGTCGGCATTTGATGCTACTCTTGCAACATTTCTTCTACCAATGAATATTTTTTTCTTTTCGCTCTTCGATTCTGAGGTTATTTGTTCAAGTAATTGGATTTGTTTTTCTGTTATTATTGAACTATTGCTTACAAAAAATTCATTACAATGTACAATATGTCTGTCGTAATTGATATAGTTTAAATTTTTTAGCAACGGAAGTTTGTTGGCAAATTGGACAAAAAACTGCTGTTCTCTTATGGATTTGGGCATAAGTACTGGCAATGTCAAATCTATTCCTTTGTCTTGTAGCATTAAAAGTTGTCCAATTAGATTTACAAGAAAATGATAATAGTTTTTTGAAAAACCAAAAAAATCATCTACTACTATTATCTTGTCATAATATAAATGCTTATTAAAGTTGTATCTGTATTTTATATTAAATGCGCTGGGTAATGGGTGGCATGGCCAGTAACCATTCCATTGCCAATTGTTGTAAGGTACTGATGCAGAGATAATCTCTCCATTTTCTGTAAAGCCGCATAGCCAATCAGGTTCAAATGTTGCTTTTTGTGTGTAGTGAAATAAGGATTTACTGTCTTTTTCTGTTATTAAATGTTGAAATATCTGTTGGGCAGTGTCTGAAAGTGGTGTTAAATCTTGGCATAATGGTTGATTTGTAACGTAAACGTAATATTTTTCTTCTTTTTCTGGAGATAAAAAACTAAATTTATGTCGGTTGTCATACCAATTGCGTATTTTTTTATATAGTTGATTCAACATTTTGGTTTGTTGTATTATTTTTTTATCGTTTTTTTAAGTTCCAATTTTAAAAATTTACCAGTATATCCAACATTTTTTTCTATTATTTCTTGTGGAGTACCTTCTGCTATTATTCTACCACCGTTTTTTCCGCCTTCAGGTCCTATGTCAATAATATAATCTGCGGCTTTTATTACATCAAGATTGTGTTCTATTATTACCACAGTATTACCTTTATCAACCAATTTGTTTAACACCTTCATTAAAACGTTGATATCTTCGAGGTGCAGTCCAGTGGTAGGTTCATCAAGTATATAAAGTGTTTTGCCAGTGTCGGTTTTTGCCAATTCTGTGGCTAATTTTATGCGTTGTGCTTCACCTCCTGATAGTGTGGTGGCAGATTGTCCAAGTGTTACATAACCCATACCAACATCTTGTAGTGCGCGAAGTTTGCGAAGTATGACAGGTACGTTTTCGAAAAACTCTGCAGCACGGTTAATGGTCATATCAAGAACGTCAGAGATTGTTTTTCCTTTGTATTTTACTTCCAAGGTTTCACGATTATAACGTCGTCCGTTGCATGCAGGACATTTAACGTAAACATCTGGTAGAAAGTTCATTTCTATGGTTTTTACGCCAGCACCTTGACATTCTTCGCATCGTCCACCTTTTACGTTAAACGAAAATCTTCCTGCATTGTAGCCCATGATAAGACTTTGTGGGAGTTTGGCGTACAATTTACGTATCTCACCAAAAAGATTGGTATATGTGCAAGGGTTAGACCGTGGTGTACGTCCTATTGGGTCTTGGTTTACCTCTATTACCTTGTCGATGTTATCAATGCCTTCGATACTTTTGTATGGTAATGGTATTTGTAACGATCTATAAAATTTTTTGGTTAATATTGGTCTTAATGTTTCGTTTATAAGAGTAGATTTTCCGCTACCCGAAACACCTGTTATTAATACCATTTTTCCAAGTGGTATGTTTAAATCCACGTTTTTGAGGTTGTTTCCTGTTGCACCTTTTAAACTAATAAACAATCCATTACCTTGTCGTGGTGGTTTTATTTCTATGTCTTTTTTACCGTTGAGATATTCGGCAGTAACTGTTTGTTTATCAAAAAGTTGCTTTGGTGTACATTCTGCAGTTACATATCCGCCAAGTCTGCCTGCTCCTGGTCCAATATCTATAACATAATCGGCATTGCGTATCATGTCTTTGTCGTGTTCCACAACGATAATGGAGTTGCCTGCATCGCGTAGGTTTTGCAGCGATTTTATTAATTTATCGTTGTCGCGTTGATGAAGTCCTATGCTTGGCTCGTCAAGAATGTAAAGTACATTTACGAGTTTGCTACCAATTTGTGTGGCAAGTCTTATTCGTTGAGCCTCTCCACCAGACAAACTTTGTGCAGGTCGAAATAGACTTAAATAATCAAGTCCTACATCAAGCATAAAACCAACTCTGGTGCGTATTTCTTTTAAAATTTCTGTTGAAATTTCCTTTTGTTTTTTTGAAAGTTTTTGGGAAACATCGTCGAGAAAAATTTTTAAGTCGGCAATATCCATATTTGAAAGTTCTGCTATGTTTTTGCCTGCAATTTTAAAATTCAATGCTTCTTTGTTGAGTCTATTGCCATTACATTCGGGGCAAATTGATGGTGCTGAATATTTTAAAATTATATTTTCAGCAGATTCATCATCTTCAATAGCGTTTTCAAGATATTTTAAAATACCATCATACGTTGAAAGTCCCGAACCATACATTTGTAGCCATTCCATTTTTATTGGTTCTGGACTTCCGTTGAGTATTATGTCAATGTTTTCTTCCGAAATTTCAGAAATTGGTTGGTCGAGCGTGAACCCTTCGCGTTTACCGAGTGTTTCAAGTTGACGGAATACAAAGTTGTCTTTGTATTTACCGAGTGGTGCAATTGCTCCTTTTTTTATTGAAAGACTTGTGTCTGGAATAACCTTTGAGAGGTCTATTTTGTTAATTGTTCCGAGCCCTTTGCAACAACGGCAGTATCCCATTGGCGAGTTGTAAGAAAAATTTGTTGGTGCTGGATCTTTGTATGATATTCCAGTAGAAGGGCACATAAGCAGTTTGCTGTAATGGCGCACCTCACCGCTGTCTGCATCAAGTAGCATTATTATGCCTTTGCCGAGTTGCATGGCTGTTTTGACCGATTTTTTTAGTCTTTCCATGCCGCCACCTTCTTCTCCGTTTTTGGGTACAACGAGTTTGTCTATCACCATTTCTATGTCGTGGGTTTTGTAGCGGTCGGTTTTCATGTTTACGATTATATCTTTTATTTGACCGTCAACCCTTACTTGTGTATATCCTTTTTTGCGTATTTGTTCAAAAAGTTCGCGATAATGACCTTTTCTGCCTTTTACAACTGGTGCAAGTATAATTACACGTTTTCCACCATAGTGAGTTTCTATTAGATTAAAAATTTGGTCTTCAGTGTATCGTACCATTTTTTCGCCTGTATTGTAACTGTAGGCTTCTCCTACACGTGCAAACCAAAGACGAAGAAAGTCGTAAATTTCTGTTATTGTGCCAACTGTACTACGCGGATTTTTGTTTGTTGATTTTTGTTCTATGCTAATTACTGGACTTAATCCTGTTATTTTGTCCACGTCAGGACGTTCCATGTTACCAAGAAATTGTCGTGCGTATGCGTTGAATGTTTCTATGTAGCGTCTTTGCCCTTCGGCGAATATTGTATCAAAAGCCAATGACGATTTGCCACTGCCGCTTAATCCTGTTATAACAGTTAGTTTGTTGCGTGGTATGGTTACATCAATGTTTTTTAGGTTGTGAACCCTTGCGCCGTAAACGTGGATGTTTTCTAAATCTATGTTTGGATTTTCTTCCATTATGCCAATGCGATGTTTTTTTTGTTAGCGCGGCAAAATTAAAAATTTTTTGTCGGGTTGTTGCATTGTGTTTTGTTAAATTTCTACATTATTCTTCAAATACATTACAAAATGCTTTGTAGTTTTTGGTATCAAAAGCAGAAGTGTAAACAGCAAATTCTATTATGTCGAAATATCCAGCGTATTCTTTAAGTGCATCAGCGTATGCATGTGCAACTACATTTGGATCGTTCATAAATGCTCCACAACCAAAAGCTCCAAGTATCAATATGTCAACATTTTGTCCAGCTGCTACATTTAGTATGTGTTGTGCGCGAGAGAGGTGTAGTTCATAGAGTTCGTCTTTGGATATTTTTATGGATTTATCGCCATCGCCTTGGTTGTAGCGATTTGAAGGTTTTTGACGAAGATTTGGTGCTGCACATGTTATTACATCAACTTGATACCATTCGTCTGGTTCTAATCTTTCAGGAAATTCTTCGTCTGATTTAATTATAACTATGCCAGGTGAATAAATTATATCGTCGGTGTGGAGAGGGTTGCGTGCTCGACGGTTTGGTTCGTAGAACTCCATGCGTAGTTTGGTGTCGTTGAGTACAGGATATAGTGTTGAGCATCGACATAGACATTCTTCTTGAGCACCAGCACCATTAGTTACACCTCCTCCTGGGTTGGTGGCTGATGCAAAATTTAATACTGCAATTATTTTATCGCTATTAGCTTCTTTTTCGGCATATTTAACTGCGGCTTCAAATGTGCGCGATTGTGTTACTATAACTTTTCCTTCGCGGTCGGGCTTGCCGAGGTCGTAATATTCATCGGTTTTAATTAATTCGGTTTCGTGTTTGCTGTCTTCTATGCAGTTGTAGAGGTCTTCGTATTCGTTGAAACAATCAAGTGTATCTTCAAAGATACTTATAAGTTTGGCTCGTTTGTCGTTGTGATAGTATGCCATTTTTAATAGTTTTTGTTGATTTTGTTTGGATACAAATGTAATAAAAACTTTTATAAAAAGAGTTTTATTATGCAAAAGATTTTTTGTTATTTCCTACGACATAAAATTAGAAAGTTTAATTTTGTAATCAGATAACGCTATGCGTATTGTTGCCAACACTTGTATTTGCTTTTGACTATTGATGAAATAGTTTCTTATGGTTGGATAATGTTTGATTTTGAGTAATAAAAAATTATAATATTTAGTAATTTAACACTTTTTTGCTAAATTTGGAGAATTGGAAAAAAAAAGCAACAAAAAATCCCCGACGCCTCTTTCTATCAGCATCTGGGATTCATTATTTTCCTCAAACAAATTTTACGGATGTGGTGTCTTATTGTATACTGTTTCAAACGCTTGAATATTTTTCATTGCTGAAAAATAACCGAGGCAGGTAACATCGGGGTTGGAGCATTTGAAAATTGGCGTGGGATTCATGTTGTCGATTTGGAGACCGTAGAGATAGTTGTAGGTCTCGTAGTCGATGGTCATGATTTCGAGACGCATTTGGTCGCCGTCATAGACAATCATCTCCTCGTCCATCTCCATGTCAGAATCGTAATAGAGGCTCATCGTGCATGGAAACTCGCCCTTGCCGCTAATTATGTTCCATGCGTAAATCTTGCCGTTACGCCAAATATCCACACGCACGTACTTTGTAACAGTGTCGGGATTGTCGATTATGTCAAACTGCCAACACTGCATCCAGTCCATAAACTCCGCCCAAACAAATTCGGGTTCTGTGGTCTTGACGGGTTCGTTGACGGTGGAAACGGCGGTGTAGGTAAGTCCGTCGTTCTTTACTTCGAGAGTGTACTGATGACCGGGCACGACGTCGATGTTTTTGGTAGGACGGTAAAAACCGTCGCTATTAAATTCGAGTTCGGTGGCAGTGCCGTCGTCGGCAATGATGCGGACAGATTCGCATTTCAGTCCGGGCGACTTCACAGAGTCGTTCATATTGCGGGTGCGGGTGAATTTCACCTCGGTCTTGTCGCTTGTAAGAATGCCCTCGATGACCGGCAGCGGGTCTATGTCGTTGTAGTCGAGGTCTATCTCCTTCTCGCACGATGCGAAAATTGTCAGGGCTGCCAATATGTAGAAAATCTTTTTCATTTTCGTTTTATTTTAATTAAAAATTAAAAATTAAAAATTTAGAGTTATGAATTAAAAAATTAGAGTTTTGAACTTTTTGGGTGTTAGTGCGAAGCCAATTTTTAATTTTTCATTTTTAATTTTTCATTCAAAACTTAATCGTGTACGTTACCGACGGAATGATGCCGAAGAGCGATGTCTGAACGGTTTTGGTGCCAGACGGTTTGGTGTCGTCGTTCTCAAACGAAATCATATACGGGTTGTAATGATTGTAGAGGTTGTAGATTCCAAAACTCCAAATCCTTGTGTAGTTTGGACGCTCTTTTGTGTTGTTGATTCCCACGTCTAAGCGGTGATAGGCGGGTGCACGGTAGCCGTTGCGCTCGTTGTAATAATACAAAGTCCAATTGACAGCATCATACTTTGCGCTCGGAGCGGTGAGAGCCTGTCCCGATGTATAAACCCAAGTTGCCGAAAGGTCCCATTTGTGGTTCAAGCGGTACATTCCAACAATTGAGATGTCGTGGCGGCGGTCGTTGGAGGCTGTGTACCAACGGTTTTGATTGATGCCGTCGATTTTGTTTTCAACCCACGAAAGCGTGTAAGAAAACCAGCCAGTGAAATCGCCGATGTTTTTCTTAACATAAAATTCCGCGCCGTATGCCCTTCCCGAGCCACGCGCTACAATGCGCTCCATCTCGATAGCCGAGGCGAGGTCTTTGCCGTCTTTGTAGTCGTAAACATTGTCGATTTGCTTGTAGTAGCCCTCGATAGAAAATTCGTATTTTTTGTCCTTGGTTTCAGCCATATAGCCCGCGCTGATTTGGTCGGCAATCTGCGGTTTTATGATGTTGCTAATCATCATGGCACGGCTCAGGGGCGACGAAAGTCCGTTGTCGAGCACAAACTGAATGTTTTGTGTTGTGCGGCAATATCCAGCCTTGATACTATGATGGTCAGTGAGTTGCTGTTTCAGACTAAAACGCGGCTCAATGGAGATGTTCTGTTTTACAACCTCGCCTTTTTTGTAATGGAGGGTGTCGATGATTTCGCCGAAATTGTCGAGATTGTAGAACGGTGCGCCGCCCAAAGCGTCGAAAATAACGCCCCTTACGCCAACCGAAAATTCAAGGCCGAAATCCGTCTTCCAATCGCCCGAAATCCAAGCGGAATATTCGTTGGCATCGCGGAGTTCGCGCTCGGTAATGTCCTGATACTTAAATTCGATCGATTTGAGGTTGATGTGGTCAAATTGGAAACCGACATTGATTTTGTGATTTTGGGTTGGATTGATAAGGATGTTTTCGCGGACGGCGTGATGACGGTTGTAAGCGTCGGCTTCGTTGTCCATG
Source organism: uncultured Bacteroidales bacterium (assembly GCA_937877455.1). GTDB lineage: Bacteria > Bacteroidota > Bacteroidia > Bacteroidales > UBA3824 > UBA3824. The sequence goes on from CALFIU010000082.1 coordinate 11,272, forward strand.
CCAAGCACGTCGATAAACTCTTCGTAGGCGTAATTGCTGTAAATGAGCGATGTTTTTGCGCTAACGTGCTGCGAAAAATTATGCTTGTAATCAAATGTTGCGGCGGTGTTGCCCCAATGCATTGCGGCCTTGTCGTCTTTCATCACCATATTGTCCCTGCCACGGAAAAACATCACGTTGAAAGTGCCGTTTTTGTAAGGTTTTGCGGTTACTTTGGCGTTGACATCGTAGAAATTGATGGTGTAATCCTTCCATTTTTTGGTCGGCTTGAGAAAAATCTCAAAGTATGTGCGCCTTGCCGCAAGGAAAAACGATGCTTTGTTTTTTACGATTGGACCATCGACAGCAAATTTAGACGAAAGAAGTCCGATCGAGGCGTTGAGACCGTAGTTTTCCATGTCGCCAGAGCGTGTGCTGATGTCAAAAATCGACGACGACGCTCCTCCAAACTGCGCCGGAATCGCACCTTTATAAAGCGACGCATTGGTGAGCGCCTCGTCGTTGAAAGTAGAAAAAAACGCCCATCAAATGGCCTGCGTTGTAGATTGCGGCATTGTCGAGCATTATGAGGTTTTGGGTGGCATTGCCGCCGCGCACTTGAAATCCGCACGAGCCGTCGCCCTCTGCCTTTACGCCGGGCAGAAGTTGTATGGACTTGATGACGTCCCTCTCGCCCATCAGAGCCGGCACTTTTGCCATTTCGGACATTTGGATATTTCCACGCCGATAATGACGTTTTCGGTGCGACTGCGTCCGTGTTTGGCGGTTACATTTACCTCGGCTATTTCTTTGGTATCCTCGTCCATTGTGATAGTTACTTTCTCGCTGCCAGAATTGAAAGTCTTGTCCAACGCCGTGTAACCCAAGCAATTGAAAGAGAGAGTTGCGGGCATCTGTTTCACCTTGATGATGAAGTTGCCCACCGAATCGGAGATAGTTCCGTTGGTAGTTCCTTTCTCTACTACAGCTACGAATGGTAACGGTTTACCCTTAGTGTCCATCACGACACCCTGAATCTTTGCCGACTGAGCCACAACAAACAGCGGCATCAGCATAATCAAAATTAGTGCGATTCTTTTCATTGGTTATTAATAATTGATTTTACGCCGCAAAATTACATCACGTAACTTGCAACCAAGTTGCATAATGCGGAATTTTTATTAAACAATTTACATTTGAGGGAATTTTCGCGCGCTCCTTCATTGTTTTTTCGCAAGTAGGACGGATGGGCGAAAGATTTGTTACAAAAGATGTAAAAAAAAATAAATTTTTTTGAGCGGTATTTATGCGAAGCAAATAAATGTGAAAATTTGAAGTAGCGGTTCATATTTTGCGATAAAATTTGAAGTAGCGGTTCAGATTTTCACACGAAAATTTGGTGGAATAATTGTAATATAATATCTTTGTGGCATACAAAAATGCTGCAAAAATGTTAGACAGATTATTAAAACTCAACGATATACATACCGACAGCCTGTTTCTGTGGGGGCCGCGTCAGACGGGGAAGAGTACATTGCTCAAACATCTTTTCCCCGACGCGCCATATTATGATATGTTGAAGTCGGAAGTTTTTTCAGTTTATAAACTCCGCCCATCACAATTCCGCGAAGAATGTATGATGCTCGACGAGGGCGCAGTGGTTATTATTGACGAAGTGCAAAAAATACCCGCACTTTTGGACGAGGTGCATTGGCTCATCGTCAACAAAGGCATCAACTTTGTACTTTGCGGTTCAAGTGCGCGAAAACTCAAACGCTCAGGTGCCAACTTGCTCGGCGGTAGGGCGTTGCGCAAAGTTCTGCATCCATTTGTAAGCGCAGAGATTCCCGATTTTAACTTGGACAAGGCTATCAATTTTGGAATGTTGCCGCGCCATTACCTCAGCGACAATCCCAAAAAACGTTTACAGGCGTACATCGGCTACTACCTGCAACAAGAAATCATTGCCGAGGCATTGGTCAGGAATCTTGATTCTTTTACACGTTTTATGGAAGTGGCGGCATTGAGCGATGCGGAGATGGTTAATTACACCAAATTCGCCGCCGACTGTGGCGTATCGTCCAAAACAGTCAAAGAATATTTCACTATTTTAGAGGAAACGCTTGTTGGAATGTACGTCCCCGCGTTCACAAAGGTCATCAAGCGAAAAGTTCAGGTCGCACCAAAGTTTTATTATTTTGACATTGGTGTTGTCAACAACCTCCTGCACCGAAGCAATCTCACACGCGGCACGGCTGAATACGGGCACGCCTTTGAACATCTTATCATTCAGGAACTTGTGGCATACCTCGACTATTCGGAATCAGACAAGCGGTTAACCTTTTGGCATACTTTAAACAACGCCTACGAAGTGGACGCAATAATTGGCGATGCAGAAGTTGCCATCGAAATCAAATCGTCCACAAATGTCGTTTCGTCGCATTTGAAAGGCTTGAAGGCGTTTCAAGAGGATTTTCCACAGTGCAAACTTTTTGTCGTATCATTGGAAGAGCGTCCGAGAATGTTCAACGGTGTCGAGGTATGGCCCGCCAAGGAGTTTTTGGCGCGGCTGTGGAAGGGAAAGGTGATTTGTCCGTGAAAATTAATCCTCACTATCTTTTACCTTTACATCTTCCCTCGGTGCAAATGTCTTAGGTTCTTTGCCGTAGCCAAGGCGAATTATCACTGACGGACAAGCGGTTAGATTGAGATTTTGGCGCAATTGGTCTTTCAATGACGGAATTTCGCAAGGCTGATTGCTGAAACTATAAGCAATGCCTGCTGATGTGATTTTCAGGAGAAAACGCTCCAAAAATACTCCGAGGTCAACCCAATTTTTTGCGTTGTCGTCCTTGACGCAAAACACACAGAAATGCGATGCTGAGGCATTGACGGCGTTGTCGGTCTTGTTTTGGGCTTTGGGATTCAGAAACATTCCAACAATCCGTCTGCCGATTGGCTTGGGTGTCGCTGGAAAGCCCAACACATTATAACACAATCCATTGCGTGTTTCATTGATGTGTTTTTTGTTGAACCGCATCCATGAAATGAGTTCACGCTTGAAAGCCGTGTCAGACATTTGGATTTCGTTGCCCTCTGCAATTTTTTGCCTGATGATTTCGGCTTCGCGGCTGTCGGATTCATAAATCATAACAGACGAATTTTGCTCATTATCAACATATTGCAAAAGATTTGCGGAGATTTTTACACCAGTAAAATTGCCACGGTGAGTATGGCGATTTGGAATTGCCTCGAAAAGCGGGTCGTCTTTGCAAACATCTTGTTTTGAGAATGTTACAACGATTTTGCCATCTTTAAAAGCATACTTGGAATCATAGCCATGGTGCAATGCGGCTATTCTGAGGTTTTCAGCGGCGCAACCGAGACTTATGAAAAGTTCACGGTCGTTGCCGTCCACAACGTTGAGTCGTTTGGAAAAGTTAGGCGTAATAATGATTTCATTGTCAGACACTTGAAACTGCCACGGCTGCGAATTGTGTCCCGACGGCGCAAGAATTGCAAACGAAATCAAAAGATTTGCAAGTTTGATGAAAGTGATTGGTTCCATGGTTATCTAAAAAAATATTGTTAATATTCGATTGTAAAAGTATGATACTTTTCGCTAACAAATTAATTTTTGAAGTTTTTTCTCCATCTAAAAAATTTTACTAAATTTGTTAGCCTATTAACAAACACAAATAGTCATGTTCAAAAGCGTTATAAAATGCGGCACAGAAACACCGATTACAATGTACTTGCCATCGGCAGGCGACTTAAAAGGTAATCCCGACACGATTTTCTCCACCACAACAACGGTAAGGGATTGTTGCGACATGACAACACGTCTTTGCGTTCATAATCAGACTGTTGTGATGTATAATAGTTACTATGTTCGACAAAATTGCATAATAGAAGATACACGTCAAGACGAAAATGCACTCATTTTTTCGGTCATAACAAGCGGAAATGTTGTGGAAATCATCTGCGGACATCAAGTAGAGCATGGCGCAGGAGCAATCAACATGGGCATAATGTGGAACAATAGCCAACACGTCCTACAACTGGCTGCCGAATGTAAGTTTGAGAAAATAAGCGTGATGATGTCGGAAAGCGACTTCAAAATCTATAATGAACGCTATCCGATAATCCTTTCTCGGTTTGTAAAACATTTTAGTTCCGACAAGCCTTTCATGGGCGATGTCATCGACAAAAACGGCAAAATACTCGAAGCCGCCCACGACCTTCAAAACGCTATATTGTCAAAAAATATAAACCCATATTACGTTGAAGGACTGATTGTTGAATGTCTTGTAAATTATTACTACGAAGTTTTCAATCAGCCGCTACCCGATAATTACGCCACTTGTCGTAAAATTTTCAAGGCACGCATACTTCTTACCGAAAATTTTACAAAACCGCCCACACTGCGCGAACTCGCCTCGCAAGTCGGCACTAACGAATGTACTCTAAAAAAGGTATTTAAGCAGATGTTTTCGATGACTGTTTTCGACTACGTCAACGACCTGAGAATAAACAAAGCGGTTAGACTGCTAAGCGAAAACAATCTCACAATCAACGAAATATCAAACGAATTAGGCTTTTCGTCACAAAGCCATTTCAGTAACGCTTTCAGAAAAAAAATTGGAATAACACCGAATGAATTTCGTAAAAACGCCCTGTCTAAATAAAATTAAAAACTACAAAAAATGTGGTGAAAAAGATAGTAAAAATTTATCATCTTCAAATATCCCACAAGAAACTCTCCGTGCTATCCTGCATGATAAAGGGGAGTTCTAAAAATTAGGTTTTTCAAGGCGTATGAAATCAAAAAAGCGCAGTTTACTGATTGTAAATGAGCATTTTGAGATTGAAATACAACGCAGAAAAAGCAATTTTTAGAACCCCCGTAAAAAATGTTTGTAATAATGTATTAACTCCATAATTATGTTTGGTTTTAGGGGTTATATGCTAAAATTTTGGTTTTACAATTGGCTGATTATCAAATTATCTTCTTTTCTGTTATAAAATTCTTCGAGTTTGGCATTGAAATTTTGCCGATTAAGAGACGACCATTGTTTAAAATCGTTGGTTATGTCGGAAAATTGAATATCAACACGTCTTTTTTCCACTTTTAGAAATTGCAATAGAACCACAAATTTGATACTTTTTAGTAATAATGGTATTAATGGTGCAGTTTTTTTTAGTCCGTAATTAGACCAACGGCTACCCCAAAGTCCGTGAATTTCTACGGCTACTACGCGAGTGTTATCGGGTAATATTTTAGATGCATTGTATGCCATACGTCTGTTTCCAATATTTTCGTGTCCATCGAGGGTAATGTGTCCCGATGGATAAAATAGTATGTTTGCACCATTGGCAAGTTGAGTTTTTACGATACTATCGAGCTTTTGTACTTGTTCTACACCTTCTCGTCCACCTTTTCTTAAATCTGGCACTTGCACGGCATCGAAAAGATTTAGCACGTGTGCAATAAACTTGTTGTTCCAAAATCGAGAATCTACCATTGGTTGTAGTTTGTAATCATATAGTTCGGTAAAAAGTATCAAAGGGTCGATGAGTGCGCGGTGCATTGGCAAAATGAGTAAGTTTTGATTTTTGTTAACGTTAAGTAACTCTTTGCCCTGCATGTTGATGTTATAATGTAGGTGTATAATGTTGCGAACACGATAACATAGCGTTTCTTTATAGTTGAAAGTAAAGTATATTGACCATGTCATCAATATTATACCGTCAAACAGAAATACGTATGTTGTTGGTAAAAATTTTGTAATGAGTATGTTAGTTATTGATGCAGCGAGTATAAATATGAACGATACAAGGTTGAAATAAGCAAGGATAATGTTTAGTTCTGATGTGTCAACACGTTTTTGTATTTCGGCATCGAGAGGAATTTTAAATATTCCAACAGTTATTGCTACTAATGTCATCAAAATTGCAAATACCAATGCGCCATGTTCGCCCATTTTGTTATAAGGTAGCAGAAAAACTATTATCATCATTATTCCAGCAAATACACCAAGTGCTGGTACATGTCCAAGGAGAAAATGATTTTGGTTTATTTTACCACTTATAAGGCATCCAATTGTTATGCCAATGGCCATTGTTGCGAGCAGATAACCAGTTTGGGTGTTTGTCATTCCAAATACAGCTCCACAATGTATAATGAGTATTATCTGTACCGATGCCGAAAACCACCAAAACAATGATAGTAGCATTATTACATGATTGAGTCCTTTGTATCGATTGACTATGCGTGCGGATTGTTGAATAAACCGTATTGGGTTTATGGAAGATTCTTCGGTGGATTTTGTTTCTTCTGCGCGAATAGTAAGGCTACTTAGTAATCCTGCTATTGCCAATGCGAACAATACACTGGCTTGTATGGTGAGCGAATTAGTGTCGGACATTATAGAGCCTACAAATGTGCCAATCAACATTCCGAGAAAGGCAAATGCTTCCATGCCGCCCATGCCCATCGAGATGCCTTCAATGCCGCCAATATCTTTAATAAGTCCGTATTTTGCGGGTGAGAAAAGTGCGCTTTGTAGTCCCATAAGTAGCACCGCTGACATTGCGAGCGCGAGGTTTTGAAAGTAGAACCCCAACACAGCAATTATCATTATAGGTATTTCGCATATTTTGGCAATGCGGACGATGCGTATTTTGCGAAAAAAATGAGGTAATCGTCCTGCTAATGGAGATAATATAACATACGGTATCACCATAGCAGCTGCCATGCTGTTTACTATAAGTGCCTTGTATTGTTCTTCTACCCATGTAGCTGCCACGAAACATACGAGTGCTTTAAGGACGTTGTCGTTCATTACACCAAATATGTTGGTAAAGTATAGCGATAAAAATTGGCGTATGTTTTTCATTTTTTTTATTGGTTTGTGTAAACGAAAAAGTCCAAAAAGATGGTGTGTTGTGCTTTTGTGGCTTGCTTTAGTTGTAAGTTGTTTATCTTTTTGGACTTTTTCATTTTTTATAGTTTCAAAAATATCTATTTATTTTGTTTATCAACGTCTTTTTTCGCAATTGGTATTGGTACAGGATTTTCAACACGTTGTTCTTTTAAAACGAGAGGAATAAGTTCCATTGCCGTGTCAACATAGATAAATTCAAGTCCAGAAAGATACATTTGGTTTATTTCATCAATATCTCTACGATTTTGTGTTGACATAAATATTTTTTTTATACCAGCTCTTTTGGCAGCGAGAATTTTTTCTTTTACACCACCAACTGGCAAAACTCGTCCTGTAAGAGTAAGTTCGCCAGTCATTGCAATATAATCGGTTGCAGGGCGTTGTGTGTAAAGACTTGCAAATGATGAAAATATTGTTATACCAGCACTTGGTCCATCCTTAGGTATTGCGCCTTCTGGAACGTGAAGGTGAACATTATATGCCTTAAACATTGCTGGATGTATTTTTAGTTGACGTGCATTTGCTTTTACATATTGCAATGCAATTTCGGCTGATTCTTTCATTACGTTTCCGAGATTGCCAGTTATTGTAAGTGCGCCAGTGCCACGGCTTAGGCTGGTTTCAATTGTAAGAATTTCTCCACCAGCGGCAGTCCACGCCAATCCTGTTACAAGCCCAGGAAGGTTTGTTGGCATATATTCGTCGTGAAGATATTTGGGCTTACCAAGTGCCTCTTCAACATTTTTTTCAGTAACTTTTGCTGATATTTTTTCGTTTGATGCAATTTTAACAGCAGCTTTGCGTACTATTGATGCTAAAGTGTTGGTAAGTTCGCGTACACCAGATTCTCTTGTGTAGTTGTTTATTATGTTGGTTAATATTTCTTGCGAAAATTTTAACTGTGTTTTTTTTATTCCGTGGTTTTCTAATATCTTGGGAATTAGGTGTTTGTGCGCTATCTCAACTTTTTCTTCTGTTACATATCCCGATACGTTGATTAATTCCATACGGTCGAGTAGGGCAGGATTTATGGTTGAGATATTGTTGGCTGTTGCAACAAACATTACCTTAGATAGATCGTAGTCCAAGTCTAAGTAGTTGTCGTGAAATTCAAAGTTTTGTTCAGGGTCGAGAACTTCGAGTAACGCAGAAGCTGGGTCGCCATGAAAGTCAGTGGATATTTTATCAATTTCGTCCAATACGAACACGGGGTTTGACGTACCTGCCTTTTTTATGTTTTGGATAATTCTACCCGGCATTGCTCCGATGTATGTTTTTCTGTGGCCTCTAATTTCGGCTTCATCGTATAAACCACCGAGCGAAACTCTTACGTATTTTCTTCCTAATGCAGATGCTATGCTACGTCCTAAGGATGTTTTTCCAACACCAGGAGGACCATAAAGGCACAAAATTGGAGATTTGAGGTTGCCTTTTAGTTTTAGAACAGCGAGGTATTCGAGTATGCGTTCTTTAATTTTGTCTAACCCGTAATGGTCGCCGTCAAGCACCTTGCGTGCATGTTTTAAGTCGTAATTGTCGGTAGTGCAATCGTTCCATGGCAGATCTAAAACCGTTTGTATGTAGTTTAGTTGCGTGGAATAGTCGGGCGATTGTGGATTCATCACCTTTAGTCTTGCAAGTTCTTTTTTGAATGTTGTGGCAACGTAATCTGGCCAATTTTTATCTTGTGCCTTTGCTTCTAATTCGCTAATTTCTTCGGCATTCGGGTCTTCGCCAAGTTCGCTTTGGATTGTTTTAATCTGTTGATTAAGAAAATATTCACGTTGTTGTCTATCCATTTCGCGTTTGGCCTTGTTTTGTATGTCGCCGCGAAGTTTGAGTTTTTGTAACTCGTCGTTTAGTAGTTCCAATAGCCTAACCCCACGCCTATCAAGTTTTCCTATTGATAGTAGTTCGGCTTTGTATTCGTTTTCGAGATTGGTGTTGGTGGCTATAAAGTTGATTAAAAAATTAGAACTTTCAATATTTCTTATAGCGAAAATTGTTTCGTCGGGTAGTTCGTTAGAATTTTCTACCACTTGTATAGCTACATCTTTTATTGCATCTAATATTGCGTTAAACTCCTTGTTGTTCTTTTTGGGAGTTATGTCGGTACACGGTTGGTAAAATGCTGATAAAAAATCAGTTGAAGATCCTTCGGCTACTATTTTTATGCGGCTTATGCCTTGTAATATTGCTGTGCAAGAGCCATCTGGCATTTCAAATATCTTAGCCACGCGGCACGCCGTTCCGTATGTATGTAGGTCTTTTATGCTTGGATTTTCAATTGCTGCATTTTTTTGGCTTACGGCAGCTATGATTAGTGAGTTTTTGTATGCTTTTTTTACCAAATCAACTGATTTAGGCCTTGCTGTTTGTACTGGCATTACTACAAATGGAAATATTGTGTTGTTTCTAAGTGGTAACACAAATATTTCAGAGCCAATTTTTTCCCAGTCTATTTTTTCAGGTTCGTCGCTATCGGGAACGTGTATCATGTGTGATATTGTTTCGGGATTGGCGAGAATTATTTCTGGCCGACCGTTGCTTTTGTTTTTTTTCATTGTTAGTTTTAAGGTTTTTTGTTTTCCTTTGTTAAAAATTTCTGAATTCTGCCGTTTTTTCAAAAATATTGGTTAAGATTTCGATGTCGGTTTCTGATAGTGGTGTATCTCTGCGTTTCATTACCAATTCGGCTGTTTCTAAAGCACGTTTTAGAGGATATTCTTCATATCCAGCACTTCCTCCCCATGAAAATGATGGAACAAAATTGCGAGGAAAACCTGCACCAAATATGTTTGCACTAACACCTACTATTGTGCCAGTGTTAAACATTGTGTTTATGCTACTTTTGCTGTGGTCGCCCATTATAAGTCCGCAAAATTGAAGTCCAGTTTTTACAAATCGGTGTTTTGAATAACTCCACATTTTTACTTCGGAATAATTGTTTTTTAGGTTAGAGTTGTTGGTGTCGGCACCGAGATTGCACCATTGTCCCAATACTGCATTACCGAGAAATCCGTCGTGTCCTTTGTTGCTGTAACCCCAAATTACAGCGTTGCCAATTTCTCCACCTGCTTTGCTATGAGGTCCCAATGTTGTTGCACCATATATTTTTGCTGATATTTTAATTGTAGAGTGTTCGCACAAAGCGAGAGAACCATGTATTACAGCATTTTCCATTATTGTGCTGTCTTTGCCAATATAGACGTAGCCACCGTTGGGGTTTATAATCGAAAATTCTGCATTTGCGCCTTCTTCTATAAAAATTCTTTCTGGTTGAAGTATGCGGTTGGTGTTGCTGAGTTGTGCCGATTTGCGTCCTGCTGTAATTAGTTTAAAGTCGCGTTCTATTTCTTGTTCGTTAAGAGTAAAAATATCCCAAGTATGGTTTATAACCGATATTTTACCGTTATAAGGTTTTGCTTGTAGGGTTAATTTTTCGCGGTTTTCAAAAAAATTGATAGTGTCTTCGTTATCAAGCCTTGCTGCTATAATGGTTTGCCCGTTGGTTAGAGCACAGCCTTTTTCTAATTTTTCTACTGCTGATGCTAAATCGTTGTCGGGCAATATGTTTGATGCTATGGTTATGTTGTCGTTTGTTATTGTTGGAATGTATTTTTTGCGTAAATAATCCTCTGCTAAAAACGAAAAATCTCCAGATAGGCGTTTTTGCCATTTTTCTGCAATGGTAAGTATTCCTACACGAAGTTCGCCTGCTGGACGTGTAAATGTGAGCGGGTAAAAATCCGCAAGTGTATTTTTGTTGTCTGCTAAAACGTAATTCATAATCAAAAATTGTGCTTTTAAAAAAACTTCGCAAGGTAGAAATTAAAAATGAAATAATAAAAAAACATATTGTTTTAACATAATTTTTTTGCCCGTTGCCGATAGATTTTTAAATTTGCAAACGAAAATTAGTATATCGTTAAAAATGAAAATTGCGATTATAGATTATAAAGCAGGTAATATAAAATCTGTTGAAGCTGCATTACAACGGCTTGGATGCCAAACTGTTTTGAGCCGCAATTCGGCAGAGATACAAAGTGCCGACAAGGTGGTTTTTCCGGGTGTTGGTAATGCAGGTGCTGCCATGCAGGCATTGAAGGCATTTGGGTTGGATAAAGTAATTCCAACTTTGAAACAGCCAGTGTTGGGTATTTGCCTTGGAATGCAACTTATGTGCAAATATTCTGAGGAGGAAGATACTCAAGGTCTTGGTATTTTTGATGTTAGCGTAGAAAAATTTGTAGTTAAGAGTGGCGAAAAAATTCCGCACATGGGTTGGAATGATATTTATAAACTCGAAAAGCCTTTGTTTGATGGGCTTGAATCTGGTAGTTATATGTATTTTGTGCATAGTTACAAAGTTCCAGTTTTTGGTTTCACGGCAGCAATTTGCAACTATATAACAGATTTTTCGGCAGCAATTCATAAGGATAATTTTTATGGAACGCAGTTTCACCCAGAAAAAAGTGGTACATACGGACTTAGAATATTAGAAAATTTTATAAAACTATGATAATAATACCAGCAATAGATTTGATTGATGGACGCTGCGTAAGGCTTCAGCAGGGAGATTTCAATAATCTTAAAAGTTATTCAACCAATCCTGCTGCCGTTGCGGAGAGTTATCGTGAGGCAGGACTTACAAATCTTCATCTTGTAGATTTAGATGGTGCTAAACTTGGAAAACTTAAAAATACCAGTGTGCTTATTGATATTGCACAACGAACTGATCTTAAAATAGATTGGGGTGGTGGAATAAAAACTCTTGGCGATGTAGAAATGCTTTTTTCGTTGGGGGCATACGCAGTTAATCTTGGTAGCGTGGCTGTTAAAAATCCCGAAATGATGAAAAAATGTCTTGAAAAATATGGTGGAGAAAAAATTATTCTTTCGGCTGATGTAAATGGCGAAAGCATAATGATACGCGGTTGGCAAGATAATTCGGGTGTTAATATTTATAGTTTAATTGAAAGTTTTGTGCCATACGGTCTTAAACGAGCTTGCGTAACATCTATAAGTCGAGATGGAATGCTTACAGGTCCAGATTTTGAGTTGTACCTTGGACTTATGAAAAAATTTCCAAATCTTAAATTTACGGCATCTGGTGGTGTTTCATCTACAGAAGATCTTAAAAAATTGGCAGATAATGGTTTACATTCGGTAATAGTTGGTAAAGCCATTTACGAAAACAAAATTTCGGTTGCAGATTTGTCGAAAAATTATTAACTAAAAAAATATTGCAGTGTTAGCCAAAAGAATAATAGCATGTCTTGATGTAAAGGACGGTCAAACGGTAAAGGGAGTAAGTTTTGAAAATTTACGATATGCTGGCGACCCAGTTGAACTTGGGCGAGCATATTCGCAGCAAGGCATTGATGAACTTGTTTATCTCGACATAACTGCTACTAATGAAGGTCGTAAGCAAATTTATTCGCTTGTGGAGAGTGTAGCCACAAATTTAAATATACCATTTACTATCGGAGGTGGCATTTCGAGTGTAGAAGATGCAGAAAATTTGCTTATACATGGTGCAGACAAGATTTCTGTTAACAGCGCGGCTGTTAAAAATCCACAACTTGTGAGCGATTTAGCAAAAAAATTTGGAAAACAGTTTGTTGTAGTTGCCATAGATGCAAAAACAGTTGATGGTCTTTGGAAAGTGCACACCCACGGTGGAAAGCGTCCAACAGATATAGAACTTTTTGCGTGGGCAAAACAAATGGAAGACAGAGGTGCTGGAGAAATTCTCTTTACTTCAATGGAACACGATGGACATCAGACAGGTTTTGCGTGCAAAGAAATTGCTAAAATGTCGCAAATGTTATCTATACCAGTTGTTGCCTCGGGTGGGGCAGGAGCTATGAGTCATTTTAAAGATGTATTGACAGAAGGCAAGGCAGATGCTGCACTTGCTGCTGGGGTGTTTCATTTTGGACAAATTGCTGTGCCAGAACTTAAAAAATATCTCGCCAACGAAGGTGTTGCTGTAAGAATTTGATAATTGGTAGTATTATTTTTAACTTAAAGAAATATAAATTATAAGGTATGAATATAGATTTTGAAAAAATGGGTGGTTTAGTACCAGCTATTGTCCAAGATTATATCACGCGTCAAGTGTTGATGCTTGGATATATGAACGAAGAATCGTTAAAAAAAACAGAAGAAACTGGTAAGGTTACATTTTATAGTCGTAGTCGTCAATGTTTGTGGACTAAGGGCGAAACAAGTGGCAATTTTTTGCATGTAAAAGAGATTTATGTTGATTGCGATAACGATACCATTCTCATTAAAGCAAAAGCCGATGGTCCAACATGCCACAAGGGAACAACATCTTGTTTCGATTTTGAAGAAAGTAATATTGGTTTTTTGTCATATCTTCAAGAATTTATTGACAAACGAAATCAAACTCGTCCCACAGGAAGTTACACTACCAAACTTTTTAAAGAAGGTGTAAATAAAATTGCCAAAAAAGTTGGGGAAGAAGCTGTAGAACTTGTTATTGAATCGAAAGACAATAACGACGATTTGTTTCTTAATGAAGCAGCAGACTTGCTCTACCATTGCATTGTTTTGTTTAGCGCAAAAGGTAAAAAAATAGAAGATGTTGTTGGTGTATTAAAGAGTCGTCATAAAGAATAAATTAATTTAGCATGCGCTTTCTGTGTTTATTAGCGTTGTTTTTGACATTGAGCGGACGGGTTATCGCTGATGGTGGAATGTGGTTACCCGTCCTTATCAGCCAAAGAATTGGCGATATGCAGGCTAATGGTTTTAAACTTACTGCCGATGACATTTATAGTGTTAATCAAGCATGTATGAAAGACGCTGTAATGTTGTTTGGAGGTGGATGTACAGCCGAGATTGTTTCTAAACATGGGCTTGTTTTTACCAATCACCATTGCGGACGTAGCCATATTCTAAGTCATAGTACGTTGCAAAACGATTACTTTACAGATGGTTTTTGGGCAAAATCTCAAAAAGAAGAACTACCATGTAATGGTCTTACTGTAAAGATTTTACAGTTGATGGAAGATGTTTCTGACCGTTTTGTGATAATTGATGACAAAAATCTGACGGCACAACAATATTCTCAAAAGGTAAGGCAGATAAAAGAACAAATTTACATAGAAGCACAGAAAAAATATGGCGATGGTTTAGATTTTAATATTGAAAGTTTTTACGCTGGTAATATGTATTATCTTTTTGTGTATAAGACATTTAAAGATATACGGCTTGTAGGTGCTCCACCTTCGGCAGTTGGCAATTTTGGTAGTAATACCGATAATTGGATGTGGCCACGTCATTCTGGTGATTTTTCTATTTTTAGAATTTATGCCGACAAAAACAATAATCCAGCAGAATATTCCGAAAATAACATACCATATACACCCAAAAAATATTTTAAAATATCGTTGGGCGGTGTTGAAGAAGGTGATTTTACAATGGTATTTGGTTTTCCGGGCTATACCGAAGAATATCTTCCTTCGTCGGCTGTTGAACTTAATACCAACATAATACGGCCAGCACAAGTTTTTGCACGCAAAAATATTATGGAAATACAGTCGGCTGCCATTGCACAAAGTCGTCAGATAAGGCTTAAATATACATCGCGCCTTGCATCGGTAGCTAATGCAGAGAAAAAGTGGGAAGGCGAAATTTTGGGTATTAATAGTTATAAAGCCATTGAGCGTAAAAAAGAATTTGAACGCAATTTTGTTGAAAAATTAAAACAAAATCCTTCAGCAAAGGCTAAGTATTCTGAAATTTTGCCAGCATATAAAGACATTTATTCGCATTATGGTAAATATTTGCGAGCATTGGCATATTATACCGAGTGTATTTATCCACTTTCTGCTTTTCAGGCAATAAACGATTTTAACGGCGTTTTTGGTTTTAATATAGAAATAAAAGATTCCTTTCGTGGAAGATTTTGTAGTGCTGATAGTATTGTTGAGCGAAGGATATTTGGTCGTATGCTAAAAATCTATACCGATTCGTGTCGGGAATTTTTGCCAGAAAACTATTCAAATATTCTAAAAAACCGATTTGGAGGTAGTGTAGAGCGATATGTTGATTATATTTATGAAAACTCCATTTTTTGTGATAGTACAAAGTTGTTTTCTCTAATTGATAGGCTTGATAGCGAATATAAAAAAAATAATCCTGACAAAAATAAAATCGATGCCATAAAACTTCAAGTGGCAAACGATCCTATCACTATGATTGGTATTGGATTTAGTAATATTTATTCAGAAACTCTCCAACCTATGCAACGAAATTATCGACCAAAAATTGATAGTTTAAATAGAATTTACCAAAAAGCACTCTTGGAAATTATGCCCGAACAAATAATGTATCCAGATGCCAACCTTACATTGCGAGTTGCATACGGAAAAGTATCGGGTTTTTCTCCTCGCGATGGTGTTAATTATCTTACATTTACAACGTTGGATGGTGTAATAGAAAAAGATAATCCTGAAATTTACGATTATCGTGTGCCTGAAAGATTAAAAATGCTTTATCGTAATAAAGATTATGGACGTTATGCAGATAGCGATGGTAGGCTTCATGTGTGTTTTATTGCTTCAAACCACACAACTGGTGGAAATTCAGGAAGTCCAGTTATAAATGCAGATGGTAATCTCGTTGGTATAAATTTCGATCGCAATTGGGAAGGAACTATGAGCGATGTAATGTATAACCCACAGATTTGTAGGAATATTTCTGTGGATATAAGGTATGTTTTGTTTTTGATTGACAAATATGCTGGTGCTAAAAATATTATAAAAGAACTTGATATTGTTGAATAATTAAGAATAAAAAATAATGATAATAATAGGAATTGCTGGCGGTACGGGTTCTGGTAAAACAACGGTTGTAAAAAAAATAGCAGAAACACTACCACCTGAAAATGTGGCAGTTATTCCGCTCGACTCTTATTACAACGACACTACTAACTTAACCGAAGAACAGCGACGTGAAATAAATTTTGACCATCCCGATGCGTTTGATTGGAAACTACTTTTTGAGCATATAAAGCAGTTGCGTGCAGGTTATGCTGTTGCACAGCCTACGTATTCTTACATTGAGTGTAACCGCATGAAAGAAACTATTCATGTGGAGCCAAAGCCCGTGATGATTATCGAGGGTATAATGACGTTGATTAAAAAGAATTTACGCGATCTTATGGATTTGAAAATTTTTGTTGATACAGATTCGGACGAACGCCTTATTCGTATTATTAAACGTGATGTACTTGAACGCGGACGTACTGCCGAAATGGTGATGGAAAGATACATGGCGGTTCTAAAACCAATGCATTTGGAATTTATAGAGCCTACAAAACGTTATGCTGATATAATAATTCCTCAAGGCGGCGACAACGAAAAAGGAATTTCTATCATAAAAAAATATATATTACAGGCTAAATAATAAAAAAAAACAAAGACTATGAAAACAAAATTTTTATTGGCAACATTGTTGACATTTTCTGCATTTGGTTTTGTCGCGTGTGGTGATGATAATGATGACAACGACAGCACCACAACAGAGCAAACTGATGGTAGTTCATCTCAAAGCGATGGACAATCGAGCGATAATGGTACTGCACAAGGAGGTATCGAAACTGATGGAAACATAGCAAATTCCGAAGATGCAAAGTATTTTGCGTTGGATAAGACATTTAGTTCAACGGCCACTTATTATGGCGGTGGTTACACTGGCGGTTGTTGTATGCTTGATGATTTTTGCCAAAACTATTATGTTGCTGCACTCAACGAGTATGATTACAAAGAAGGGCTTATGGCAGGTGCGTATCTCGAAGTAACAGGACCAAATGGAACGATAGATGTGTTGATAACCGATCTTATGCCTTATTCTGGCAACGAAAGCAATTGTACAGTTGGAGCTATAGATTTAAACGAAAAAGCGTTTGAAAAAATAGCAAACAAAGTGGATGGCAAGGTAAATATTTCGTGGAAAGTGAAGGCTTTACCAACAGATTCTCCTGTAAAATTTAAATTTAAAGAAGGTTCGAGCCAGTATTGGTGTGGTATTCAAGTGCAAAACCATCGGTATCCGTTAAAAAAACTTGAAGTTAAACAAAATGGTCAGTATATTGAGTTGCCCAAAAAATATTACAACTATTTTCTTGCTGAAAGTGGGTTGGGTGAAGGTCCATACGACATTAGACTTACCGATATTTATGGTCATGTAATAGAAGAAACCAACATACCTCTCAATCAGACCACCGTTGGTAAGCATAATTTTTAAGAAAAATAATGCGATATTTTTATATAATATTTCTTGTTCTAATGGCGTGGTCAAGTAACGCACAAAATCAAGATGATGTGCGCTTGGCTTACGCCTATTATAATTCTGGCGAATACGAAAAAGCTGCATATTTGTTTGAGAATTTATATGCGCAAACAAATTCACGTGGCTATTTTAACTATTACATTACTTGCCTAATTAAAGATTCGCAATTTGAAAAAGCTGAAAAGGCTGTAAAAAAACAAATGTCGTCGAACAAAACCGACAAAACTTACAATATTATTCTTGGCAATATTTATAACAAAAGTAATCGTTCAGAAAAAGCAACAGAACAATTTGAAACTATATTTAAAGATATTCCTGTACAGCGAAATACAGTAATTAATCTTGCCAATCAATTTTCGTCAATTGAAGAATATGGTTATGCCGAAAAAATATTGTTACAAAGTGGGGAACAGAACGGTGAAAATTATGATTTTGAACTTATGAGTATTTACAGTCAAGCTCATAATAGCCAAAAAATGATAGACAAAGGACTTGATATTGTGCATACAAATCCACAACAAGCCCAAATGATCCAAAACAATTTTCAATATTATCTCAATACTGATGTTAATGACGAATTTTACGAAAAACTTCGATTGACACTATTGCAACGTGTACAAAAAAATCCAACAACGGCTTTTTCTGAAATGCTTGTTTGGCTTTTTGTACAGAAAAAAAATTTCAAGTCGGCACTTATTCAAGCAAAAGCGTTAGATAAACGACTTGGTGAATCAGGACAACGGCTTATATCTTTGGGCGATTTGGCATTAGAAAGCAGGGATTACGCAGCGGCAATCGATGCTTACAAATATGTAGCGGATAAAGGATCTTCGGTGCTTTATTATCAAAAGGCACGATTTGGTCAATTGCGTGCGTCTTTTTTGCAGATAGAAAATGGTGGATTGCCAGATAATAGCGTTTTACAAAGTTTAAAAAGCCAATACGCTTCGATGTTTAAAGAATATGGCGTAACCAATGCAACGTTGCCAGAGGTTGTAAATTATTCAAAGTTATTGACATATTATCTCAATTCACCAACAGAAGCTATACAAATGTTGGAAAATGCGTTGTCTTTGTCGGGACTTACTCCAGCGCAGAAAGCTGTATTGATGTTACAACTTGGTGATATTCAACTTTATACGGGTGATGTTTGGGCTGCGACAATGACATACGCTAAGGTAGAAAACGATAATAAACAAAATGCCAATGGCGATGAGGCCAAATTTAGAAAAGCGCATATTGCTTACTATACTGGCAATTTCAAGTGGGCAGCCTCGCAACTTGACGTGTTAAAACAAGCAACTTCTAAACTTATAGCTAACGATGCCATGGAACTATCGATGCTTATAAATGATAATTGCGATAGAGATGAACCCGACGAAAACGATACGACATCGGCAATAAGCGAGGATATGTCTAAAAATGCCGAACTTAGAGTCTTTGCACGTGCGGAGTTGTATTTTTCGCAAAACAAAAACGATTTGGCAATGGCATCGCTCGATACCATAATTAACAACTATTCAAAACATTCGTTGGTTGATGAGGCTTATTACAAGAAAGCTGAAATTTTTGAAAAAAATATGGATTACGTTTCTGCGGCTAATTGTCTTGATAGCGTTGTTAGCAATTATGCTTACGATGTACTTGCCGATAAAGCAGCCTTTAAACTTGCTGGTTTGTGTTATGAAAAACTTGATGACCCAGAGCGTGCAAAAAAACTTTATCTTAAAATTCTTGCCGATTATCCCGGAAGTGTATTTGCTGTAGAGTCTCGAAAAAAATATCGTGAGATTGAGGCTAATTGATTTTTTTTGTAGTAATAAAAAAATGTCTAAAAGTTTTTTTATAAAAATAACTTTTAGACATTTTTTACAAATTATCAGTCTTTTTTGTTGTCTTTTTCGCGGATTTCTACGCGACGTATTTTTCCCGAAATAGTTTTGGGTAATTCCGAAACAAATTCAATTATTCTTGGATATTTGTAAGGCGCAGTAGTGCGTTTTACGTGGTCTTGAATTTCTTTTATAAGTTGGTCAGAAGGTTGGTATCCTTTGCCCAAAACAATGGTTGCTTTTACAACTTTACCTCTTATAGGATCGGGTACACCAGTTACTGCACATTCAACAACAGCTGGGTGAGTCATTAGTGCGCTTTCAACTTCAAAAGGTCCGATTCTGTATCCCGAAGATTTTATAACATCGTCGGTGCGTCCAACAAACCAATAGTATCCGTCTTCGTCGCGCCAAGCAATATCGCCAGTGTGGTATGTTGTGCCGTCTTGTCCAAAAACTTCTTTGGTTCGTTGGCTATCGCGATAATATTCCTTAAAAAGTCCCACTGGTTTCCAATGATTTGTGTGCAATACAATTTCGCCTTGTTCTCCATCTTCTGCAGAGCGACCGTCGGGGGTTAATAAATCCATATCGTATGCTGGATTTGGGATGCCCATAGAACCCGGTTTTGGTTTCATCCAAGGGAATGTAGCGATGGTTAGTGTGGTTTCTGTTTGACCAAATCCTTCGTAAATGCTTAGTCCTGTGATTTTTTTCATGGTATCGAACACTGCCGAATTTAACGCTTCGCCTGCTGTGGTTATGTACCTAAGATTTGAAAGGTCGTATTTCGAGAGGTCTTCCCTAATTAGAAATCTATAAATGGTAGGTGGAGCACAGAATGTTGTTACTTTGTACTTTTCTATCATTTTAAGCATATCCGAAGGGGTGAATTTTTCGTGGTCGTATACAAAAACCGTTGCCCCAACAATCCATTGACCATAAAGTTTTCCCCATACGGCTTTTCCCCAACCAGTGTCGGCTACGGTTAGGTGTATGTCGTTTTCTGTTAGATTGTGCCAAAAAGCGGCTGTAGTTATGTGTCCAAGTGGATAAGTAAACGAATGAGCCACCATTTTTGGTTCACCAGAAGTGCCTGATGTAAAGTAGATTAGCGAAATATCGTCGTTGGTGTTAACGTTTTTGGGACGGTGAAATTCTGGTGCTGTTTCGATTCCTTTTTGAAAATCGCACCAACCTTCTGGAATTTCTGGTCCTATTGAAATTAGCCTTTCTATGGTTGGCGATTCTGGCAAGGCATCGTTTATGTGTTTTATTATTTCGTTGTCGCCACATGAAATTATGGCTTTTGTGCCAGCTGCATTGTTGCGATAAACAATATCTTTTTTTGTTAGCAGGTGTGTTGCAGGAATTACAATTGCCCCTATTTTGTGAAGTGCTACAATTGAATACCAAAATTCATACCTTCGTTTGAGAATTAGCATTACTCTGTCGCCTTTTTTTATTCCTAAACTTAGGAAATAGGCAGCGGTACGGTCAGTTTTTTCTTTAATATCGGCGAATGTATATTTTATTTCAGCACCTTTGTCGTTGGTCCAAATCATTGCGAGCTTTTGTGGTTGTTGTTCTGCCCACGCATCAACAACATCGTATGCGAAGTTAAAATTTTCGGGAACTATTACTTTATAGTTTTGTTTAAAGTCTTCTAAATCTTTAAACTTTGTTTTACTTAAAAATTTTTCTAACATTTTTTTATGTTATTTTGATATTATGGCCAAAAATGTAGCTTTTTTGTTATCCAATGCTTTCATGCCATGAAGCCTTAGCGAATCAAAGTATATACAATCGCCTTGATTCATTATCATTTGTTTGTCGCCTATTTGTATCAATACACGACCTTCGAGTAAATAATTGAACTCATGTCCTGTATGTGAGTTTAGTGTAATGTCTTTTTCGTTAGGCTCTATGGTAACTTCAAATGGTTCAAAGATTGCGTTTTTAAACCCAGCAGCCAAGGCAAGGTATTTGTAGGCTTTGGTACGCTCCATGCTTACGCCTTTTCCTTTGCGTGTTAGAAAATAACTTTGCATTTTTGGCTCTTCGCCGCTAATTATCTCAGATGGTTGTACGCCGCAAGCTTGTGCTACGTCGCAAATAAAACTCATTGGAATGTCTGATTCTCCACTTTCAAATTTTGTAACGTTTTCTGGAGAGATGCCTGTTTTTTGTGCAATATCTTCTACCGTTAAGTCCAAGACATCGCGCAATTCGCGCAGACGCTCAGCTATTTGCTTAATCTGTTCGTTCAACATGATTTTGATTGCTTGTTAATGTTTTCGGCAAATTTAAATTGTTTTTTTTTATTTCGCAAATTAGTTTTTTATTGTTTGTTGGTGTTATGGATAAACAAATTATTGTTCGTTGAGTTTTAGAACCGTTATTCCTGAAAAGTTTTTTATTGATTCTATATAATTTTTTAGTGGAATAGGGGTTTGTAATACTTTTTTTGCATTAGACGATGCGTGAATCATGTATAACTCGCCATCGTTGCCGTTTGGTTTTACTGCTATTCCCGTGTGTACATAGTCAAGGCCTTTTTTGGTTGTGGAAATAAATATAATGCTGCCAGCAGGAATATTTTTTTCTACATTTTTTATGTTGTTTTTGGGTATGTAATAACGTTTGCCGCGTGCATTGATAGAATCTTCAATGGCTTTTATTGCTGCAAGATTGTCGGCGTTGCTACGTAAGGGTTTGTAATAATTGGGGTTTGATGACATAAAGTTTATGGTTTCTGTTTGTAAAACTCCGCCAAGTTTAGGAGTTAAATCTGTAAAAATTCTCATTTGACAATTGTCGTATATCCAGTCGGAAACGTAGTGAAGCCGCGAAACATAGCCGTTTCGTATTCCGTTTCGATAGCGTATTTTTTCAAGATTTTGTTTAAATCCAGCATAACTTGGGTTGTTGCTACGTGCATCAAGTACCAATGCACATACAGTTTCGGCAAAAGTAAGACAATCGAATTTAGAAAAACTCACAACAAGATTTTCGTTGATAGAATCGGTGTCAAGTGTTCCTGCTACGTATGGTTTGCCATCGAAAAGCATAGCAGCAAAAACAATTGCAGAATCGGTGGATATTGTGCCTTTTTCGGCAAGTTTTTGTGCTACATTGTTGTAGTTTATCATTTCTTTTATTGTGTCGCCAGGGTTGATAAGCCTTACAAGTCCTTGTGAAAATGATTGATTGCAAACCAATGTTAATACAAATATTAAAAATTTTAGTTTCATCTTTTTATGGTTTTAATTTTTTTTATTGCAAATTTAAATAGTTTAAATGTCAATTAATTAAAATGGTTACCAAAAAACAAATTTTTGTTACAATAAAACAATTGTATAAATAATCACTTTGTTATTTTTGCAAAAAATTGATTATGAAAAAAACTGTAATTGTAGCCATTGCGCTATTGCTTTGTATTTTTTGTGCGTCTGCACAACAGCCTGAATTTAAAATGCCAGAAAATACGGCTGACTTTAAAGACATAAGTTATGCAGGCGATACTCTTGAAGCGCATAAACTTGACATTTATCTTCCAAGAGTAGAACAAAACAAATTTAAGACCGTTGTTATTATTTACGGTAGTGCATGGTTTGGCGATAACATGAAAGTAATAGCCTATCATTCCATAGGCAAATCTCTTACAGATGCAGGATTTGCAGTGGTTAGTATCAACCATCGTGCAAGTACAAAGGCTAATTTTCCTGCACAGATAAACGATGTTAAGGCTGCAGTGAGGTTTATAAGGGCTAATGCTGATAAATATCGTATTGATACATCGTTTATTGGCATTGCTGGTTTTTCGTCTGGCGGACATCTTGCATCGCTTGCTGGTGTAACCAATGGTTTAAAACAAGTAAATTATGGTGGAGCAATTGTTGATATAGAAGGAAATGTTGGCGGTAATCTTGATTATACAAGTCGCGTTGATGCTGTAGCAGATTGGTTTGGACCAGTGGATATTTCGAGAATGGAAAATTGTTCAACTTACAAAGATGGTCAATCGCCCGAAGCTGTTTTACTTGGAGTACCACCAGCCCAAAACCCTGATCTTGTTAAAATTGCAAGTCCTATAAATTATGTTAATAAACTTTGTCCGAGATTTATTGTTTTTCATGGCGAAAGCGATGATGTGGTTTCAAATTGTCAAAGTAAATACTTCGCAGAAGAACTAAAAAATGCAGGAAGACTTGAAGAATTTGTTAGCGTTGCAGAGGGAAAGCATGGTCCAATAACATTTAACGAGCATACTTTTAAGAAAATGACCGATTTTTTCAAAAAAGAATCTGCTCCTAAGCAAATTATTTTAGAAAATGGTGGTACAGGTAACTTTAAATCGATAGTTACTGAAGATGAAAATTTGGCTGCTCATACTATTTTCCGTCCACAAAATCTTGATAAATTTAATCAACAAAATCCGTTGCCAGTGGTTGTTTGGGGTAATGGTGCTTGTGCTAATACACCGTGGGAACATCAGAATTTTTTAAACGAAATAGCCTCTCATGGTTTCATGGTGGTTGCCACAGGTTATATGACGCAAGGTTGGTATAAAGGAAAAATGTCTAAGGCGGAACAGCAAATAGAGGCTCTCGATTGGGTGTTTAGAGTTAATTCTAATTCCCAAAGTCCTTATTATCAAAAACTTGATACAAAACATATCTGTCTTGCAGGTATGTCATGTGGTGGTTTGCAAAGCCTTTTTAATTGCGCTGATAGCCGAATAACTGCATTAATGATTTGCAATAGTGGGCTTTTTAATAGCCAAAATGCTGCTACTGCTGTTGGTGGTATGCCTATGCCACAAAAAGAAAAACTCAACGAAATTCATACACCTATTATATATATTCTTGGCGGCAAAGAAGATATTGCGTATGAAAATGGAATGGACGATTTTCGTTGTATAAAACATGTTCCTGCTATTGCAGTAAACTATCCTGTTGGTCATGGCGGAACTTATTTGCAGCCTCATGGTGGAGAATTTTCTCCTATTGCATTAGCATGGCTTAATTGGCAACTAAAGGGTAGTAATGCTGATGCAAAAATGTTTGTTGGCAAAAAGCCTTCTATACTCACAAGAAAGGGGTGGACAATTGAAAAAAATGCATTAGTAAAATAATTTTGCTTTAATAAATCAGACAAGAATGCAGCGGATATGATATAGAATCATATCCGTTTTTTTTAGAATATAAACAAAAAAGTTGTAATTTGTAATAAGTTGCACAAAAATTGAAAGAAAATGCAATGAGTAAACCAATAAATTTAAGGGGAGTTCTAAAAATTAGATTTTTCAAGGCGTACGAAATCGAAAAAGCGCAGTTTACTGATTGTAAATAAGCATTTTGAGATTGAAATACAACGCAGAAAAAGCAATTTTTAGAATCCCCGTTAAATATAAAATGAATATTTTCGATTTTAAAAATATAAAGTTTGGAGGAAAACTCGCATGGGCTTTCTCTAACATAGGCATTATTGTATGTGTATCCTCATTTTGATATACTTGAAAAAGTTTAGAAGAGCAGCAAAAAGCACTTGAATATCTTGAAAAAGTGCTATTTAGCAACTCAACGTAATATTAAAATGATAGATAATGATAAGGTGGATTCTGATTTTGAAAAATTTTAATTAAAAAAATAAGTACTTTTTGATATTAACTTAAATTTTGTTGTCCAAAATGTTAGAACAATGATGGTTAAGCCATGTATGTTTTTCCTTTTTGGACAACATTTTTTTTATTTTGCACAAAGATATTCTTATGCGTTTTGGTTTTATTCGTATCTTAGTGCTGTTATTGGGTCAAGGTTGGCAGCTTTTTTGGCAGGATACCATCCGAAGAAAATTCCTGTTGCAGCGCATACCAAAAATGATAACAATACCGAAACGGTGCTAATAACAAATGGCCATTTTAACAATGCCGATGCTACGTATGAAATTACAAGTCCGAAAATTATACCTATAATTCCGCCCACCAAACTAAGCATTGAACTTTCTATAAGAAATTGAAACATAATATCTTTGCCCCTTGCACCAATAGCTGTTCGTAGTCCAATTTCTTTGGTTCGTTCAGTAACCGTTACATACATAATGTTCATAATTCCAATGCCACCTACAATGAGCGAAATGGATGCTATTGCCGCCAAAAGTACAGTTAAAAATCCTGATACGGAGTTCATCATGCTAAGTAATTCTGCCTGTGTACGCACATCAAAATCATCTGTGCCACCATTTTGTATTTTATGGCTTTGTCTAAGAACTTGGGTTATTTCTTGTGTGGCAGTTTCGGCTACTTCTTCGCTTTTGGCGGAGGCATAAATCATGTGAATGTATGTTGTGGCCAAAAGACGTTTCATTACGGTTGAATATGGTGCTATTACAATGTCGTCTTGGTCTTGTCCCATTTGGTTTTCACCTTTTTCTTCAAGTATACCGATTACTTTGAATGGTATGGATTTAAATCTTATTGTTTGACCTATTGGGTTTTCTCCTTCGGCAAACATATTTTCTACAATTGTTTGTCCTATAAGGCAGACTTTGTTGTATTTAGCAACATCTTCTTCTGTAAAATTTGTGCCTTTAGAAATTTCGTATTTTCTTATTTGTAGGTAATCAATATCACCACCCTGCATACTTCCCGACCAGTTGTAGTTGCCACGAACAATCTGTCCGTTGGCTGAAACCATCGGTGATACAAGGCTAACGTTTTTGCATTTGTTTTTTATTAGTTCACAATCTTTTACTGTTAGAGATTGCACGTTGGAGTTACCCATCGACACGCCCCCTTTGCGTTGGTTTGCGCGCATTACCATTATTAGGTTGGTTCCCATGGTGGAAATTTGCTCGTTTATGTTCTGTTGAGAACTTTGTCCGAGACTTACCATGGCTATTACCGATGAGATACCTATTATTATACCTAACATTGTCAAAAGCGACCTTGTTTTGTTTCGCAGAATGGCGTTATATGATATGCGTATAAGGTTTGAAACATTCATGATTTTTTTTACATTTTTAATAGTCGTCGCTTGGTGGTAGAGCCTCAAGTGCGGCTTGTGCGGATTTTGGTGTGTTAGAGTAATCTTTCATAACTCTGCCGTCGCGTAGCATTATTGTTCGGCTTGTAAATTCGGCGATGTCTGGCTCGTGCGTTACAAAGACAATACTTTTACCTTCGGCGTGTAGTTTTTGAAATAGGCTCATTATTTCGTAAGATGTTCTTGTGTCGAGGTTTCCTGTTGCTTCGTCTGCCAATAATATCACGGGGTTGTTGACAATTGCCCTTGCAATGGCTACGCGTTGTTGCTGACCACCAGATAGTTGGTTTGGCATATGTCCCATGCGGTCTTGTAGTCCAACTTGTTCGAGGGCATAAACTGCTCTTTCGTGTCGTTCTTTTGCCGAAATTTCATGGTTATAGAGCAATGGAAGTTCAACGTTTTCAATAGCCGATGTACGTGCCAAAAGGTTGTAACTTTGAAACACAAAACCTATTTTGCGATTTCTTACAAATGCAAGTTCATCTTTTGATCTAACGCTTACAGCAATTTCATCGATATAATATTCTCCGCCGGTTGGTTTGTCGAGGCATCCAAGTATGTTAAGCATTGTAGATTTTCCACTTCCTGATGTTCCCATAATGCTAACAAATTCGCCTTCATTAATCTCAAAAGATACTCCTTTAAGGGCATGAACCACTTCACTGCCCACTTGGAAATCTCTTTTGAGGTTTTCTATTCTAATTATTGCTGCCACTATTTTTAAGTTTTAAATTAATTGAGGTTACCCGTTGATTTTATCTTGGACCTCCGGGACCACCTCCATTTCTGTTGCCACCATTAGGTTTTTTAGGTCCAAATAGGTTTGCTCCTGCTTCCTTGGGCTTTTGTTTTTGCCCTACTATTGCCGAAAGTACAATGGTGTCGCCTTGGTTAAGTTTTCCATTTTTTAAAACTGCATTTACACCATCGCTAAGACCCAGCGTTATGCGCCTTGGGCTTAGAGAGTTGCCATTTTTTACCCATACGGTTTTAGAGTTTTTTATTTCATCTTCCGATGGACGGTGGTTTGCTTGTAAACTATCATTTGGTTGAGGTTCGCCTTGACGATGTTTTGGTTCTCCGCCTTTATGTTGGGGTTTGTCAAGGTATTTAAAAATTTCTTCCGTTGGGGTAAAGTTGCATGCTTCCAACGGTATTAGGTTTCCTGTTTGTTCTTGGGTAATAATTTCTATGCTTGCAGTCATACCAGGAAAAAGTTTTTCTTCGGGATTGTTTGCCATTATTACCACTGTGTATGTTACCACGTTGCTTGTTGTGGTAGGTTGGAGTCGTATTTGCGACACTTGTCCGTTGAATGTTTCTCCTGTGTATGCGTCAACAGTAAATGTTACTTTTTGTCCTACTTTTACTTGTCCTATGTCTGCTTCGTCAACATTGGCCTCAACCTGCATATTTTTTAGGTCTTTGGCAATGATAAATAGTGTTGGGGTGTTGAACGATGATGCCACAGTTTGTCCTTCTTCTATCTCTTTGCTAAGTACTACACCATCTATTGGCGAATATATCTCGGCATATCCGAGGTTTACCTTGGCTTCTCTAAGCGAGGTTTGCGCATTTAAAAGAGATGCTTTTGCTTGTACGAGTGAGTTTTCTGCCGTTTCGTAATCTTCTTGTGTTGCGGCTTTGTTTTCGTAAAGCGATTTTGTACGGTCGTAAACTTGTTGAGCTCGTTTTAATGCACTTTGTGAACTTGTAACTTGGTTTTGTGCCTGTGTTAGTCTTTCGTTTAGTGTAGATTTGTCGAGTTCGGCAAGTAGTTGTCCTTTTTTAACGTGTGAGTTGTAGTCAACATACACTTTTTGAACTACGCCCGACACTTGTGTACCTACTTCAACTTCATCAACGGGTTCAAGATTTCCAGTTGCGGTAACGGTGTTTTGTACTACACCAGTGTCTAAGACCTTTGTGGAGAAGGTAACTTCTTTGCTTGACGGCCAAAATGCCACCGCTAAGGCTGCTACTATTGTCACTGCCGCCAATATTAGTAGTATTTTTTTCTTTTTCACTTTTTATTTTTTTTTTATTCTGTTATCTGTCCTGTATAGACATCAAGTATTTTGCGATTGAGTATAAATCCGTATTTTGAATTTATGTATGAGTTAAGTACGCTAATGTAGTTGTTTTGCTGTTGAAGAAGTTCCACTGCCATTATACTTCCTACTTCGTATTTTTTTTGGTATGCTTCAAAAGATTTTGAATAAGCGTCTTTTTTTGTTTCGTATGCAAGGTAACGCTGATATTCGAGTTGTACGTTTCTGTATTGTGTTATTACACTTTGTGTTACATCAAGTTCTGCCTGTTGAAGGTCGAGTTGGGCTTGTTGTTGTTGTATTTTGCTTTTGGTTATTTGAAGGTTTCTACTGCCACGGTCGAATATTGTGTATCCTACGTTGATGCCGATATTTTGCGAAAAACGGTTTTTGAATTGTTCTCCCATATCTTCAAATCCCGAATGTCCTGTACTGATGCCTGCCGATGCGCTTACAGTTGGGCGTTTCCCTGTTTTGGCTAATTCTATTGAAGTTTCTGCTATTTCCATATTTGCCTTTGCTAATATTATGTCTGGCATGTGATCTTTTGCCATATCAACGGCTTCGTTTTGTTCGGGTAGCAAAGCCATTTGTGCTATGTCGTTGTCTGAGGGGTAGATTATCGAAAGTTCTGCTGCGGCATCCATCGACATTAGTTTTTTTAGGCTTATAAGGCTGTTTTCTAATGTTATAGCGGTGTTAAGGCTATCTGCAACATCAGATGCGTATTGTGCTTGTAACATTAGGTAGTCGCTTTCTATAATTTTTCCATACCTAAATTGTACTTCGCCTCTGTTCATCTGTTCGCGACTTGTGGCGAGTATTGCCTCTTGATATTTCAACCTTTCTTGTGCGCTGAGTGCGGTGAGAAATTGTTGTAGTATCTGTATTGTGAGGTTATCGTCGGCTTGTGTTAACTGTACTTTTGTTTTTTCGGCTTGTAGGCGATTTTGTTCTATGGTGTGTTTTATTGTTCCTCCATCATAGATTGGAACCGATGCTGATACGCCTATGTTACCAGAAAAATTTACATTGTCTTGTGTTCCAGTGTGGGTCATGCTTTCGCTTGCCGAAGCTGAAACGTTAGGAAGTCGGCTTTTTTTGCTTTGTTCGTAGCTTGCTTCTGCGCTTTCGCCAGATAGTTCTATGCTTTTTCGTGAATAACTGTTGCTAAATGCGTATTCTATGCATTGCTCCAGTGTAAAGTTAAATGGTCCAGTGTTTTTGGCGGTGCTGTCTGTTTGCGCTGTGGCTTGTGTAACCGTTAGTAGCATTGCTATGGCAACCGTCAATGTTAATTTTTTCATTTGTTGATTTTGTTTTTCTGTATTATTTAATGTTTTTGGGTTGTATAGGTTTAATTTGATTGTAAAAAAAAACTACGTCGCTGGTTTTTTAATTTTTTTACAACCAACGACGTAGTTTTTATTTTTGAAATTTTTTTTTCTATAAAAATATTTCGTTAATTATTGATTCGTATTTTTGTGTTACGGCTTTACGTTTAAGTTTTTGAGTTTGCGATAGTTCGCCAGTTTCAGCACTCCAAACATCGGCTACCATACGGCAACGTTTTATTTCTTCGGTTTTTCCGATAGTTTTGTTTATGCGTTTTATTTCACTTTCTATCAAGGCTTTAACTTCGTTGTTTTCTATTATTTCTTGGTTAGAATTGCAAACTATTCCTTTTTGCGACAAGAAGTTTTTTAGAGCATCAAAATCTGGCGATATTATGGCACTTGCAAATTTTTGATTTTCGCCAACAATCATTATTTGTGCAATGTATTGCGATTCTTTGAATTTGCCTTCCAACATCTGAGGAGCAATGTATTTTCCGCCAGCTGTTTTGAAAACATCTTTTTTGCGGTCGGTAATGTGTAGGCAATTGTGGCTTGATATGTATCCAATGTCGCCCGTGCGGAAATATCCGTCTTTGGTGAATACGCTGTCGGTAAGTTCTTTGTTTTTGTAGTATCCGAGCATTACGTTTGGCCCTTTAACGAGTATTTCGCCGTCATCGTCTATTTTTACGTCTTCGTTGGGTAGTATTGGACCAACGGAGGTGAATTTGTGTCCGTATTTTGTGCGTGTACTATGTGCAATTATTGGCGATGTTTCTGTTAATCCGTATCCTTCTTGTACGTTGAGACCTGCTGCCCAACAAAGATGGCTTAGTGATACGGGTAATGCAGCACCACCGCATCCGAGGAATTTTAATTTGCCGCCGAAATAGTTTTTTCTCCAATGACGATAAACAAATAAATCCAAAACTTTGCGTTCAATGTTGTAAATAAGACCATTGGCAAAGTTGTGTTCAAACTCTTTTCCGTCTGCTACTGCTTTGTCAAATAGTTTTTTTCTAAAACCTTTGAGTTTTGCTCCGTCGTTGAATATTTTTTCAAATATTTTTTCCAAAACTCTTGGTACGGTGTTGCAACCGTTGGCTTGTATTTCGCAAAAATTATCTACTATTGTTCCAAGGTTTTGACAATAGTAAATGCCAACGCCGCTGTATTGGTATATGTAGCAGAAACAGCGTTCGTATACGTGGCAAAGTGGAAGTATGCTAAGAACTTTGTCTTTTGGTCCGAGTGATGGAATGCCTGTTGATACGGTAAAATTGCTAACAAAGTTGTTGTGGCTTAGCATTACTCCTTTTGAAAGCCCTGTTGTACCAGAGGTGTAGATTATTGATGCCAAGTCGTTTGGTTTTATCGACGCTTTTATTTGTTCAAGTTCTTTTTGGTAATAAACTTTGCTTTTGCGACCGTTTTCTAATAGTGTATGCCAATTTTCAACGCCTTCTATTTGGTTGAAAGAGAATATTTTTTTCAACGACTTTACATCTCCAGCCACTGCCGAAATTCTACGATATGCGCTTGCGTCTGACACAAAAACATACTGACATTGGCAGTGATTGAGAATAAAGTTGTAATCTTCTGAACTTATTGTTGGATATACTGGTACGTGCACTGCGCCAACTTGCGCTATTGCCATGTCGATAAAATTCCATTCAGGACGGTTGTTTGACACCGTTGCTATTGCATCACCTTTTTTTACACCGAGAGCGAGTAGTCCGTAGCTTAGTGCTGTGGCTGTTTCGCGATATTCTTGGGTGCTATAGGTTTTCCATGCGCCATTTTCTTTGGCGGCAAGTGCGTCTTTACGTGGAAATTTTTCGCAACAATAATCTAACAGGTCAAATATTCTCGTTACTTCCATTTTATATTGTATCTTAATTAAACACGGTTTATATCTTTTTTTATGCGCTGCAAAGTAAGATATTTTTCGACTAATTTACAATAGTCGAAAAAAGTTTTTTTTGTTAAAAAATTATAAAACCAATAAAATCAATATGTTGGCAATGATTAAAATAATGTTAATTTTTTCGACGTTGTAAAAAAATCGATTTTTGTTCAAAAAGGTATGTAAGGGTAGTGTTTGTTTGGTGTGTCTTTTTGATAAAGTATAAATTAAAAAATATTAAAAAATATTAAAAATGTCTAACTCTAAGTTTTATTTAATTCTTTTGATTGTTGTTTGCTTTGTATGTTCTTGCGACAACTACGACCCATATTTTGATTGCTATTGTAAAATTGATAATCAGTCGGGAAAAAATGCTACTATTGTTTTTTGGCAATTTAACGATGCTTTTGAGTATTATTACGACGAGTATGGTAATCTTGTTAGTTTGTATAACAAGAAAGATTGGCAAAGAGCTTCTGCTGAAATAGAAAATGGAAATTCTCATGTGTTCTATTCATCAGAATTGGGTTATGACTATTCTGGTTGTATTAGCGACGATTACTATTATCACAACACACCTTACTCCAATTTCGATTCCATAAGCATATCTTTTAGCGATTCTACTTCGTTGGGATTTGTGCCGAATGATGCACAAAAGTTCAGCCCATTTATTTATTGCAACAACGATGTTCATCAAATAGATATTAGTCATTATATGTTTACATTTAAAATAACCGAAGAAATGTATTTGCAAGCTGTAAAAAACAAAGAGGAGGAAAATAAGTAATGAAAAAATTGTTATTTTTAGTTGTGTCTGCTGTGTTGGGAGGTTGTATTTTTCCACCCACCGATTATATTGAAACGGTTTCGGATTCTAACCGTGAATCTCATGTTGTAAATCAGTATGAGATTATAAATCTGTGTGTCGACACTGCACAAGTATATCTTAATTGGCCAGAGAATACCGATTGTAAACTTGGATATGGCGACACCCTTCGGTATTTTTTTCAAAATGTTGATGATGATGGCATTGATGTATTTTGTCCCCAACCTTTTGAAAAGGCTACATTGGCAGTGTTTGAAGTCAATGGTGTAAAACACACATTTTCAAAGGGTGATAAAGAATCAAATAATCCGTTGGATTTTTCAAACTACGAAATAATTCGTAATGGAGCTTTGCACTATACATTTAGATATTATATAAAGCCAACCAACTTTTGATAAATTATTATGAAAAAAATTATTATTGTATTTATTTGTTTACTTTTTTGTGTATCAGGATTTTCGCAAAGTCAAATAGACGTTAGACTTGGTTTTACAGCGTCTTTTCTCGGTGGCGACTACAATCATCAAACATTGAGAGCAGGTGGGCTTGGTGGCATAATAGGCGATATTCATCTTGGCGATGGTGTTTGGTATTTGAGATCAGGGCTTTTATATTGTACAAAGGGAGGTATTCAAGATATTAGCGAATATGGTTACAAACAATCTTTTTGTATGAATTACCTTGAATTGCCGTTTCAAGTGGCTTTAAAGTTTGGTAGTAAAAACAGAAAAAGGTTTTGTGCTGCATACGGTATATTTTGGGGCTATGGTTTGGCAGGAAAAATGAGTTGCAACAACTCTGACCTTACAACAAATCTTTTTGGTGATGAGCAAGGCGATTTTTATAAATTTGATGTTGGAGAGCATTTTGATTTTGGCGTTAATTGTAATAGGGTTTATATTGGCTTGAGTTTTTCTCAAGGGCATAAAAACATACTTCGTTATACAGAGGCATCAAGCACAGCTCGCACACGTTCGTTGTCGTTAAACTTGGCTATTACACTAAAAAAGTTTGATTAAAAAAAGTAGCGTTAGTTTTTACTTATCAATAGATAAAAAACCTTGGTTTGTATTCAAAACCGTGTTATAGTTAAAATGTTGGAAAAAATAATTGCAATTTTATTTTAATTTTGCGTTTATAATAATAAAAAACACATAAGATTATGAAAAAATTATTAACTATTGTTATGATGTTTGTGTCAGTTGTTTTATATGCACAAACAGCTGATCAGTTTTATTCACAAGGCAAAAAACTATATGAAGCCAAGGACTATGTAGGAGCAGTAAAAAATTTTCAAAGTGCAGCTGATGCTGGCAACGTAAAAGCTCAATATCGGCTTGGTCGTTGTTATGAAAAAGGAAATGGCGTTTCTAAAAATGAAACCATAGCCGTAAAATGGTATCAAAAAGCTGCTGATCAAGGCTATGCAAAGGCTCAATATCAGCTTGGACGTGCATACGATAAGGGTGAAGGTGTAGCAGAAAACGATGTTAAGGCTTTTACTTATTATTTAAAAGCAGCAGAGCAGGGTAATGATAAAGCGCAATATCAAGTTGGTAAGTGTTATAAAAAAGGAGAAGGAACAACCAAGGATTTAAATAAAGCTTTTGCCATGTTTGAAAAATCAGCTTCTCAAGGTAATGCAGATGCTCAATTAGCATTAGGAAAATGTTATATGAAAGGCAAAGGTGTTACAATGAATCTTGATAAGGCCAAGGAACTTTTTAAACAAGCGGTTAGCAATCCCGACGGTGGTGAGGATATTCTAAAAAAACTCCAAAAAGAATCTAAGGAAGGCGACGAAAACTCGCGAAAGATTTTAAAAATGTTGGGTATGTAGAAACTAAGTTATCAACTGATTCTGCAAAAAATACACACGGATTTTTTGTAGATTTCGTTGATTCTGCAAAA
>CALFIU010000083.1 GCA_937877455.1 uncultured Bacteroidales bacterium
GGTGGTGCGCTGAGCGTCGGCAATGCCCGCAATAGCGTCGGGGTCGCGCCGATTGCAATTTTAGCGTAAGCGGAATCTAACAATCCTGCCCGTTAGGGCAGGGGGAAGGAATCTTGAATCATGTCGGTTAGAAAATGTGACCGCAATCGTGGAGATGAGGGGAAGTTGCAAGTTATTGAATATAGCAAGAATCTCGTAAGCTATACACATGACCGAGTGAAAAGCGACATCTTTCCAAAGAATGAAAGATGGCTGACAGCGAAAAACATCTGGGATATGTGTGTCGGAGCGCATACAAGTATTATCAGAGCGAATGCTATTAGAGTTGAATGCAAGGAGGATGCCGATAAACGTCTACTGCTTGAAAAAGAAGCAATCGGTTATCTCGATGCCATGATCAGCCTGATAGATATTATTCATGTCATTGGCATGATTTCTGATGACAGGTGTGATTTCTGGACGAAACTTGCAACGGATACGCAGAATCTTGCGAAAGCATGGCTCAAATCTAACCGACAGGAATATAAGCAGTACACACAGCAACACGATTAAATGATGAGACAATGGGAAATCGCTATTTGTGACCTCCGCAGTGGGCGTGGTTTTCTGGCTTCGCACTCCTAACGCTTCCAATGCCAACAATGTGCGAATCTGCAACGCAACGAATGGTGGTGCGCTGAACAACAACAATGCCAACAATAGCAACGGGGTCGCGCCGATTGTGGGAATTGTCCGATTCGAGTACCGAAAGGGAAAGCAGTACGTCTCACACAAGGAGTGGTTTTCCTGTCTCCTCCACTATTATGGAAGGAGCGAAAAGATCAAGGACGCAAGTGACTTCCGAGCCACAAACTATAAGCCTTGATAAACCCTTTTTATATGGCAGAGAAACACTATTTTGAATCAGCAATCACCTACGGCAATATGCGTCGGGCGTTGAAGAAATGTTGTAAAAACGTGCGGTGGAAAGACAGCGTTGTCGGCTATGAACTCCATGCATCGCAAAACACACACAAGCTGATTGACAGTATCCAAAACGGAACGTATGAGATCAGCCCATATCAGAGGTTTACAATCTACGAGCCAAAGAAACGTGACATTGTTGCTACACGCATTATGGACAGGCAAGTGCAGATGGCACTGTGCGATGCAGGGTTATATGATGATTTTGTGGAGCATTTTATCTATGACAACTGCGCTTGTCAGACAGGCAAGGGAACAGACTTCTGCCTCAAGCGGATAAAGAAGCACATGGTAACGTTCTATCAGCATCATGGGAAAGACGGATGGGTGCTGAAATGTGACATACACCAGTTTTTCCCGTCCACTCTGCATGAGGTGGCAAAGGAAGCGGTACGGAAACGTATCAGCGATCCGAAAGCCTGTGCCTATGTCTGCGATGTGATAGACAGCTTTGGCGGCGATAGAGGCATTGGGTTAGGTTCTCAAATCTCTCAACTTGTCGAGTTGGCGGTACTGGATGACCTTGACCACTACATCAAAGAGCGGTTACACATCAAGCACTATATCCGTTATATGGATGACTTTATTCTCATCCACGAAAGCAGGGGATATCTGATGCACTGCAAAGAGGTGATTGAAGCCATGCTCACTTCCATTGGCTTGACGTTGAACGAAAAGACCACGATGTACCCACTGAAACAGGGTGTAAAGTTTCTGCAATGGCGGTTTACCTACACGGAGACGGGCAGAGTGGTGATGCACCTGTCTGCTAAGAAGATGGGAAAACAGCGGAGACGGCTGAAACGCATCCTACTGAAAGAAGCGTCTGGTGAATACACCGCTGGCACAGGATACACAAGCCTTGTTGCGTGGAGGGCGAATGCCGCAAGGGGCGATGCATGGTATCGGCAAATCCGCATGAGAAATTATTTTTATGAAACGAAAGCGAGGATTCATAATGATTACTTTGGAAGAGCGTCTGCTTAAAGCAGAACATGACGCAATGAACGCACGTGCTGATGCATTCAAGGCACAGGCAACTCTGGACTACGTAGCTATGATGGCTGACGTGGAAATTCCTACTGAAGAGGAGGCAGAAAACAATGAGTAAGAAATTCGCTCTTGTTAAGAAGTATTATGACAGTGGCGTATGGAATGCCGCAATGGTGGCAAATGCAGTTGTAAAAGGCTGGATTACCGCAGAGGAATATGAACTGATCACAGGCGAAGCTTATGCTTGATGGCGTAACCCTCAGTGGCAGCGATGTTCGGCAAATCGTAGCAAAGTTCTTGGGGATACCCGTTTCGGCGGTTATCCCCCTGCGATATTCGTTTGTTGTGAACGGCATGACTGCTGAGGAAATTAAGGCAAAAATGGAGAAACACAGCGATGATAACACAAGATGAACTTGAAATGTTTGTTGATGGGTTCATTCAGCCTCCAGTCTGCGTGAGTGATGATGCGTGTCCCATCGACTTTGGACAGAAAGGGGATAACGAAAATGAGTAAAGCAATTTACGACGCTCTGGTTGCTGGTGGCTTGTCCCCTGTAGGCGCGTGTGCTGTGATGGGTAATATGTGGGCAGAGTCCACGCTGAAAGCAAACATTGTTGAAAAACGATGCACGATGTCTGACGAGGATTACACAAAAGCGGTAGACACAGGCGCAATCTCTGTAGATCAATTTATAAAAGATTCCTACGGTTATGGACTTTGCCAGTGGACGTATTGGACTCGGAAACAGGCACTTCTTGTATTTGCCAAGAGCAAAGGTGTATCCATTGGGGACGCGGCTATGCAGTGCGAGTTTTGTATTTCTGAACTGAAAGCAGATTATCCAGATCTTTACAAGACCCTGTGCAGTATTGGCGACTTGTACACGGATACGGTGTTGTTCTGCAAGGATTACGAGCGTCCCGCAGTGAATAACATTAAACCTCGTTTTGAAGCGGCGAATAAGTATTATGAAGAATACGCAATGCTTCCTGGAGTAACCACATCGGCATCTACTGTCCCCACATCGACTGCCACACAGACGGAACAGCAAAGTAGCCTTCTTGACGGCATTCTTGGATTATTCGGATACAAGAAAGATGTCAAGGCAAAGTATGTCTGTGACACGAAAACATGGGTTGCACTGGCTAAACGAATGCCAACCATCAAGAAGGGTGACAACAGCGATGCGGTCAAAGCATTGCAGTGTATGCTTAATGTCTGCGGTGGTCATCTTGACGCCGATGGAGATTGGGGCGATGATACGGAACTTACCTTTGAGAAGTACAAAGGAGGCGCATTATGAACCCTACCATTATTGCAGCTTTAATTGGCTCAGGGACAAGCATCATTGTTTTTCTGCTCACCAATTGGCAGCAGAACAGTAAGCGGAGAGTAGAAGAAGCCGCAAGAGAAGCTAAACTGGAAGAGCGTTTGAAGAGTATCGAAAACAAGCTTGACACGCACAATGGCTATGCCGAGAAGATCGGCAGTATCCAGCAAGATATAGCCTACATCAAGGGCAAGATGGAAACAGGAGGCTGACATGGATAAAAATTTCTGGAAAGCCGCAGGGACAAGAGCAGTACGCACCTTTTGTCAAACCGCTTTGGCTCTTCTGGGGACTGCCGCCGTCAGCGATAGTATCAATTGGCTTAGTGTCCTGAGTTCTGCATTTCTCGCCGCCATTCTGTCGCTCTTGACAAGTATCACTACCGGGCTCCCAGAAGCACCGTCCGATGAAAACTGATCACCATCCATAACACAAACACCCCCTACCGAAATGGCAGGGGGTTTGCACTACTTTGAACATACCAGAAGGCTTGTTCAAACAAGTGCATTAGAAGGTCAAAAAAATGTTCCCGCTATTGTCGCAGTCGATACGCTTCAAAACTCGCCCCCAGAAGGCTTTCTGAGAGGTTTTAGAGAGTTCATGGTATTTCTTTAGCATCTCGTCAATGCCGTCAACTGAAATCGTTCTGGGCGCAGATACGGGCAATTCCAATTGCTTCTCCAAGGCGCGGTAGTCAGCCTCATATACGTCCTTGCTGATAAGGTCATCAAGATAGAGGTCTTTCAGCTTGTTCATCCGCTTGTGGATACGGTCAACGTCCATAGGCGGTTTTTGCTTTTCCAAAATGCGCACGTTGTAGTCCTCAATGGCTGTGCGTAGGTTGTCGAGAAGGTAGGATTCAATCTTGCTCTCATCATAGTGCTTGCTACAATCACACGTGCGGTACTGCTCATGTGTTCGGCAGTAGTAGTATGTATATTTCCCGTTGCGTGATGTCTTAAATCTCCCACCGCAATGCCGACAGTATATGATGCCAGAGAACAGATAGACGCGGTTGACAGTGTTCCGAGCATGGGATTTGGAAGCCAACAGTTCCTGCGCTTTGACGAAAGTATCTTTGCCGACATACTCCATGTACTTCTTATGAGCCAGCATCTCCCGGACGTTGTGGTATGACCTTTGAAGTCCGTAGGTATTTTGGAGCATCCGCTGTGTTGCGGTCAAGGAACGGGAGTCGATGTAGAACTGGAACATCTCACGAACAATCGGCATCGTGTCATCGTCAACAACCTTGTGCTTGTCCACCACCTTGAACCCAAGACCGACATGACCCGACAGGACTTCACCCTTGGCTTTCTTGGCTTCAAAGGCAAAGCGTATTCTTTCCGCCGTCCTGTCAGCCTCATTCTCCGCAATGGACAGCATGAGGTTCACGCGCAACCGCCCGTTCGCCGTGACGGTTTCGTAATCCTCTTGTGTGGCAATCCAGGAGAGGTTCAGCCGTTCAAACTCTTCCATGATGGCGTAGTACAACTTGACGCTCCGATAAAACCTGTCCAGCTTAATGAACACTAACGCTTGCGCCCGCAATCCGTTCTCAACGTCTTGGATGAACTGAGACAGCGCAGGGCGTTTTTTGTATGCCGTCTTGCCAGAAATCCCGCCGTCTATGTACTCGCCAACGACTGTGTGCTTATTGTCAGCCGCCCACTTCCGCAAGCTGTCTAACTGCGCCTCCAAGCTATACCCGTGTAGCTTCTGCTCTTCCGTGGAGACACGGCAGTATAAGGCGACTTTCATACTTGAATCCCGTTGTCCAGAATGGCATTAATGCCATTTTCTAATTCTTCATCGTCCATCGGATGCGCTGAATGTTTTTCCACAAATCGTTTGGTAGCGATCCACTGGCACTCATCTTGTGTCAATGGCAGTAGGTAATCCCAAATGTGCTGTGTGTTTTCCACTTCCAAGATTCCTCTCGCCGGGTTGTCTGTTTCTCCAATGAGATATGCAACAGTAGTGTCCAAAGCTTTTGCCACCGCCATAAGCGTGTCAATTTTAGGCTGAGAATTGCGTTCAAACCATAAGCGGATCACACCGTTAGAACCACCTATACTGCGTTCCAACTTGCTTGTTGACATATTTCTGAGACTGCATAATTCCTTGATTCTGTCTGTCATTAGCGACATAAATCTCACCTCCGAAAAAATTTTAGAGAAAATTCGCAAAAGGGTATTGACAATGAGATTA
This sequence comes from uncultured Bacteroidales bacterium, assembly GCA_937877455.1. Taxonomy (GTDB): domain Bacteria; phylum Bacteroidota; class Bacteroidia; order Bacteroidales; family UBA3824; genus UBA3824. Next base: position 5,502 of record CALFIU010000083.1, read on the forward strand.
AAGTCGTTTATAATTGCGAAATGTAGAGAGAAATCGCAATTAAACATCTCATTGCTTGCAAAGAATATAGATTTGTCTGGCGACTTCTATATTAGACTACTTTCGCTTATCTGTCAAGAGGGATTGTGATTTTTCGGCATTTTAAACAAGGAAGGAGGGATGGCATGGACTTTGAAAAACTTGAGCAGCTATGCAATAAGCACGATATTACCATTGCACAGTTGGAAAGGAAGTTGGATTTTGGCAATGGAACAATCCGTCTGTGGAGAACGCGTCAGCCTTTGGCAATTAATGTCAAAAAGGTTGCAGATTTCTTTGGCGTACAGATGGAAGAACTCTTGAAAGAGGACAACGATGAACGCTGAACAAATCATCCGCGCCCTTTACGATTTGTGGGCGCGTGAGCATGGAAAGCAACAAATCGAGATTGAAATCAGTAAAAAGGAAACTCAATGAAACCTAAGAAAACGTAAGGAAAGGGATTTTAAGTGCAAATGAGAAGATACAACGCCAAAGTGACTGGCGTTGGTGAGGAGCTTTATAAGCTGGCAGACGTAATCGGCATCACACACGCGCTTGGGTGCATCTTTGGATACAATATCGAGATGACTTTAATCATCCCGGAAGAACTGCTGAATGCGAATGTCCGCACAATTGACCTTACACCACGTGCGCGGTCGGCGGTGACAAAGTGGTGTGGCATGAATGCCGAGAAGCCGCAAACGGTCGCCAGGATTGTGGAGATGATTAAGCGGGGTGACGAAGTGCGCCCGTATCTCGTTGGATATGGCAAGAAAACGGAAGGACAGCTGAAACAGCGGCTTATGGAGGCTGCATGGGACGCTATGACGGAGGAACAGCGCAAGGCATTCTGCGTTGACCTTATTGTCAAGAACTGCTACTACGCGGAGGTCAACGATGAGTAAAGCGGTTAAGCGCGGTGGCAAGGAACACAACATCTATCTGGCGAAGAAATCAGCCGCTGAAGAAGAGCTGGGGCGGAACTATTGGTGGGTAAATCGTCAGTTTGTCTTAGACTCCACTGTCATTGCCATTGGAGACATGATGGAGGCTGACGGGAAATCCTTTGAGGAAATCTGGGATTTCATGGACAAATTTTCGGTGGCATATCTCCAAGTGGAGCATGACATAGCCTATGAAGTTGGCGGCGAGGCTGACGAAGAAGCTATGAACCGTGATAAGGTTGGCTCATCATGGGTTGCCAAAGACAAGGTTGACCGCCTCTTGAAGCAGTATGTCCGCCCAGAGGAATTTAAGACATTCCGGGAACGGTATGACGAAATACCGCTACTCCCGTACACAATGAAGGACAGCTTGATCTACTCTTTGCAGAGGGTTGTCAGCAAGAAGGATGACGAAATTACCAAGCTGAAAGGGCAGATTAAGCTTATGAAAATCAAGCGGGGTGAGGGCGAATGATACGTCCAGAAGAATATGCCCGTCTGCTTGAAGAAGCGCACGAGTTAGAGCAGAAGCTCCGTGACCGTATCCAGGTGCTGACATGGCAGTTGGCACAGGCGCAAAGCGATTGCCGATATAAAGATTATCTTATCATGAAAAAGGAGGAAGAAATAGATGCCAGCAAGAACAGACAAGCGAGTCAAACAGGCTTGGGGTGAAGCACTCTACTTCAAGCGTTGGGAATGCAAAATGACCCAGCAATTGCTTACCGCTCAGGTCGGTGTGACTGACGCGACGGTATCAAGTTATGAATCTGGGCGCGCAATCCCAAACGTTATTGTGGCACAGCGGATTGTCAAGGCTCTTGATTGGACGGTGGAAGAATGGGCGCGAGAAGCCGAACGTAGGCTTAATGATGAGACATGGACGCCGTATCATTTTCCAACTCGCTTTCGAGACGGATGGGGAGGGTATTATGGGAAACATCCCTGATTACTTGCTTGACCCTCCTGAGCCGATGGAATGTCCATCATGCCCGGTGTGTGGGACGGAGATGTACGACTATGTTTACATCGACATTGACGGTGAGGTCGTTGGATGCTCGGAGTGCGTAAGATCCAAAGACCCGTGGGAATATTTAGAAATGTTGGAGGATGAGGACAACTTCTGATGGACGAGGAAAGGTCAAGAGTTTATTGGAAAAGCTCAATGGACATGGAAATTGAGCCTACGCCGCACGAGGCGTATGTGAAGCATTGTACGGTAGAAGTAGCACAAGCTTTGTGGAACAGCGTTAAAACGCTGGCTATGAAAGATTATATCGGTGCGGAAGCGCGGTTGTTGGATAATCCCACAGATGTCTATGCGCTTAGTACGAAAGCAGAGTGTGAGACGTTCTTTGAAGAACTCCACAAGCTTGATACCGTCAAATACAAGCTGAAGTATGACGGCGGTCTGTTTGAGTGTATCGCTATGGAGCATTTTCCAAAAGAGTGGGGCGTGATGCTTCCGACAGGCAAGCACGCCACCAAGTGCCCGATTTGCAAAGAAGGGACTATTGGGAGATTCTTTCTCCCGGTAGACAGAAACAAGCCACGTGGCAAACGTGCGAAAGACCCACGCGTGACGTTTTCGTGTGATGTCTGCACGTTCCGAAAAGTATTTCACCTTGGTAGAATGGAGGACGAATATTTGCAGGAACAAGCGAAACAGTGGAAGCGAATTGCGATGCAGCAACGGGTTCAGTTGTGTCGCCAAGAGACGCAGGCGCAACTTGAGAAGCATCCCGAATGGGATCAGCATGAAAAAGACCTGTGCTATCAGAGGATGGCGAAGAAATGGCACGTATAGTCACTTTGGGATCACAGGAATTTGAGGTTGTCTCGCAGTACGAAGGAGGCATTGACCTCTTGCTTACAGAGGATGGACGCTGGTATCTGTATTGGCAAGATACGGGAAACTTTATGCGGTTCGCCACTGAAAACAAGGTGTGGGAATATGCGTTCCGAATGGGATTAGAACTCAAGCCGATTAAGAATGAAAATAACAGAAAGGAAGGAGCCGAAGAACAGAATGGGTGAAGCAATCCTGTGTTATGGGAAAAGTGGCAGTGGGAAATCAAGATCACTGTTGAACTTTGGAGAGGATGAAATCTTCCTGGTGAATGTCATCGGAAAGCGGATGCCGTTTGCGAAGAAGTTCAAGTATGAGATGACGTCCGACAATGTGGACGTTATCAAAAGCAAGCTCAAGGCAATGCCGTGTAAAGTCGCCGTGATCGACGATGCAGGATACATGATGACGAACACATTTATGCGTAACCGAGACGCCAAGGATCAGTTTAGTGTCTACAATCAAATCGGTGACATGATGTGGGGGCTGGTGCGGTACGTCAAGAAAGAACTCCCGGACGATGTGCTGGTGTACATCTTGATGCACGAAGAGTCAGATGACTTTGGCAACACGAAGTTACGGACTATCGGCAAACTGCTTGACCAGAAAGTGTGCCTTGAGGGAATGGTAACGATTTGCTTACGGTGTGTGGCGAGAGGGACATCACATCTCTTCCTGACAAACTCTACGGGAACGGGCATTGAGAAATCCCCGGAGGGACTTTTTGAGTTGGAAGAGCCGAATGACCTCAAGGCGATTGACACGAAGATTCGCAAGTTCTGGGGTATTGAACCTACGAAAAAGGAGGATGGCAAATGACAGAACCATATATCCCTTGCACCCCGCAACGGTGGGACGCCACGATCCCGCACAACTATTCCAACTTGGTGTTTAAGAATCTTGACCAGACTGACATATTATACTTTCTGCGGCTGTTGCAGAAAGCGGAGTGGCAACGGTGTTCCAAAATCAGCGGAGACGATGCGGTTGTGGCAGAAATCAAGCCGTCTATGCCGCCGATAGTGATTGACAATGGCGAAAGTTGAGTCAGCCTGTACGTCCTATGAAGAGCGGTGGGTGAACATTTTCTTCACGGACGGCGAGGTCTGCTGCAAGTATTGTCCGCTATTGCAGACATACTCCAGACCGTATTGTATGAGAACTGGTGAACTGTTAGTCAGTACTGAAACCATTGGATATTGGTGTCCATTATTGAAAGCTGACAAGGACGGGAAGGTAGTGAACCCTGGAACAGGGGAGGTGTTCTTCACTTGACAGAAGAGTGGCGTGATATTGATGGATATGAAGGACTATATCAAGTCAGCAGCCTTGGTAGAATTCGTAGCTTAGATAGAACAATTATCCAATCAAATGGTAAAAAGCGATTCTACAAAGGCAAAATCCTGGCACTTACCGATGCGGGAAAAGGCTATAGAAATGTACCGCTGTCCAAAAATGGAAAACATTCGACCCCACGGGTTTGCCGTATAGTAGCGCAAGCCTTTTGCACAAACCCTTATGGGTATAATCAAGTAAACCATAAGGACGAGGACAAGGCAAATGATCGTGCCGATAATCTGGAATGGTGTACACCAAAATATAACACAAATTATGGGACGGGCATTCAGCGCAGAGCAAAAACGATTTCTATTCCTGTCGATCAGTACACGTTAGACGGGCAATTTGTCAAAAGATGGGATGGCATTAAAATAGCCGCTAATGCTTTGAATATTCATGCAGAGCATATTAGCCACTGTTGTAAGGGTCGCTTAAATCAAACAGGAGGATATAAATGGCAATATGCATCTAAGGACGATAATGGCGCAATCGTATCGCCTGAGAGTGGGGAAGTGTTGTTTCCGTGAAAGTACTTGTTGCCTGTGAGGAATCCCAAGTTGTCTGCAAAGCGTTCAGAGATCGCGGGCATGAGGCGTATAGCTGTGATATTCAAGAATGTTCTGGCGGGCATCCTGAGTGGCATTTCTGCAGAGATTGTTTGGAAGTTATCAGGGGGGGTACTCTGATGGCTCAAAACGGCACAGTGTATGAGATTGACAAGTGGGATTTGATGATTGCTCATCCGCCGTGTACATATCTTACAGTTTCTGGAAACGCGTGGTTTGATGTTAACAAGTATGGAGACAAAGCACGTCAGAGATATAAGGATAGATACGCCGCTATTGTCTTTTTTATGCAGCTTATGTGTGCTGATATTCCGAGAATAGCTGTCGAGAACCCTATCGGCATTATGAATACAGCTTTTCGGAAAGCTGATCAGATTATTCAACCATTCCAGTACGGACATCAAGCCAGAAAAGCAACGTGCTTATGGCTAAAAGGCTTGCCAGTCCTTACACCAACTGATGTAACAGATTGCGGACAAATTTTACATGGTGGCTTTTCGGTTGGGGCAAGCGCAAATTACGCCCGTGATGAGAACGGGAAAATTCTTGCTTGGAATGATCCAAGAACAAAAAAAATAAGAAGTAAAACATTCCCCGGTATTGCAAACGCTATGGCAGAGCAATGGGGGATCGATAGCAACGAAACACAAATATCTTCATTTTGAAGGAGATTAATTATGATAACAAAACCTACATCATGTGAAGTGTTAACGACATGAACATAGCCTACAACATGGACTGCATGGAAGCGATGCGGGAGATGCCTGACAACGCGTTTGACCTTGCCGTTGTAGATCCGCCGTATGGATCAGGGCTGACTGAGGGTGGCGGTTGCCAAGGTTGGTTTTCTAAATACCATCAAGACAGTTCACAATCTGTTCAAGTAGAGAGAGAGAGAGAGAGCCGAACGCAGTACAACCGATTCGGTGGGCGGTTCGACAGGTACAAGCAAGCCAGCCCAAGTCAATCGGGGGGGTGGCATGGCAAGCAGAAGTACCACCTCGGCGAGACACGGACAGGGAGCGAACTGTCGGAAAGCGGACGGAACGTATGGTGTCGCGAACTGGCGGAGGATGGTCGAAGATCTACGATCCGACAAAAAAATCATAGAGTGGGACGTTGCGCCGGGGCAGGAATACTTTGAGGAATTGTTCCGCGTCTCACGAAACCAGATAATATGGGGTGGTAACTATTTCTCATTGCCTCCGACAAGATGTTTTCTGGTGTGGCGCAAGCTGACTATCAGCGAAAAGTTTAGTATGGCAATGGCTGAGTATGCTTGGACTTCTTTCAACTCCAACGCGAAGGTGTTTGAATTTGCACCGCAAGGGAAGCCGGGTGACCGCTTTCATCCCACGCAGAAGCCGATAGAACTGTACGATTGGATATTTGCGAACTTTGCCAGCGAAGGCGACAAGATACTTGATACGCATCTTGGGAGCGGCAGTTCACGGATTGCGGCATGGAAAGCTGGACTGGACTTCACGGGGTACGAGATAGACGAAACGTACTTCACGTTGGAGGAGCAAAGATTTGAGAAGCATACAAACCAATATAATCTATTTATTATGTGAGGTAAAAACGAATGATTTCCAAACCAACAAACTACGATTCTTTGAATGAGAACGGAGCAGCCCGCAAGCTTCCGATGGGCGGGTACGTGTGCATTATCCGCAAGGTGACGGACAATGACGAAAAGAAGTACTTGGAGATTGAGTACGAAGTAGCAGAAGGCGAATACAAAGGCATCGCCGTTGATACTTACGAAGCGTGGGGGCGGTGGTCGCACAGCTTCCGTGTGTACTATACCGAAAAGGCAATGTGGCGGTTCAAGCGGTTTATCACGAGGACAGAGCAGACAAACCCGAACTTTACATTTGACTGGAACAACGTCAACTGCCTCGTCAACCGGGGTATCGGTCTTGTCATCGGATACCGCCAGGGATGGGGCAAGGACGGAAGCCTCAAGGAATATCTGGACGTGCAGGACTTCTGCACCGCAACCGAGGTGCGTGAGGGGAAACTTCCGAAACAGCCCGAAGTACGCGAGGTCAAGGATGCGCCCCCTGCGCCGAAGATGGAAGAGGATACAAGTAGTTTTGAAGATTCCGGTCTTCCATTCTGATTTCTGATTGCAATGACGATTATTGAAGATACGGGGCAAAAGATCGGACAGCATGACAACATATCTAAATGGTGTGCGGAGAACAATGTGATTCTCCGCCGCCAAAAGCTGAATGTTGGAGACTATGTACTTACCCCTGCGGTATCAATTGATACCAAGAAGGGTATGGCGGAAATTTATTCTGATATTGTCAGTGATCACGAACGCTTCAGAAACGAGTGTATCCGCGCCCAGGAGGACGGTACGCGCTTGGTAATACTGATTGAGGATGAACACATTACGAGCCTTGAGGAAGCGAAGAAATGGCGAAATCCGCGAATCCAACAGTACGAGCATAGATACGGCTTGATTGCAAGGGCGCAGAAAGCCGGGAAGATGCTTGAACACAAGATACCGAAGCCTCCTGTACCGTCTGACAGGCTTGTTGGGATGATGGAAGCTATGTCTTTAAAGTATAACGTGGAGTGGCAATTTTGCCATCCCAACAAGACAGGCGAAACGATTTGCAAAATCCTGATGGAAGGGAAGTGACAAGCAATTGCACAGCAGTTAATAACATACGAGTCCACTGATGATATAGCGCAAGCGATAAAGGAGTGCGACATTGACACGTTGATAAGCTACGCACCCACTGTGTGTCAGATTCCTGACCCTGTGGAGCGAACCACAGCGCAATCCATCTTTCTCGCACGTGCGGACGAGTTGAAGAAAAGACCGTTGTTGTCCAAAATCTTTACTGCCTACAAACAGAAAACGCAAGTGGAAGCTTTGGAAAAAGTACGGCGGTTCAATGAGTATCTATATCAGAGCGACAGTGTGCCGTTTCTAACGCGAGATTCGTCTGGAAAGCCAGAGGCAACAATAGCTAATTTCAAGCACATCATGTTGTCGGATAAGTTTTACGAGAACGTGCGATTTAACACTTTGGCAAACTACGCCGAGCGTCATGTCGTCAACGAGGTTACGCAAGAGATTGTGAAGCAACGATGGACTGACGCGGACGAAGCTGAAAGCAAAGAGTATATCGAACAGCAATATGGCATTTACTCCGACAGGAAACATTACGATGCCCTCCGCATTCTGTTCAAAGAACGTTCATACAATCCTGTACTGGACATCTTAAACTCTCTTGAGTGGGACGGCAAGGAACGATGCGAACGATTCCTGACGGACATTGCAAAAGCAGATGATACTCCGTATGTGCATGAATGTTCCCGGCTCATCTTTGCTGGCGGTATATGGCGAATGATGATGCCAGGGTGCAAGATGGACGATGTGGTGGTGTTAATCGGCAGACAAGGTGCTGGCAAGTCCAGTCTCGCAAAATTCCTTGCCATCCACGATGATTTCTTTGGAGAGATCAAAAGTATTGAAGGCAAGGAAAGTATTGAGCAGATAGCGGGTAAGTGGATCTGTGAGATTCCAGAACTTGCCGCTATGACGAAAGCGAAGGAAGTCGAAGCTGTCAAAGCGTTCATTACGCGGCAGAAAGATAACTATCGCAAACCGTATGACCGCAACGTGGATGACCGTCCGAGGCAATGCGTATTCATCGGCAGCACAAATAATCCGAACTTTCTGATTGACCTAACAGGCAATAGGCGATTCTATCCTGTGGAGACAAGATTTGTCGGATACGACTTGTACGAGGATGAAGAAAACGTGCGAAACTACATCTTGCAGTGCTGGGCAGAGGCAATGGTGAAATACAAGGAACACCGTATGCCGAACTACGCGAAGCGGGAACTTGTCGATGAATACCGTCAAGCGCAAGACGAGGCTCTACAAGACGATTGGCGTATCGGTGCTATCAAGTCGTATCTTGATGAAAAACCTGTCGGAGCTTTTGTGTGTGTGAAAGAATTAATGACAGAAGTCATATCACCTGATCATGATCATCCGCAGAATCCAACTCCAAAAGACAGCAAAGACATTGGTATCATTATGTCTATGGTTGACGGATGGGCGAAGGTCGGACACGCAAAGTATACGTCTAAGTACGGACAACAGCGCGGATGGGAAAAGAAATCTGAATCTGAGCCAACAGAAGACGATTATGACAGGTCAGGAGGGCTACCGTTTTGACCGAAGAGCAGAAACGGCATCAAGCCATTATGAATGCAGCGATGCGGGCAAAGTGGGCGGATAGTCTGCTCCGGGAATGCCCGCATCCTGGGGTAAAAGAAGCATACGGGACAACTACCGTGTCGTGTTGGATTTGTTTCAGTTGCCAATATGGGCGCAGATATAAGTGGCATGGTGGCGTGTCCTGTGATTATGGAAAGGAATGAATAACTATTATGAAAGAAATTGAAACTTTTAGCAAAGCAGATGTTTTGAAAACTATTGACGAAATTAAAGACTACATCACGAAGAACGATGTTGTCTCTGCCAAGATCAAATTCCATGCGATAAAGCGTAATAATGAGGAATTGCGTACCCGTATCTATTTCCGAGAGATGTCACTGGCTGAACAGTTGAAAGAAAGTGGAAAGGGCTATCGTTGATGCGTGAACTTCAAGAACTAACCGAGGCGATGCGAAAGCCTCAAACTAACAAGCATCTCGGAAACGATGCTCCGCCGTCTGTGAATGAGCAGGGTGGAAAACAGCATTATCGCCCGTACCGTATGCAAGCAATCCCGCCGAAAGCGATTCTGGAAATCGGCAAGGTTCGGTATATCGGATACAACGAACTTGGATACGAGGACGAGAATTACAAGCTGATTGCAAAGGAAGAACACGTAAATCGTTGTTTGGTTCATTTATTCGCGTGGCTTTCTGGCGATCAATCGAACGAACATTTAGCACACGCTTGTACTCGCGCTCTGTTTGCGTTGGAAATGGAGATCGAAGAGAAAGAACTGGAAGAACTCAAAAAGGAGTTGGAAAAGCACAATGGATGAGAACAACGAAACTACCAACATGACCACTGAAGAACTTCATGCCTACAACGTGCTGCAAATCTGGATTGTGCTTCTTGATAACCTCTTCTGCCTTGCGCTGGTGGTTGGAATAACATTGATGGCGTACACAACTGGCAATTGGAAGCTGATGTGGTTTTACCTTTTGCCCCTAATTGCGTTTGTAGCTGTCTGAGGGTGCATTTATGGGAAAGGTAAAGATAATCCTTCTCCGCATGGAAATGTTGCTTATACGCGCTTCTGAGTGGCTTACAGATGATGAGCCGTTTGATGCGGAGTGGATGGACGCGAGAAAGTATGTGATGGCAAAGGATGGGACATGATGGAAGAACTGAAACCTTGCCCGTTCTGCGGAGGGGAAGCGGATATGCGAGAAAACAAAAGCAGTTATGTCCCACTTTACTATGTTTGCTG
>CALFIU010000084.1 GCA_937877455.1 uncultured Bacteroidales bacterium
GCGCAAGTCGGCACAAGTCCGGCAGAATACCGAAAGCGGCTTAGAGGGAAAGAGTCCCCTTTACCAACTTTGGTAGTGCCCGATGCCGAGAAATAGAGTGCAACAATCATGATTAAAATCTTTTTCATAAATGTCTTATTATTAAATAGTTGATGTTTCAATGCACTCAAAAATATTTGTTACGATGCAAATATACGTCGATTTTTCGGGACTGAAGTTTCACATTTGGCTTGTAAGGTTTCACAAAATGAAGAAAAAGGAGATGATAATTTGGCAATTAATTGTGTTGAAAAAAAATAATAAATATTACGCCAAATTCTAAAAAAATCCATACTTTTGCGGTATGGAAAAAATCAAATTCATAGACCTCTTCGCTGGCATTGGCGGCATACGCTGTGGTTTCGAGAACGCGTTCCGAAAGGCAGGGTATGAAACTCAGTGTGTGTTGACATCAGAGATTAAGCCATACGCGGTAAAGGTCTTAAATGCCAACCATCCCGACGAAACTGTCAGCGGCGACATCACCAAAATTGCCGCCTCCGATATAAAGGATTTCGATTTTTTGCTTGCCGGATTTCCCTGCCAGGCTTACACAATTGTAAATTAAAATCTAAGTACAAGAATGGCAAAGAAACAGAAAATGAAAAAGAAATGCCCCACTCATCAATATTTCTTTGTGCCAACATTGAAAGCATTGAATAATCTTGGAGGATCAGGCTCTAATGAGGAAATATACAATGAAGTTATTTCAATAACCAAGTTGTCCTCTGATGTCATTGATGAAATGCATAGTTTCACAATGAGCGAAGTAGAGTATAAATTAATGTGGGCAAGGACTTATCTGAAAAATTATGGCGCAGTCGAAAAAAGTCGCCAAGGAGTTTGGTCATTAACTGCCAAAGGTGCGAAACTCCTCAAAGAAAATAATATTGATACAAAAGAGATTGTTCAGTTTACAAATAAAAAACGCGGAGTTGCAGTGTCAGAGGAAGGTGAGAACATTACAGCCGAAAAGAAATCGTGGCGAGAACAAATCACTGATATTCTTTTGAACCTTGATCCTTACGCATTTGAGAGATTGGCACAACGTTTATTACGTGAATGTGGTTTTTCTGACGTTGTTGTTACCAAACGCTCCGGAGACGGAGGTATTGACGGTACGGGCAAACTTAGGATAAAAGGGATTTTCAGTTTCAATGTTGCTTTCCAATGTAAACGGTATAAAGGTCAAGTCGGAGCTGCCGCAATTCGTGATTTTAGAGGTTCACTTGGTACTAATATTGAAAAAGGAGTGTTAATAACCACAGGGGCATTTACTCGGTCAGCGCGAGAAGAGGCATCAAGCGAGGGAAAACGATTGATTGATTTAATGGATGGCGAAGAACTTATTAATAAAATGGCAGAATATGGAATAGGTCTTACTGAAGTTAAATCTTACGAGGTAGATGAAGATTTCTTTAACTCACTATTGGATATTTAGAATGACTACAACATTATTGTTTGATTTGTTACGAAGTGATAACGGTTTGAAAAGTTGCCGCTTTAACAATACCATTAAAGTTGGGGTGTATAATGTTTGTGTTACTCAAAACGACATTATCACTTTTTTGATTAAAGAATGGCTCGACAAGTGGATGACAGAAATGGGATTCAGCCACGATTACAACCATGCCCAATCCGCACCCGATTTTTGGCTCGACATCGACAACCACGACACCGAATGGCTTGAAATTAAAGCGTTTACAGGTTCGCCTAATTTCGACATTGCCAATATGATGTCGTACATCACAGAGGTAATTGAGAAGCCGTGGAAACTTCATTCTAAATATCTGTGTCTCAAATACAAGATGGATGAAGATACAGGCATTGTAACCGTTAGTGACGCATGGCTCAAAAGCGTTTGGGAGATTTCGTGTCCAAGTGCTAAATGGGCAATAAAAGTCCAAGACAAAAAGGGAGTTATCTACAATCTACGCCCAGCAACGTGGTATTCTACCTCAACGTCATATCCTATTTTCAGAAGCCTTGAACATTTCTTATCCGCACTCGACTACGTGCTAAAAACATATTCGCCCACAGCAAAAATTGGTATGACTTGGCGGAAAGACGTTGCAAATGCCTACAAAAAGCACTTTGGCCAGACACTTGATATTCCGCTGTGGCAAGATATTGCAGAGCAATATGCGGAAAAGGAAGATTGAATCAAAACTTCACATTCCTCATGCTGTTCGACTTTTTGATGTCTATGAGCGAGATGTTTTCGTTGCGGAAACGAGCCTTCGGGTTGCGCTCGCCACGGACAAGGGTCAGGGCTTTTTGCGGACAAGCGTGGACACAGGCAAGGCAGTATTCGCACGAGCCGCCGACATTGGCTTTGCCGTCTTTCATGCGGAAGTTGCGGTGCGGGCACACGTCTTCGCAGGTGGCGCAGGCTATGCACAATGATTCGTCAAGTTTCAAAAGTCGCTCGGCTTCCATCGGGAAATGGTCGGCTTGAAGGTGGCTCAACATGCCTTTCAAATTGTCGTCAACGTCAAAATGGCTTACAAAATTCTGATGATTGTCGATGTCGGCGATTATCTTTGAGAGGTTTTCGGGGATGTTCTTGTCGATTTTTATCTGTTCGTTCATGTCGAAAACTGGCAGATAGTTGTCAACCATCATTAAGATGTTGACGTAATTGTTGTTGACACCTTCCGACTTACAGAAATCGTCCCACCATTCGGCGACATTGGCGGCAAAATTGCCAAATGTTATCACCGAAAAAATGTATGGAGCATTGAACTTTGCTTTTTCAACAAACTCCCTGACAATCAGCGGCGCAGTGGCGGCATAATCCGGGAACACGAATCCAATTTCGTCGGCTTTGAAATCGAGATTGCCATCTTTCATTGCTTGTGGAATGCTAATCGGCATTTCTGTCAGCGACCGCGCTACGTAAAGGCTGTTGCCGGTGGCTGTGAAATAAAAAACTATGCGTTTCTTACCTCCCGAACATCCGTCGAATGTCATCAGGCTTGTGGCCGATGCCAAGCCCGTCCAAGCCCATGCCGCCGAAAGTGCCGCAGCCCCCATTGTTTTGAGTGCGTCGCGGCGTGACATTGCGTTTTCTTTATCCATAATTGTCAGGGAGTTTTTGTAAAAATCAATATTAAATTATTGCAAAACAAAATGTTACTTCTTCACCATCCCCATAAACCACTTGACAATCTCTGGGTTGTGGTGGCTGGGCATTATCACGGGTGCGCTGGTGTCGAGTTTGAGGATTGCGTCGAGGTCGTCTTGCGAGAGTTTGAAATCAAAGATGTTCAGGTTTTCCGCCATGCGCTCCTTGCGGCTTGATTTTGGAATGATGATTACTCCACGGTCGAGGAGATAGCGGAGCGCAACTTGCGGGCCTGTCTTGCCGTATTTTTCGCCTATCTTGATGAGCGTTTCGTTGGTGAAGAACCCGTTTTTGCCCTCTGCCAACGGTCCCCACGACATGTGCGCAATGCCGAGTTCGTCCATGTACTTGCGGCTTTCGATTTGCTGTTGGAACACATGGGTCTCGATTTGGTTGACGGCCGGAGTTACGTCAAAATGTGCGCATAGGTCGATGTAATGGTCGGGATAGAAATTTGACACGCCGATTGCACGCAGCTTGCCCTCTTTGTAGGCGTCTTCCAAAGCACGGTATGCGCTGTAGCGGTCGCCGTAGGGTTGGTGGAGCAACATCAGGTCGATGTACTCGGTTTGAAGTTTGTGGCTCTCGTCGATGCTCTTTTTGGCGGCGGCGTACTCGTAGTTGGTGAACCAAATTTTTGACACGAGGAAGATTTCGTCGCGGTTGATTCCGCTTTTCTTGACAGCGTTGCCCACGCCTTCCTCGTTTTGATAGATTTGAGCGGTGTCAATCATTCTGTAACCTACCGAAAGCGCGTCCAAAACGCATCTTTCACATTCTTGGGGGCTACTTGAAACACTCCGTAGCCCATCTGCGGCATTTCTACGCCGTTGTTGAGTTTTATGGTCTGCATAATCGTGATGTTTTAATGTTGTTTTCGATAATGCAAAAGTATGTGTTTTTTATCGAAAAATAGTTTCACATTTGGCGCGAAAATTTGCACAAAAAGAAGATTTTTGTTACCTTTGCCCCATGAAACCGCATTTTCAATATTCATACGATATTAACGGCATCAACGCCGAGAGCCTTGCCGATTGTTGCTTGCATTTGATATGCTTGGAGGGCGAGGGCAGTTTTGTGTATAATGAACGGTGCTTCCACTTTGTAAAAAACAGCCTTGTGGTTGTGCCGACGCCTTGCAAAATCAAAAATATTGCAGTGGTTGAAGGCTCTAAGTTTGAGTGGTTTGCAGCCCCAACCCGTTTTTTGCAAGGACTTTTGCCGTCCAACAATTACAGCATCGGCGGCTCTATCAGCCTTAATGCAAACCCTGTGATTCCGCTTTCCGACAATGATGCCCAGCGTTTTCTCAACGACATCCGCCGTATCAAGGAGCGTTTGAACGATGCCGATTTTAGGTTTTATGTTGAAATTATGGGCAGTCTTTGCCTTACAATGATTTACGATATTTTTGAGTTTCACGCCCAATACTACGGCGCGGTCAACCATACCGACCGCGCGGGCTACATCGTCAGCAAACTTATGAATCTGCTATCGACGGGAATATGCCGCACCGAGCGTGAAATGCGTTATTATGCTGAGCGTCTGCACGTTTCGCCCAAATATCTCTCCGCCACCGTCCGCCGCATGACAGGCCGCAGCGTTACGTCTTACATAGACAGTTACGCAGTGCCGTTGCTCAAGGATTTTCTCGACGACCACCGCCTTTCGATAACGCAGATTTGCGAAATGATGAACTTCACAACTCTCTCATATTTCAGCCGTTACTGCAAAAAACACTTGGCAATGTCGCCGCAGAAATATAGGAAAAGTTTGCAGCCTAAATAGATTAACCGTAGAAACGCGATTAATTATATCTCTACGGTCAATCTTAAATATTATAACTCAATTTTCGCAAATGCAAATTTTTTTAGAATCACCGAATAAAACTAATCTTCAAACGGAATATCTATCCCGAAATCGCGCAATACAATCTGCTGGCTACGCAATGCGCACGAATGGTCGTCGGGTTGTTGGATGAATATCGGGTCGTAAACATTCTCGCCCGACTCTCCGTAGGTGTAGTAACGTTCCCTAAAAGTTGCTTGTGGCATAGTTGTACAAATTTTACAAGTTCATCATTTAATTAACTATGACACATAAAAGAAGGATGCGAGCAACTTTATAGCCATCTAATAGGTCCGCTAAAACCCGAATAATACTACAACCTCAATTCCGAAAGTCTAAAATTTTTTCGATAAAAAAATATTTTTTACCTTGT
>CALFIU010000085.1 GCA_937877455.1 uncultured Bacteroidales bacterium
ATTGTCGGTCATTCCATCAATTCGCGGAATAAGATTATATGCTAATTGGTGCGGGAACTTATTCACTATGGGCGATTGGTTGCTGAGTATCTCCCGATATTGTTTGAAGCATCAGCAAAAAAGGTCGGAGTAGAACCTGATATAACAACCTTCCACGCAGGAGCGGAAACCCATATTTATGCTAATCAAAAAAATAAACACGGTGAAAAATTCACCCCATATCTTGTAGGCTTGGCCACAGTTTGCAATATGCATTCAGCTGATGAGTTTTTGGATTACACAACACTACTCAAAGGACATGAAGTTCTTATTGAATTTTTTAAAGATTTTAACAGAGATTAAGAATAGGAGAAATTATGCTAAAAGATGAAGATATAAAATTTGATCCGGGATTTATAATACATCTGCAGGCCTTTATTCCGACTGTTGAAGACATTTATTCTACGATAAATCGCTTTAAAAATTTTGGGCAAAAGCGAAATATGTTCAGAAATTACTATAACAGACTGAAATCACTAACTGATTCATACATCGGATTTTACTTGGGATGTATTTTATGGGCAATTGTTTTAAAACGAGAAAAAGACAAACCGGTAATCGGTAATTTATGCTGGGGCGGAGTTTACGATGAGGGAACCCTTTATGAAGTTGATTTTGTGAAAGATTATGCAAAACAACTTGTAAAAGACGCAAAATATTATTTGAACGACCAATATGAATTAAAAGATTTTGAAGTAAAAATTCTTGATTTATACAGGGAATTTTTAGTCTTAAATGAAGGATTTGTAGCACTTCAAAACACAAATGACATAAAACTTCCTTCATCAATAAAAGAACTTGAAAACATTGAAAGAAACTAAAAAACATAGCAATCTTACATTGCGAATAATTTCTGGCGCAATATTTATAGTTCTTGTAATATCGGCACTAACCATAAATCCGTGGCTCTTTTTTATTGTTTTCGGATTTTTTACGACCATAGCACTACAAGAATATTATAACATTTGCAAAGCAGGAGGGCTACAACCAGATAAAATCACAGGCACAATTTTAGGGTTAATGGTTTTTGTTATGTTGTTTCTACACGCCAATGGCAACATAACAGCTAAGTGGCTCTACGCACTTCCAGCAATAATGTGCATTTTACCAATAGTAGAAATATATAGACAAAAACCATCTCCACTTGCAAATTGGGCTGCAACAATGTTTTCTCAAATATACATTGCAACATCTTTTGGTTTAATGAGTTACTTATTATACGATAGTGGATATTTTTCACCCAAAACGTTGCTAAGTGTATTTATAATCATTTGGATTTCCGATACAGGAGCATATTGCGCAGGCACATTATTTGGCAAACACAAACTAATACCACGCATCTCTCCTAAAAAAACAATAGAAGGATTGATAGGCGGTGTGATATTAGCGTTGGCAGCATCATATCCAATTTACCTCGTAACTGAAACTTATTCATTTTCACAATGGTTGCTAATAGCTACGGTATGCGTATTGTTTGCAAATTTTGGAGATTTGGCAGAATCGTTAATAAAACGAAACGCAGGAATAAAAGATTCGGGAACTATAATGCCAGGACATGGCGGAATACTTGACAGATTCGACAGCGCACTACTTGCCATACCACCAGTATGGTGTGTTATAACATTAATAAACAATTAATTATGATTAACAAAGAAGGATATGCAACCATTGCAATAGTAGCCACTGCATTAGTATTGATCAACATTTTGTACGTAGTGTTTTTGGGACAATATGTAATTCCTGGAATAATATTGCAATTGGGTTCGGCGTTTTTAATGTTTATTGTACTTCAATTTTTTCGCAATCCCAAACGTCGCATAACAGAAAACGAATACGTTGTTTTATCGCCCGCTGATGGAGAAGTTGTAGCAATTGAAGAAACAGAAGAACCAGAATATTTTAAAGGTAAACGCCTACAAATATCTGTATTTATGTCGGTATGGAACGTACACGCCAACCGTTGGCCAATAAGCGGCAAAGTAATTTATTTTAGACATCATCAAGGCAAATATCTACTTGCTGCCCATCCAAAATCATCAACAGAAAACGAACGTACAACAATAGCCATTCGCGACGAAAAAACAGGTTATGAACTTATGTTTAGGCAAATAGCGGGATATGTTGCCCGAAGAGTTGTGGCACACACAAAAGAAGGCGATACTGCCAAACAAGGACAAGAATTTGGATTTATAAAATTTGGATCACGAGCAGACATCTTTTTGCCAATTGGAACAAAAATACGCGTAAAAATTGGAGATAAAGTAAAAGGTGGTCTTGATATTTTGGCAGATAGAATAATCGAAAAAAATTAGTCCCAAAAATATCAATTTCAAAATAATAGAAAAGATATTTTTAAGTATTTTTCGTAATGTTTCTAACTAATTTTTTTTATAAAATTGCCACAAAAACACGGCATACAACCACCGAAAAAAATAAATAAAAAAACATATAACAAATGACAAAACTAAGAGTAGCCGTTGTAGGATACGGAAATATCGGCCGTTACAGCGTTCAGGCCGTTTTAGCTGCCAAAGATATGGAATTGGCAGGCGTAATACGCAGAGCAGAATCGGTTAATAAAAAAACACCTGAACTTGAAGGCATAAAAGTTGCAAGCAATATTGACGATCTTGGCAAAGTAGATGTAGCAATACTTGCTTCCCCATCGCGCGAAATTCCAAAAACAGCATTGGAATATATCCAAAAAGGAATCTGCACTGTTGATAGTTTTGACATTCACGGCAAAGATATTCAACAGCTTTACAAATCTCTCGACAAAGCAGGAAAAGAACACAACGCATCAGCAATTATTTCTGCTGGATGGGATCCTGGCACAGACTCGGTAATACGTACACTTCTTTATGCAATGGCTCCAAAAGGAATAACATACACAAACTTTGGTCCTGGAATGAGCATGGGACATTCTGTTGTTGCTCGTAGTAAAAAAGGAGTAAAAGACGCATTATCAATGACTATTCCATTAGGGACAAGTGTACATCGCAGAGATGTTTACGTAGAACTTGAAGATGGAGCAGATTTTTCTGAAGTTGAAAAAGCAATCAAAACAGATTCTTATTTTTGTAACGATGATACACACGTACATCAAGTAAGTTGCGTTGCAGATCTCCGTGATATGGGACATGGCGTTCTGCTCGAAAGAAAAGGCGTAAGCGGAAATACACAAAATCAACGGTTTGAATTTAAAATGCAAATCAACAATCCCGCATTAACAGGACAAGTATTATGTTCTTGCGCACGTGCTGTTGTAAAACAAAAACCGGGTTGTTACACATTACCACAAATTGCTCCATACGACTTAACAGATATTGATTTAGACGAATTTTTACTCCACACAGTATAAATAAAAAATGCCTGTATAAAACAACCATTTTATGCAGGCATTTTTTTCCTTTTAACAAAATCAGTTTACCATCCCATGTAATATTTAAAATCATTGAAAGATGTTAAAATAGCAGCTTTATTGGTTTTAATAAGATTATTACACCCCAACGAAAGAGAATCATCAAACCGACCAGGCACAGCAAACACATCTCGACAATAAGCATTTGCAAGTTCAGCGGTATTTAAAGAACCACCTGCAAGACCACTTTGAACAACGATAACCGCATCACACAATCCAGCCAAAATTCTATTACGTTGCAAAAAATTAACACCAAACATTGGATATCCCCAATAAAATTCTGTTACAAGAACTCCTCCTGATGTGAAAATGCTATTAGCCAAATCTCTATTTTTACGTGGGTAAATACGGTCAAAACCATGACCAAGAACAGCTAAAGTTGGTAATTTAAAATCTAAACATGCGCTATGAGCAAAAGTATCTGCCCCTTCAGCCAACCCACTAACAACAAGAATTTTTCTATTTTCTGATTTAAGTTTTTCAACAAAACTATATATAAATTTTTTTGCATTAGCATCTGCTTTTCGAGTACCAACAATTCCAATTGTAAAATAATCATTATAATCAAATGAATTATAAGAATATAAAACTAAAGGACAATCGTAACAATCAAGTAGTTTTTTTGGAAATACTTTATCTGTAAAATAAAGCATATTAATATTTTTATCTTTTATAATTCTTAATTGTCTTTCGGCTTCTTTTAAAATTTGTTGTGATTGTAATAATTCAGCAATTCTTTTAGACCTACCACTCAACATATCTTTTACCTGACCAACATTTTCAAAAATAAATTTTGCACTACCTACCATTTCTACAAGTTTTCTCGCATCATGGCATTTTAGATTAGGAACTAAAGTTAATGCTATATTATAAACATCATCAGCTAACATATTTTAAGAAAAAAAATAATATACCTCAATTCCGAAATTAAAAAATGTTAAAAACGGCAAAATATTGAAAACAAAACAGTTAGAATATTTTGCCGTTACAAATATTTCACCTAAATTAGTGCTGTAAAAAAAAAAATCCAAACAAAGATGAAATACAGCACAAAGATAATACAAAAAAGCGCAAAAACAACACCTTTCGCAGGAATATTTTTCATAGAGGACTATTTCGACAGGTACAAAATCGGCGAGCTATGCGACGAAGTGCTTGGCAAACGCGCCAAACAGGCGGAATATTCGTATGCGGACATCATCAAATCGCTCTGGATGATAGCGTTCACAGGAGGTCAGGCGTTGGAAGACATTAATAATCAGACAGGTAGCGTTCTTAAACTCAGACCCGGCGCGCACGTCCCGAATGCCGACACCATCGGGTACGCGTTAAAAAAGCTTGCGGACAAGGACTTCACCGTCAAAACCGCGACACGGACGTACAACTGCAACAGGAACATCAAACTTTGCAACCTCATAATCCGTATAATACTGACACTGAATATGTTGCGAGAAAACAAAGAATACGATTTCGACTTTGACAACCAACTTATCCCCACGGAGAAATTCGACGCCTCGTATTTTGAGAATGGTTGGCTAACATACAATCCATATCAATACGATGACGAAAATGTTGACGGTATACGTACGCTTAGCAAAGCAACAACCCACGCAAGTGGCACAATTCCGTTTCAGTACAACACCTGCACAAGTATTTCGCTTGACTACGCTCCGTATTCGCTCGGAATTATTAAGGAGTTCGATGACAAAATTTCGCTCTATCTCACCAATTATGAGGGCGGTAAAGATGTCATAACAATCCATGGCGCAACCTCCAAACCAACGTTTACCCCAAAAATATGAGGTTCGGGAGCGTGCAATATTTCAGAGCAATGGGCAGACGGCGTATATACTATTACTGTAACACACAATGGTGGTGCTGTCGACATTATCATCAATTGTTCTGGCAATGCCTCTAACCGCAAAATTGCAAAAGAAAATACACAACTTGTCAATGTACCGACTCCTCCAAAAACTTACACTGGCGTATTACAATACGAAGCAGAGTTAGCAGATTACAAAAATGTTACAGTCAACAAGTCTGGATACAACAAGTGTCGCAGCGGATATTACGGTCAAGGATTTGGGGAACTAACGGAAAACTCAAGTAGATTGCGTTTTTATGCTGGAGTACCTCAGACGGGTAACTATTACATCTCGATCCGTTATCAAGCCGACGACTCTGGAAAAATCACTCTCGGAAGCGGCGATAGTTTTTCGTTAATCAAGAGTGGCACGTGGCTCACAGCAAAAAGTATTGTATCATTAAAAGATGGAGTTAACACCATCACTAATCATAGCATCATAGTTTGCGCCGCTGACAGAGAGTGCGTTGTATATTGTTTTAGGGAAAACAAGGTTGGTCATCGACATCGAACCCTCGCCGCTGAAATCGAACTCCACCAAAATCGGGACATTCCCATTGAAGCGACGGACGGCCAGAAAGGTCTGTTACAAAAGTGCTTAGGTGCGACCATGATTTTAAGTCCGTTGATGAGTAGAACTCAACACCTTTAGCCCAACCTTTTGCCAACACCATAATCCATTTTTGAGAGGCTTCGTGCCAAAAGACTTTTGGGTCGCGGAGATTGTCATCGTTGTATTTGATGACGGGATTTGCACTGAAACGCTCGAATGTTTCGCCACCGTCCAGCGAATACGCCAATGACTGTTGCTGAATGCCGTCCGCCGATGTGAAAAGCGCAATTAACGCTCCTGCGCCAAATCCGGCTGTGTTGTCCTTGTCAACAACCGCCGAACCCGAAAAAACATCGCCCAAAGCATCTCGTGTCATAGCCACAGATTTTTCTTCCCAATGAATCAAATCTTTGCTTTCGGCGTGTCCCCACGACATATTGCCCCACTCGTTGCCATGCGTACTGTATTGATAATAAAGATGATACACTCCGCTGGAGTACACCATTCCGTTAGGGTCGTTCATCCAATTGCGCGAAGGAGTGAAATGGATTTGCGGACAGAACGGCTCGTTGTAGGCTGTTGAAACCTCTTGCTGCGGCTTGTCGGTTGGATTTTCGGTTGGATTTTCGATGTCTGTTGATGGCTGAGAATCGTCTTTGCTGCACGAGGTCGCCATTATAGACATTGACATCAACATTATTAATAATAGTCTTTTCATTGTTGATATAAGTTTTTGGGTAAAACAATTAATTTCGGTTGTAAAATTTTGTCAATGCCCTCTGAATGTCTATAAAAAATTGTTCAAATGCTTTCAAAATTGTTGCACGAAGGAGAAATTCAACAAAAAATGAAGCAATTATTTCTTTCGCGCAATAAAAATAGCTATTTTTATTGCGCGAAGGAAATAAAATGAGTATCTTTGCACAAAAAAATTGATGCCATGCTAACGAAAGAAACTATCCGCGAAATAATTATAGACAACCGCCAACAGGTTGCTAAACGTGAAATCATAAGCCGCAACTTTAATTTTATGGACAACGCTTGCTACGTCCTTATTGGCGTAAGGCGGGCGGGAAAGTCGTACCTTTTGTATCAGAGAATCCTACAACTGATACGCGACGGACATTCTTGGGAAGAAATTGTATATATCAATTTTGAAGATGAGCGTCTTCTCGAAATGCAAGCCGCCGATTTGAACAAGATTCTTGAAGTCCATCAGATGATGACGGACAAGATGCCGCTATTTTTTTTGGACGAAATACAGAACATCACTGGTTGGGACAAGTTTGCCCGTCGCCTTGCCGAAAACAAGTATTCAGTTATTGTAACGGGTAGCAATGCCAAAATGCTCAGTCAGGACGTGGCTACAACGCTCGGCGGAAAATTCATTATTAAAGAGATTTTCCCATATTCGTTTAAAGAGTTTTTGGGCGCGAAACATGTGGCGTTAGACAACAATTCTTTTTATTCTACCTCTCAACGCTCTGAAATTCAGAAATATATGCGGGAGTATTTTTATGACGGCGGGTTGCCCGAAAGCCTCAATTACGATGTCAAAGCCGATTACCTTACATCGGTCTATCAAAAAATCTACATCGGTGATATTGCCGCCCGCAATGGCATCGACAATATTTTTGGGCTACGCTTGATGTTTAAGAAACTTGCTGAAAACGTTATGCACCCGATTTCGTTCACACGGCTTACCAACATCATTAAATCGTCCGGCACACCGATTGCCACCAAAACAGTGATAACATACACTCAGTATTCGCAAAATGCGTTTTTATTGTTGTCAGTTAGAAACATAGCCGCAAAACTTACAGACCGAGAAAGTGCGCCAAAACTTTATTTTGTAGATAACGGTCTGTTGAGTGTGCTTGCTGTGCGCAACGAGCCTATATTATTGGAAAATATTGTTGCATTGACACTTATGCGCCGTTATGGTACAGACGACCATGTTTTTTTCTACAACAAGAATATAGAAGTGGATTTTGTGGTTCCCGAACACGAAATTGCCATCCAAGTATGTTACTGTTTCCGCAATGACATTGACGATACTTTCCGACGCGAAACTTCCGCTCTTGTTGCCTATAAGAAATTTTCTCAATTCAACAACCTTTTCATCATCACATACGAGGAAGAAGATGTTTTGACTATTGACAATACCGAAATCAAAGTGTTGCCGATTTGGAAATGGCTGTTGAGTTAGTTGGAAGAGGATTATTAACACACAAAAAAAACGCAGCCGTCCGAATCTCTCGAACGACTGCAATTTTCGATTCATCTAATTATTAATTCCCAATTTTCAACTTTCAATTCTCAACTTTCAATTCTTCACGCTTACTCCGCTGACAGAAATGCTGCCGGTGTAGCAGTTGATGCTCCAACAGTTTTTCTGAATGCCGTAGATGCGGTTGGTGTAGGCGCAGACATCGTTGATGTAGAGCGTCATTACTGAATTGTCGGTGAAGATGTCGATGTTATAGACATTGTTTTCGGGACGGGCGAAGATGTAGCCGTCGATACCCTCGATGAAACCTTTGCCACTCACACCTTCTTGCAAGAAGTTCACTTTGCGGTTGTTCTCGCCTTCGGGGTTGATTTCCATCGTGTAGTAGAGTTCCGAATCAGTGCCGCGAACAAGCGAAATGCCGAATTTGTCCTCGTTGCCTGTGGTGGTAACGGTGAACGAAATGTGATTCGTCGTGCCAAGACGGTTGTAAAGAATGTACGAACCTTCGCCGCTCAAAGTGCCGTCAACACCCGATAATGACGCGCCTTCCGATTTCATTACTTTCACCGTGGCGGGAGTGGAGAATTTGTCGGCAATGCCGCTTACTGCGCCCAATGTCAATGTGCCGTCCTCGTGCTGAATCACTTTGTGGCAAACCAATGCGCCCGACCAATCGGGTTCGTTCTCAGCACCTACGTTGAGGTTTTTGTCGTGAATTGTAGTGCCCTTGCGATACGGACACCAACCCCAAATGTAACGGTCGGTACCGTTGGAAGCGGTCTTGCCGGCGTAGAAGGCACGACTGTCGAGAATGCCCTCGTGTCCATCCTTGGGCCAATTGGTTCCCGGATCGTTGAAACAAGCCTTCAATCCTTCGTAAGTGTCTGACATCATATATTTTACCTTGCGACTCCAAGAGGTGCGGTATGCCTCGCTGTACACCAAGTACCAATAGTTGCCCATCTTGAAGATGTCGGGACATTCGCACATTCTGTCCCAAATCATCGGAAAATCGCCGGTGAGTTCCCAATTGAGCATATCGTCGGAGGTGAACTCCACGAAGCGTAACTTACTTGCAATCACCATTTTATAGCGTCCGTCGTCGCCCACAAAAATTTGCGGGTCGCGGAAGTCGGTGGCTGAGAATCCGAGTTTTGAACCGTCAAGAACCCAAGTGTTGTCCTTTTTCCAAGTCTTGAAATCGTCGGAAACAGCCCTCAAAACCACTTCCTTGGAGGTGTGTCCGGTGTAGTAGATGTAGTACTTGCCGTCCTTGTCGTTGTAATAACAACAACCTGTGCCGAGAGCCGCGTCTGCCTCCGCTACCGAAGAGCCAGTGGGCAGTACCTCGCCCAACGATTCGTAGTTGGCGCAATCCTTGGTGGAAACGCCCCAAAACGGATGGTAGCAAGGGCCGTTGTTGTCGTACTCTTGAAGATAGAGCACCTTGAAGTCGCCTGCCTTGGCGTCGTAGAATGGCATCGGGTCGCCACAACGTCCGATTGCCGGATTGTAGTAGGTCAGGAAGGCGGCATCGTCCTGAGAATCAATGAATGTGGAGGAGTCTGACCAATCTATCGGGTCGTCGCCAAAAGTTTCGTCGTCGCTGCAAGCCTGAAACGTTACGAAGGGCATTGCAAGCGCAAGTATTGTATTGAAAGTCATTTTCATAACGGTTTATTTTAAAAGGTGATTGAATGCGTTTTTAGTAATAATTTCGATGTTTTTGTGGAATTTTTCGGTGTAGCCGTCTTCGTATTTGTACGAATACCAATCGTAACAGCCTGACGAAATGCAGATTATGCCGCCTTTGTTGTCATGGGCGGGATATTCCCAAGCCACAATTGCGCCGTCGCCGCCTACGCCGAGTATCGTTGCGCCCGTGCGGGTTGTCCAAGCGTCGTAGTCGTCATAACCGCCCCAATCTGTGCCGATGTGATACTGCGCTGTTGAATTGGTGATGTGATAACCTGCGTCGGTGCAGTAAACGCTGTTGGGGTCGTCGCCCTGAACGAGGTTTTGCCACAACGGATGAGAGTTCATTCCGCTATAAATCTTGAAGTCCCAAGGTCCGCCGCAAAGTTCGGCTGCGTCCTCGTTTTGACCCCAACAGTTGTTGGGCGTTGTCCACTCGTCGTCGCCGGTAACACCAATGAACGACGGCAAGTTGGTGGCGTAACGTGTCAAGAACAATGCGCCGCCATTTTCGTAGAACGAGCGGATTTCGTTTTTGGCTGCAAGAGCGTCGGTGGCTTTGGCTTGGAAGATGTCGTGACCGTCCACACCGCCGTCAACGTGATAATGCCACCAAATTACCTTACATTCAGAGAGGTCGGCATTGCCGTTTTGAAGGTCGGCAAACGATACGTAGAGCGAACCTTCCACGTTGGAGAGCATCCACTGACAAGCGGTTTTGGCTTCGGGATCGAGGTCGTTGAGGTTGGCTGCCGAGCCTACAAACAAGGCTTTGGGCTTTTCGGTGGCAATTACGGTAACGGTGTACGCACTCTTTGCCGAATTGTTTTCAACATTGTAAACCACCGGCTGCGAAAAATCTAATGCCACGCCCGACGAGGGGTTGATGGTGGCGTTGTCGCTGATGGCGATTGTTGGTGTGAGCGACGTAATGCCTTCTGATGCAGGGATATAGACAGTGATTGTCTTGGTAGCCTCGTCGATTGAGCCGGCATACGTACCGTTGATTACAAACTGCGAAATCCTTGCCTCATCGTGCAATACGCTGAGCGTCCAATCCAATGACGCATCGCCGTTGACCACGTGAATTACTTTTGCCGCGTCCATATTGACGGTTTCGCCGACAGAAAAATTGCAGGTGGCGTTAGCAGAGAGTTTCAGATCGGTGATTTTCATTGCCGATGTTTCGTAAACTTCGGGCAGACGGACGAGGATGTTGCGAGTTTTAGGGTCGCAATTACCGATGAAATCATCGAGTTTTACGGCTTCTACGTTGCAGTCGCCGTCGAGGGACAGACTGTCGCCCTCGCTGTCGGAACAAGCGGCTAATGTTACCGCCGCAAGTGCCGCAATTATTGTGTTTTTAATTAATCTTTTCATTTTTAATTACGATTTAAGAATTACGAATTTTGAATTGTCAATTGTCAATTTTACCAGTTTCCGATGTTTTGAGTGTAATGACCGTGGGAAGCGGAGATTTGCTCAAAGGGGATTGGCAAGTATTCGTCTTTGTCGGCGGTGAAATGTGCCGTCAAATAGATGGCGCAGTTATCGGCTTCCTCGGCGTAATACTTGTTGATAACCTCGGCTGCCTCGCCGTAACGTACAAGGTCGAAGAAACGCTCCGATTCCATACCGAGTTCGAGGCGGCGTTCCATCTTGACGATTTTGATTGCCGTTTCCTTGTCGTAACTGCCTTTGTAATTGGAGATATACATCTTGACACCGTAAGCGTTTTTGTACGAATTGGTGAGTTGTGTACTTGCTGCGGCACGGCTGCGGATTTGGTTGACAATGGCTATTGCATCGTCGGATTGTCCGAGTTGAGCCAACGCCTCGACACGCATCAAAAGTACGTCGGCATAGCGGATTACGATTCTATTCATCGACGTTCCCCAAAACGAACCTTTTATCAAGTATTCGCCAATCAATGCGGGGTCAACGTTCTGTTTGAGTGTTACATAATAACCGTACAAACCGTTTGAACGGCTCCAAATTCCGCTTTCTTCCATCATAAAATCCTTGTTGAACATATAAGGAAGTCCGGGCATTCCCACGGTGAGAAAAAGTCTTGGGTCGGCGTTGTCTTTGGCGATGTCGTAATCCTCGCTGTTGAAATTATCAAAGAGCGGCAAACCGTCGTCGCCGGTGCGGAATGCGTTTACGAGGTTTTGCGACGGTTTGTAAAAATCGCAGCCGCCGTCTGTTGCGCCGGGAATGTTGGGCGGAATAAGTCCGTTGCTCCAATTGAGATTGCCGTATGTAGAGCCGTCGTTGCGCGAATACTGAATTGCCCAAACGCTTTCTTTGCCGTTTTCAAACTGCTCTTCGGGGCGGAAATTGTTGTGGAAATCGCTTTCGAGACCATATCCGGCATAAAGCGAGGGGTCGGTGTATTTGACAACGTTTTCAAGGTCGGCGGTGTTGATTTCCGTTACCTTGTTGCTCTGTGGATCATCTTGACGGTAAGCCTTGTAGAGATAAACCTTGGCAAGCAAACCAGCTGCCGCAGCCTTCGACGGGCGGCCTTTGTCGTCCTGAACTTCGGGAAGATTGTTGAAAGCCTCTTCCAAATCCTTGGCTATCAACGCCCAACCTTCGTCGTTGGAATACTGAGTGTTGGAAAGATTGTTGTAGCCTTCGTAATCCAAATGTTCGTCCACAACGAATGGGATGTTCTTGTAGAGCCGTTTGAGAAGGAAATGAGCGTAGCCGCGAAGGAATTTCATCTCGGCAATGCGGGTCTGCTTCATTGCAAAACTATCGTCGCAACCTTCGAGAAGTGCCAATGCCGCGTTAACCCTCGAAATGCAGTTGTACAAACGCACCCACATATCGTTGATGTTCCAATTGGTAACGAGCACGCCTTGTTGGATTTCCAACTGATGAAACACGTCGCCGTCGCTTGTGCCGTTGCCGCCCTTGTAGGCGTCGTCGCTGCGCACGTCAAAATTCCACATCGAAAACGACGAGTTGATGTCTTCGGCGGTGGTGAAAATTGCGTATGCCGATACTGCCATTGCCTCAGCGTTTTCGGGTGTCTGCACCTGAACGTCGCTTAATGTGCCTTGCGGAATGTTCTCGTCAAGCATTTCGGAGCAAGATGGCAATCCCGCTGCCGCCGCAAGTATCAATGCTATGGATAATATTTTGTTTTTCATATTATTACAAATTTTAGAATTTCAAGTTTCACAAATACTTTTCATCACCGAATTTAACAAATAAAACTAACAACCAATAAATTAAGAATCAACAAGTTGCTTCATATTTTGACATATTTAACTAATTTGGTTTCAGATAGTCAAACTGAAACATTATTTGTTTGATTTGCTGCCGCTTGCGACATTAGTTATTAAAGTTTTATAATCTATTTGTGTTAATTAGTTTTATTCGGTGATTCTAAAATATTTGCATTTGCGAAAGCGTGGTTAAAATGATACATTAATACCGAAAGTTACGTTTACAGGAATCGGGTAGCCGAAGTTGGCATTTTCGGGGTCAACACCTGAAAACTTTTTCGATTTGATTGTCAAGAGGTTCTGTGCCGAAGCGTAAAACCTCACGCGCTCTGCGGAAATCTTTTTGCAAATCTCTTTTGGCAGATTATAACCAAACTGAATGGTGCGGAGTTTGGCGTATGAACCATTTTCTACAAAATAACTGCTTACACGTTTCTCATTGTTGTTGTCCATTGTGCTAACAGCGGGAATGTCCGACGACTGATTGTTGGGTGTCCAAGCGTCAAGAAGGCGTGTACCCTTGTTGAGGTTGGTGATATTGAGACCGCTCCAAAGGTCGGTTTCTTTTTTCAAGTCGCTGATAACATCAACACCCTGAACGCCTTGCCAAAACATCGTCAAATCGAAATCCTTGTATTGGAAATAGAGGTTGATACCCCAAGTGAAATCCGGCACGGGCGAATAAATCCATTTTTGATCTTCGCTGTTGATAACATTGTCGCCATTCAAATCTTTCCAACGGATTCGGCCGATACCTGCGCCGTCTTGTGAGGCGTGGCGGTCGATTTCGTCCTGATTGCAGAAAATGCCGTCGTAAACATAGCCCACTTGCGCACCCATCGGATGTCCAACAACGCTTTCTACGCCGTTGCCGCCGAATGTGCCTTTTGCGGCGATAGTTTCGGGGAGTTTGGTGATTTCGTTTTGATAAGTGCCGATATTGGCGTTGATGTCGTAGGTGAATTTCTTTTTGCCGCCACGGTAGCCGATGGTGAGTTCAAGACCAGTGTTTTCCATTTCACCGGCGTTGATCCATTGCGCGCTGCCTTCACCCATAACGCCTATGCCGGGCATATTGACGAGGATGTCGGTGGTAGTTTTCTTAAACCAATCAAACGAACCGTAGAGCGCGTTTTTGAAGAATCCAAAATCGAGACCGACGTTTAATTGTGTGGTGGTTTCCCATTGGAGGTCGTCGTTGCCGAGTTGGTCGCGCTTAAAACCGCTTGCCAATTGATGTCCGCCGTTGACACCCTCTATGTCGTAACTTGTGCCGTAACTTTGACCGCCAAACTGAGCCTCGCCGTAGTTGCTGCGGTAAAGTGTGTAACGTGCTGTGTTGTCGATTTCCTGATTACCCGTCTGACCCCAACCTGCACGGATTTTGAGGCTTTCGAGCCAAGCGATGTCGTTCAAAAAGTTTTCTTCGCTAATTTTCCAACCTGCGCTCACCGAGGGGAACAAACCGAAACGTTTGTTTTCGCCAAAACGGCTCGAACCGTCGTACCTCAATGTAACGCTTGCGAGATATTTGTTCATTAAAGTATAATTAGCCTTTGTAAAGTACGATACCAAGGTGTAACCACCTGCGCCGCCGTAAGCCTCAGCCTCTCCAACTGCTGCGCCGGGCCACATATATTCAGGTGTCAAAACCGCAAAATCGTATTTCTTGCCGCTGAAATCGAGGTCGTCTTCCTTGTTGACCTCCACGCCAACGAGTACATCGCCGCTGTGGATTCCCTTGCCAAACATATAACTTGCAACGGCGTTCCACATCATTTTGGTCCAATGTTCTTGTTTTGCTTCTATGCCGTTAATCGGATTTGCAACAGTGCCTTCGGTGATGGGATAAGTGAAAATTCGCTGTTGTTTTTGAGCGTAGTCGATACCTGCGGTGGTTTTGATATTGAGGTTTTTAATGGGGCTGATGTTGAGGTAAACATCGCCAAATGTACGCCAATAAGTATAACGGTTGTCGGCGTTGCGTTCAAGACGTGCGAGCGGGTTTTCGCGGTCGGGATAGCCACCAACGGGGCCTGCAAATTCGCCGCTTGTGGTGTAAACTGGCAACGAGGGATTGAATTGCAACACGTTTTCAACAAATCCGCCCGGAGCCTGAACCTCGTCGGTGCGGTTTACGGTGAAATCTTCGCCAATTTTTACAATGCTTCTGCTGTCGGTTTTTACAATGTCGTAATCAGTATTCAAACGTCCCGAAAAACGCTCAAAATCAGAATGTTTGATAATACCGTCGTTTTTGTAATATCCCAACGAGAAAAACGACGAACTGCGCTCCGAACCGTTGCTGACAGAGAGATTGTATTGTTGAATAATGCCAGTTCGTGTTGTGATGTCGAACCAATCGGTATTGGCGGCGGGAGTAGTGCCGGCGGCGTCGAGATATTTGTTCATTGTGATGCCATAGAGCACGGGAACGCCGTTGTTGTCGTAACTCCAATCGTATTTGTAGCCGAGACCGTTTTGGTTGGGATCGAGACCGTCATTAACATAACCTTGCCACATCACTTGTCCAAACTCCTTGGTATTCAAAACGTCGAGTTTGTTGGTGTAGTTTTGCATAGCGATACTTGCGTCAAAATTCACCTTTACCTTGCCTTCCTTGCCGCGTTTGGTGGTGATGATAATAACGCCGTTGGCAGCGCGGCTACCGTAGATAGAGGCAGATGCGGCATCTTTCAAGACTTGAATAGATTCGATGTCGTTGCCGTTGAGTTCGTGCATACCCGATTTAGTTGGCACGCCGTCGATGATGTAGAGCGGGTCGTTGTTGTTGAGAGTGCCGATACCACGGATTCTTACCGTAGCCGAACCCGAAGGCGAACCGTCGGCAGAAATATTCATACCCGGCACACGTCCCTGCATTGCTTTGAGAGGGTTGTTCTCGTTTTGCTTGGCAATGTCGTCGGTCTTGACAACCGAAACCGCGCCGGTGAGGTCAGATTTTTTCTGCACTGAATAACCAGTAACCACGATTTCGTCAATCTCAGCGAGATCTTCTTTGAGGACGATTTTGATATTATTGGCGGCAGCGACTTCGGTCTGCTGGTAGCCAATGTAAGAGATTATGAGCATTGCGCCGTCTTCAACGGTGAGTTTGAATTTGCCATCGAGGTCGGTAATTGTGCCGTCGGTAGTGCCCTTTACAACAACGGTGGCACCGATTACCGGTTCCCCCGCCTCG
The DNA here is from genome assembly GCA_937877455.1 of uncultured Bacteroidales bacterium. Taxonomy (GTDB): domain Bacteria; phylum Bacteroidota; class Bacteroidia; order Bacteroidales; family UBA3824; genus UBA3824. Next base: position 16,247 of record CALFIU010000085.1, read on the forward strand.
TCGGTTACAGTACCTGCAATTTCTGTCTGCGCGTACAGTGCCGTACTTGCAAACACGAGCAACAAGCCCGTTAGAAACATTTTCAGTCTTTTCATTGCGTTTTTAAGTTTTAAAGTTTAAAAAAATAGTTTTGCTTTCCGACGGCTAAATTATGGCTAAACGCAGCGTCAGGATATAAAAAAACGTTCAAAGAGTATCAAATTTGTTACAATGAAACATTTTTGAAAGAGATGAAACAAAAATTAACTACGACGTTCTTCGCATGGAGCAATGCCGTATTCGTCTTTGTCGCATTTGGTGAAATATACTGGCGACGAAAAACCAACACTATAAGCAATTTCGCCCACCGATAATGTTGTTTGGTAAGAAATTTTTTGCCATATAATAGACGAGCCTTGCGGAGCAAATCAACAGGGCTTCTGCCTGTGGTGGCTTTTATTTTTCGGTAAAATTGAACACGACTAAAACCTAAATCTTGAGCCATTGTTTCTACACTTAGTTCTGAATCGGAGTAATTTTTGTCGATGTAATCTTTAAAACAACTCAAAAATGCATTTTCTTTAATTGGGATGTATTTCTGATATATACAAAAAAACCGTCAATTTGACTGACGGTTTTGTCGGAGTAGTGTGACTCGAACACACGACCACTTGCACCCCATGCAAGTACGCTAGCCAACTGCGCTATACCCCGATTGCAATACTATGTCGAAATTCAACGTTGCAAAAGTAGATAACTTTTTTTATTTACCAAATTTTTCAATAACTTTTTTTGAAACTTTTTAAGTTATCGTTGATTTTCAAATTATTAAAAAATTACTGTAATAATTATTGAATATTTTTGTTTTTTTTTTCGGGTTGGAAAAACTATTTTTTCTAAAATATTTGCAATTTTGCAAAAAATATAATTAAAAAATGCAAACAAATATTCTTGCTGTTACAGGTAATCCTATGTTGCATAGCTTAAGTCCAGTACTTATGAATGGAGCTATTGCGCAAAAAAAAATTAATTACAGATATTTACGTTTACCAGTAGAATCAGCACAGGAAGCTATGGAGGTGTTTAAAAAATTACACCTTTCTGGAATGAATGTTACAGCACCTTTTAAAAACGATATTATCAAATTTTTAGACCAACTTACTCCAAATGCTCAAAAAGCACAAGCTGTAAATTGTGTCTTTTGGAAAGATAATTGTTTAATTGGTGATAATTCCGACATTTCTGGCGTTGAAATAAGCATAAAAAATTATTATTCTCTCTTTTCCAACAATAAGATGCTTGTTATTGGTAGCGGTGGAGCTGTTCCTGCTATAATAATTGCAGGTCAGAATCTTGGATTGGATGTTACGGTTGCTGCTCGAAATGTAGAAGCTCTTATAAAACTTAAAGAAAGGTTTAACGTTAGCACAAAAGATATTAAAAATATATCCGATTTTGTAAATGACTATTCCGTAATTGTGCAAGCATTACCATCGGGGATAAAGGTTTTTGATCCAAATATTTTAACAGCACAACATTTGATTTTGGATGCAAATTACAAGGACTCTATTTTTGAAAAACCAGCCGAAAAAATTGGTTATAAATTTTTAAGCGGAAAAAATTGGCTTGTAAATCAAGCAGTGCCAGCGTTTAAACTTTTTACAGGTTTGGATACTGATGCCAAAACTATGTATAATGCGTTGGATAATGAAAAATTTAAATTTGACAAAAAGATTGCGCTAACAGGTTTTATGGGTGTTGGAAAAACCACAAGTGGGAAAAAATTAGCCTCACTTCTTGGTTATAAATTTGTTGATTTGGACGATGAAATAGAGGCAGCGGAAGGAATGAAAATTTCCAAAATTTTTGAAACAAAAGGTGAGGATTATTTTCGTTTTATAGAGCAAAAAATGCTAAGTAATTATGCGGATAGAGAAAAAATTGTTCTTTCGTGTGGCGGTGGAACGGTAAAAAATTCTGACAATAGGAATATTTTAAGAGAAAAATTTCTTAACATTTGGCTTTACGCATCAGCGGCATGGTGTATTGATGGTCTTGATGTTTCTAACCGTCCTTTACTACAATGTGAAAATCCGCTTGTTGTAGCAGAAAAAATGCTTGACCAACGCATTGATTATTATGCAGATGCAGCTTTTGCAATTATTTATGTAGAAAATCTTAATAGCGACGACATCGCAAAAAAAATATATGGACAAATTAGTAAAACCTTCGGCGTATAACGCAAAATTTACAATTCCATCGTCAAAAAGTTATATGCAACGAGCTGTTGCTCTTGCTATTTTGGCTGATGGAAAAACCATTTTAAATAATCCCGACCGTAGCAACGATTCAAATGCTGCGCTTAAAATAGCTCAAAATCTTGGTTGTGAGGTTGTTGAAAAAAACGAAACAATAGAAATAGAGCGTAAATATAACATAAAAAACACCAGCATTTCGGTAGGAGAAGCTGGTTTAGGTTTGAGATTGTTTACGCCAGTTTGTAGCCTATGGGGGCAAAATATTAAAATTTCTGGAGAAGGTTCGCTTGTTTCGCGACCTATGAATTTTATGATTAAACCACTTGAAAATCTTGGTGTTAACCTTAAAACAAACAACGGTTTTATTCCTTTTGAACTAAGCGGCAAACTTACCGGTGGTATAGTAGAAGTTGATGGTAGCGAAAGCTCTCAATTTCTTACAGGTTTACTAACAGCGTTGCCATTAGCAGACAAAGATTCTACCATTGTTGTAAAAAATCTAAAAAGCATTCCTTACGTAGAAATGACACTTGATATTATAAAAAAGTTTGGTGGACAAATTGAAAACCAAAACTACCAGATTTTTAAGATAAAAGGGAATCAACATTATACGGGAATTGAATATGCCGTTGAAGGCGATTGGAGCAGTGTTTCGGCACATCTTGTGGCAGGTGCAACAGCAGGTAGAGCCGAAATTTATGGCCTTAATCCAGCTTCGTTGCAAGCAGATAAAGCCATTTTGTGGGTGCTTGCCAACTGCGGTGCACATATAGAAATTGACACTCAAAAAATTGTTGTAACCAAAAGTTGTTTAAATGCTTTTAGGTTTGATGCAACAAATTCGCCAGACTTGTTTCCTGTTTTGGCAGCGTTGGCGGCACAATGCAACGGAACAAGTATAATCAAAGGGGTATCGAGATTAGCTCATAAAGAAAGCAATCGCGCCACTGCCATTCGCGATGAGTATGCTAAAATTGGTATAGAAATAATACTTGACAACGATTTAATGTACATAAAAGGTGGCAAAATAAAAGGAGGTAAAACATCGTCTCATAATGATCATAGAATGGCTATGTCGTTGGCTATTAGCGGATTAAATGCAAATGGAATAATAGAGATATCTGATGCTCAGTCGGTTGCAAAAAGTTATCCAAGTTTTTGGGATGATTTTGAAAAAAGTATCGTTTAGTTGATTGCTTTTTGTGGGGCAAATATTATTAACAAACAATTTTTTGTGTTTGTTGTTGTGCCTTTATTGATAGTAATAAATTGAAATAAAAAAAGTTTTTTTTATTTCACGTTTTTTTTAATTTTGCAAGCAACGAATTTTTACGCAAGAATTTATAACTTAATCAAAACCGCAAATGGCTGAAAATAGCGACGATAACAAAGAATTAGACCCAAAAGAAGATACCCAAGACGAAGAAAAGATTTCGGGTGGGGTACAGAATCACCTGCTTTTGAAATCAGTTTCAGGAATGTTTAAAAACTGGTTTATTGATTATGCCTCATACGTTATTTTGGAACGCGCAGTGCCAGAACTTGACGATGGACTAAAACCAGTTCAACGACGCATTCTTCATGCGATGAAACGCCTTGACGATGGTCGTTATAACAAAGTGGCTAATGTTGTTGGTTTTACTATGCAATATCACCCACATGGCGATGCTTCCATTGGCGATGCGTTGGTACAACTTGGTCAAAAAGATTTGCTTATTGATACACAAGGAAACTGGGGAAATATTCTCACTGGCGATAGCGCAGCAGCTCCGCGTTATATTGAGGCAAGGTTATCGAAGTTTGCACTTGAAGTAGTTTTTAATCCCAAAACTACCAATTGGAAACTAAGTTACGATGGTCGTAACAAAGAACCTATAACATTGCCTGTTAAATTTCCATTGTTGTTGGCTCAAGGCGTAGAAGGTATTGCGGTTGGCTTGGCATCAAAAATATTACCTCACAATTTCAATGAATTGGTAGATGCGTGTATTGCATACCTAAAAGACGAACCGTTTATTCTTTATCCTGATTTCCCAACTGGCGGAAGTATCGACATATCAAAATATAACGATGGTATGCGCGGTGGAAAAATAAGAGTGCGCGCAAAAATTGAAAAATTCGACAAAAGAGTTTTAGCAATTACAGAGATTCCTTTTTCTACTACAACAGGAAGCCTTATTGAATCGATAATTTCTGCAAACGAAAAAGGTAAGATTAAAATAAAAAAAATAGAAGACAAAACGGCCGCCAACGTTGAAATTTTAATTTATCTAAATGCCGACGTTTCGCCAGATGTTACTATTGATGCGTTGTATGCTTTTACAGATTGCGAAATATCCATATCGCCATATACTTGCGTAATAGAAAACAAAAAACCGAGGTTTATGTCGTCTTCCGAAATATTAAAACATTCGGCCGACAGAACAGTATTTTTGTTGAAACGTGAGTTGGAGATACTCCTTGACGAGTTGGCGCAGTCGTGGCACGATGCTTCGCTCGAAAAAATATTTATCGAAAATCATATCTATAATTTAATAGAAGATTGCGAAACGTGGGAATCTATTGTTGAAACCATCGACAAAGCGTTGGATCCATTTAAACCGATGTTGAGAATGCCCGTTACGGTTGATGATATAACAAGATTGACAGAGTTGAAAATAAAACGTATTTCTAAATACGACTCATTCAAGGCTGACAATTATATCAAAAGCCTTGAAAAACAAATGGAAGACGCTCAATATAAGTTTGATCATATTATTGACCATACAATAGAATATTATCAAAGTATTAAAGAGCGTTTTGGTAAAAACCGTCCACGCAGAACCGAAATAAAATCGTTTGACAATATTGTTGCAACACAAGTGGTTGTAGCCAACGAAAAGTTGTATGTTAATTATGACGAGGGATTTGCAGGAATGTCGTTAAAAAAAGACCAATTTGTTTGCAATTGTTCCAACTTAGACGATGTGATAATTTTTCATAAAAACGGAAAATATACCATCCAAAAAATTTCTGATAAGTTTTTTATTGGTACGGATGCCATTTACGTCAACGTTTTTCACAAGAACGACGACCGCACCATCTACAATGCTATTTATCGCGACGGAGCAACAGGTATATCGTATGCAAAAAGGTTTGCTGTAAAAGGCATAACACGAGAAAAAGAATACGATGTTACACAAGGCTCCAGGATGAGCGAGGTAACTTATTTTTCGGCAAATCCAAACGGTGAAGCCGAAACCGTTAAGGTTATCCTTAAACCAAAAGCTAAATTAAAAAAACGTAGTTGGGAGTTTGATTTTGGGTCAATCGCTATAAAAAACCGTGCATCAATGGGTAACATTGTAACCAAATATCCAGTTCACAAAATTAGTGTTGTCAACAAGGGAATTTCCACCCTTGGTGGGCTTAAAATTTGGTTTGACTCTTCTGTTTCGCGTCTTAATACCAACCAAATAGGTGATTATCTTGGCGAATTTTCTGGTAACGACAAAATAATTGCTATTGATAAATCAGGATATTATAGGATAACAAGTTTTGATATTACTAATCACTACGATGATGTAGCAATAATAAGAAAATTTAATCCTCAGACAGTTTTTTCTGCTGCTTATTACGATGCAGATCTTGGTTTTTGTTATCTCAAACGTTTTACTGCCGAAGATACAGAAAAAGAAATTTTCTTACTCGGAGACAATGAGAAGTCAAAACTATACGACATAACAGCACAGCAGTCGCCAGAATTACTCGTTACTTTTGGCGGAAAAAATGGAAGTCGCGCACCAGAAACTATCAGCGCAGAAGAGTTTATCGGTGTTAAAAGTTTTAGGGCGAGGGGCAAACGCGTAAGTATATACGAGGTGGCTGATATGAAATTTATCGAAAAAGATGAGCCTGAACCACCTGAAAATCAAGATAATAATCCAAACGAACCAGATAACGACGAGTTTATAGAACCTGAATTTGAAATTACCAATCCCGAAAGCCTAAGATTGTTTTAATTGGCAAGTTGTGGTAATTAACCAAAATATGTTGTTGTAATTTTTTTATAAGAAAATAAAGTAGGATAGTTTACTTTGTTACTATCCTACTTTATTAACAATTTCAAAGAAACATGGAAAGAATAAGAAAAACTATACATCGCCCAAATCTTGTGTTTCTTATTATTGTTTTGTGTTGGATTGTATTAAAATATTATGTTGGTCTTTTTTTAAATTTTGTCTTACGTTTTGTTGCGCATACACAACGGACAAAACATCAATGACAAAAGAAGGAATATAAATATTTGTATGCCCTTTTTTCTTGATTGTTGTATCGGTAAAATAAATATTTTTTTTGCAATTTGCAATAAAAACTCAAAACACAAAAAAAAACGGAGCGCAAAGATGTGTCGTTCCGTTTTTTTTCTAATATTACTTAAAACAAACCAAATTACCTTAACCTACTTGTTCTTTCAATTCTTTTGGTATTAAAGGCATTGCTCCTTTTTGGGTGCAGACAAATGCCGACACTTTTACTGCCGCCTCGTGCGCCTCTTTTACCGTCTTGCCCCTCAAGATTGAAGCGCAGAATGTACCAGTGAACGAATCGCCTGCACCAACTGTGTCGGCTACGTTTACCGAAGGTGTCTCTTGAAAACTCATGTCGTTGGCTGTGAATACATACGAACCGTTGACACCACAGGTCAACACCAAGATGTCGAGGTTGTAATTTTTTATCAACATGCGACATTCGCTACGCAAATCAAGGTCTTGAAACTCAAACAAGCGTCCAATTGTTATGAGTTCTTCGTCGTTGATTTTTAGAATGTTGCAACGGTGCAACGAATTTTCAATCACCTCTTTGGTGTAGAAATTCTGACGGAGGTTGATGTCGAAAATCTTTAAACAATCCTCTGGAGTTGCGTCAAGAAATTTGTTGATTGTGTTGCGCGAAACCACGTTGCGTTGAGCCAACGAACCAAAGCAAACCGCACGACAGTTTTTGGCGATTTCCTCGATTTCTGAGTTGAACGGAATATTGTCCCAAGCCACGTTTTCTTTGATGTCGTAAGTTGGAACGCCGTATCCGTCGAGAGTTACTTGAACTGTGCCAGTTGGATATTCCACCTTGGGCATCAAGAAGTTGAGCGAATGACTCTTCATATTGTCGAGTGTTTCTTTAGCCAAATCGTCGTCGCCAATTGCGCTGACAGCGATTGTGTTGTCGCTACCTAAAAACTGTCCTGAATGGTATGCAAAATTAGCCGGTGCACCGCCGAGTTTCTTGCCTTCGGGAAGCATGTCCCACAACACCTCACCAAGGCCTACTATATATCTTTTCATTTTATTACGGTTTTTTAATTAATTAAGAATTTAACTTTAGCAAATATTCTAAACAACGAATTAAACGAATTAAGACGAATTATAATATTTTGAAATTTAACAAGTTAAATCTCAAAAACGAATGGAACGAATACAAACTTATGTTCTCACAAACTCAAATCGCTTGGTTTGTATTTGTTTTATTCGTAAAAAATATTATAAATATTTTTTCTACATTGACGTTGGATATTCGTTCCATTCGTTTAATTCGTTGTTAAAAAATCATATACACTTGCGAAACTTCAATTTTCAATTTTCAACTTTCAATTTAAAATTGTCAACTGTCAATTGTCAATTGTCAACTTTCTTCGTGAACCACAGCAAGTAAGCCACGCCAACGGCGATAACGGCTACTGCTCCCGATTGTCCGAAGGCATCTGCTGCAAAGCCCATTATGAGCGGGAAAATTGTGCCGCCAAACAAGCCCATAATCATCAGACCTGAAACTTCGTTCTGTTTTTCGGGCATTGACGTGAGAGCCTTGGCAAAACAGATTGAGAAAATATTTGAATTGCCATATCCTGCCAATGCTATTGCGCTGTACAATAACGCCTTACTTGTTCCGAAGAAAAGTCCGCACACTGACAATACCATCATCAAAATACAGATTACGTAAAACGTCCTTGTCTTGATAACTCTCAAGAAAAACGAACCTGTAAGACAGCCCAATGTGCGGAAAATAAAGTAAAGACTTGTGGCAAATGCAGCCTCGTCGAGAGTCATCGAAAGTCGTTCCATGAGAATTTTAGGAGCCGTGGTGTTGACACCAACATCAATGCCCACATGACACATTATGCCAAAGAAAGTGAGCAGGATAGCCGGATTTTTCAATAGGCTGATACACGATATAAACGATGTTGAACGATTTTCGGGAGCGGATTCTTCAACAGGCGTAACTTTCAGCATTACAGTAGAAAACACGCAAACCACAAAATAAACCAAGAACAAAACTTTCCACGAAAAACCAAAATCGGGAATTGCTTTTGTTGCACCCCACATTGCAATATACGGTGCAAGAAACGATGCGATGGCTTTTACAAATTGTCCAAAAGTGAGAGTTGATGCCAAATTTTTGTCGCCCATTACGGTAGAAACCAATGGGTTCAACGATGTTTGCATCAATGCGTTACCAATGCCGAGAAGCGAAAATGCGGTGAGCATTACTCCAAACGAACCACCCAAAAGCGGAATCAAAAGCGACGCCACGGTAACAACGAGCGAGAGCAAAACTGTGTTTTTTCGTCCGATTCGGTTCATCAACATTCCAGTTGGAACCGAAAAAATCAAAAACCAGAAAAATACCAACGACGGTAAGATGTTAGCCGTTGAATCACTTAAATTTAAGTCTTGCTTAACGTAATTTGACGCAATACCCACAAGGTCAACAAAACCCATGCAGAAAAAGCACAACATTACGGGGATAAGTGTAAGTTTCTTTGTCATGTCTTGTTATTTTTTAAGTTGATAAATAGTTGTTTTGCAACCAGTTGCGATGATTGTTGAATAACTTTCCGACGGGAAAACAAGGTTGGTCATCACGGCTTTGCCTTGAGAATCAAAAAGTTCTATGCTGCAACGGTCAACAAAAATTCTGAGTTGTTTGCTACCGCTTGGCACTTTTACGAAAGTTTCGGCGGCAAAATCGCTACTGAAACTATTGTCGCCAGCGTGTCTGCGGTCGAATTTCAAGAGTTGAGTTTTGGTGTCGTAACTAATTGTTACATACTCGTTTTTGGTGTTAGACAATGTGATTTTTGTGTCTTTTTTGATGTCAACAACAATTTCGCAAATTTCGGTTGGATTTTTTACGATTGAGGAGCGCATCTTCAAAAGTTCGGGCGACGGCTTCGAGGTGCAATAGTAAATGCCGTCAGCCTCAAAAATCCCCATATCTCTTGGAACAGAGTTTGCCGAGCGGAACTGCTTGGTTGGCACGTTGTTGGCATATTGCCAATTGCTCATCCAAGCCAAAGCAATGTGGCGGTTTTGGGGCGCATTGCTGAATGTAACTGTGGCGTAATGGTCTTTGCCATAATCGAGCCAAAGTGTTTGTTTCTGATTGGTAGTGAAGCGTTTGCCATCGAAATCGCCAACAAAATATTGTGTTGCGCTGCCGCCATAGATTCCGCCCGGATTGATGTTGCAGAGCAAAACCCATTTATCGTTGATTTTAACGAGGTCGGGACATTCCCAAACTCCGTCGTGGCAACCGTATCCTGTGCCGAAACTGCTCTCGTATTTCCAGTCTTTCAGGTTGTTAGACGAGTAGATTCTCATCTCTTGACCCGCTGCGAGAATCAAGTTCCAAGCCTTGAGGTCGTCGTTCCAAAACACCTTCGGGTCGCGGAAATCGGGACAATCACCAATGATTACGGGATTGTTTTCGTATTTTGTGAAAGTTTTGCCGCCGTCGGTAGAATACGCCATCGACTGCACTTGATTGCGTCCTGCCGAGGTGTAAAATGCTATTACAGCGTTAGTTCCAAATCCTGCGGTGTTGTTTTTGTCAACCACGCACGAACCCGAAAAAATTGCTCCTAATGCGTCGGGAACAATTGCCGAGGGTTGTGCAGTCCAGTTGATTAAATCTGTTGAAGTGGAATGACCCCAAGTCATGTTTTCCCACTGCGAACCATACGGATTCCATTGATAATAAAGATGGTAGACACCATCGAGGTAAAACATTCCGTTCGGGTCGTTCATCCAGCCATAGACGGGCGTGTGGTGGTATTCGGGGCGGAATTTCTCTTTGTTTTTGGTGTCGAAATTGTCCGACTGCGAAATTTCTTTCCAGCAGACGTAGTTCTTGACTTTTTCGGTGGGTTTCTTGTCGCCCCAGATGTCGATGTCGAAAACCACTGTTTTGCCGTTGAACTTAGAGATGTCGAGCGGCACGTAATAATCAACGTGTCCGGCTGCGAGTTTCACATTGAGCGACTGTTGTTGTGCATTGTTGACAATTACTTGGATGTTTGCGCCGTCGGCATCTTCCTGAACAGGCAACATCAAGAATTGTTTTTCGGCTTTGTCCTTTATTAGTACATGTCCGTTTCCTGCAAAATTGACTTGTTGGGCTGTTGCCGTCGCCGCGATTGATGCCGCAACAAGTGCTGTAATAAATCTTTTCATATTTAGGACGTTTTTTTTGTTAAAAAATTCTGACCGTAAAATTAGCCTGTTACGCCCTAAACATATATAAAAAATCGTTCAAAGAGTATCAAATTTGTTGCAATGAAACATATTTGAAAGAAATGAAACTTTTTTTTTGACTACTCGTCCGCTGTTAACACGTCCCAACATAAAATAGTAATCCTTGACTATTATTTTTATGATTGTCGTTATTGATTGTATGTTGCAAATATATGACTTAAATTCTACAGATATAATTGCACAATTTTTAGTTTTTGTATATATATTCAGATTTTATGTATATTTATTCAGATATTTGAATATTTTTGTAATATAACTTCTTGTAAATAAACGAAAAATGTTTTTTTTATAAAAAAAATTATTCAATATTTGTGGAATAATAATTTTAATATTTCCTTTGTGAGGTTAAAAAATTAGACAAATGACATATCAAGACAACATCATTGTAAGAGCTGCCGAAGATAAAGACAGCATTTATGCCCAGGAAATCGTTGACGAAATGGCATCAAGCGCAAAAGCGCGTGGCACTGGCATAGCTAAACGTACACCCGAATATGTTGCGGGTAAAATGCGTGAAGGTAAGGGAGTTATCGCTCTTACTGATCAAGGACAATGGGTAGGTTTTTGCTACATAGAAAGTTGGGGTCATGAAAAATTTGTAGCAAATTCTGGATTGATAGTTAATCCTGCATTTAGAGGTAGGGGTGTTGCTAAGGCTATAAAATTTACAGCTTTTCGCTTGTCAAGAAAAAAATTCCCTAATGCAAAGATTTTTGGCTTAACAACTGGTTTGCAAGTTATGAAAATTAACAATGAACTTGGATATATGCCAGTTCCATTTAGCGAATTAACCGATGATGACGAGTTTTGGAAAGGTTGTCAAAGTTGCGTAAATTTTGAAATTCTACAAGCCAAAAACCGTAAAAATTGTCTTTGCACAGGTATGCTTTACGATCCAGAATGGGAAAAAGAACGAGGTCCAAAAGATTGGGACAAACTATATGAAAAAGCAAATTTCGCAGACAAAAACGTAATAGTGGAATTTAATTAATAGAAATATTCGTAATTTGTAACTTAATAATAATGAAAACATTAGTAGCATATAGCGGCGGATTGGATACCACTTGGGTTACAACGTTGCTTTCATCTCAAGGCGAGGACGTTACCGCCTTGATGATTAATTCGGGAGCATTTTCCGATGAAGAAATCGCATCTGCAAAAGATCGTGCATTCCAAGGCGGTGCAAAAAAATTTGAGTGCATCGATGTTTCTAAAGAATACTACGACAAAACTGTTAAGTATATGATATTTGGCAACATGCTCAAAAATAATACTTATCCAATGTCGGTTTCGAGCGAGCGTATAATTCAAGCAATTACAGTTGCTAACTATGCAAAAGCTAATGGCTACGACAAGATTGCCCACGGCTGCACTGGTGCAGGTAACGATCAAGTACGTTTCGAGATGGTTTTCGACATTCTTTGCCCCGAAATCAAGGTTCAGGCATTGGTTCGCGAAACCAACATTCAGCGCGTTGACGAAATAGCTTTCCTCAAAGAGAAAGGCATAAAGATGAATTTCGACAAGGCTAAATACTCTATCAACAAGGGTCTTTGGGGAACTTCAATAGGCGGTCGCGAAACTCTCAACTCCGCTCAGCCACTTCCCGAAGAGGCTTATCCAACCCACTGCACCAAACAAGAAGAGAGCGTTATCACCCTCGAGTTTTGCAAGGGCGAACTTTGCTGCGTCAACGGCAAAAAATTCGACAACAAGGTTGACGCCATCCGCGAGGTAGAAAAACTTGCTGGCGCATACGCAATTGGCCGTGATATGCACATTGGCGATACTATCATCGGTATCAAAGGTCGTGTAGGTTTTGAGGCTGCCGCTCCGATGGTAATCATCAAGGCTCACCATGCGCTCGAAAAACATGTACTTACAAAATGGCAGATTTATTGGAAAGACAATATTTCGCAGTGGTACGGCAACCGTCTTCACGAAGGTATGCTCCTCGAACCCGAAATGCGCGACATGGAAAAATTTCTCGAAAGCACTCAACAGAAGGTTTCTGGAAAAGTATTTGTTGCACTCCGTCCCTACACATTTTTCATAAACGGCATCGAATCCGAGCACGACCTGATGACCTCTAAGTTTGGCGTTTACGGCGAAGACAACAAGGCTTTCACCGCCGATGACATCGCAGGTTTCACAAAGGTTGCAGGCGTTCAGTCTAAGATTTGGTACGCTGTCAACAATGAGAAATATTAGTGTCAATGCGTAATTCATAATGCATAATAAAAAATGCGGAATCAAAATATTTAGATTCCGCATTTTTTTGATATTTGAAGTATGTATATAGTTGAAAACAAATACATTGAAGGTTATAGGCAGTTTTTTTAGATTACGGGAATAATAAACAAGACATGTATAAATCCGCCTTATTTTGTTTTCATTGTCTTGTGGTTGTTGATTGTAGACTACGAAATCAAACTAAAATCTTGAAAAATACGGTTTTTCGCCCGAACATTCAACGCATTACATTGTTTTACAATTCGACAACAAACCAACAACAATCAGTCAAACGCCACAAAACATCAACCAACGTCTGGAAAATCGGTGTAAACTTTTCGAGCGAGAAGAGGACGGTGGACGAGTGGAAGATAGAGACGACCTAACTGCGAACAAATTTTATGTATAACACAATTCTTTTGCAGACACAAAATTTTGATTTATATTTGCAGTGCGAAACATAAAAAATAACTATGACTGCAAGACCATTCATAAAGTGGGCGGGCGGCAAATCGCAGTTGTTAAGTGAAATCCGCCGCAAATATCCCGCATCGATTGATAAATACTGCGAGCCGTTTGTGGGCGGCGGTGCGGTGTTGTTTGATATTTTGTCTACTTTTAACCCGAAAGAGGTGTTAATCAATGACATAAACGCCGAACTGATAAACACTTACCGTCAAATTAAAGAAAACTGCGAGCCGCTTATTTTGCAACTGTCTGATTTGCAGGACCAATATAAATCTTTTTCAGACGAACAGCGCAAAGCATTGTTTTTTGAGAAACGCGAGAGGTTCAATTCTTTGAAAATCAATGGTAATGCGGACGATAATCTCGAAAAGGCGGCGTTGTTTATTTTTATAAACAAGACCTGTTTCAACGGCTTGTATCGCGTTAACTCCAAAGGGTTATTTAACGTTCCGTTCAACAATGCAAAGAATCCTTTACTTTGTGATGTGGAAAATTTGCGGGCTTGTTCGGATGTTTTGCAAAATGTTGAAATGACGGTTGGCGATTATTCATCTTGTAAAGATTTTATCGACAAGGATACTTTTGTTTATCTTGACCCGCCGTATAGACCTTTGACACAGACTGCGGCATTTACATCGTACAGCGAAAGTGGTTTTTCGGACGAGCAACAGATTGAATTAGGAAAATTTATCGATTCTATTTCAAAGAAGGGAGTGTACTTTGTTGCCAACAATTCCGACCCAAAAAATACAAATGAAGACGATAATTTTTTCGACGACCTCTATACTAAATTTTTGATAGAGAGAGTTTTTGCAAGCCGAGCCATCAATTCCAATGGTAGCAAGAGAGGTAAGATTAGCGAACTTTTGATAACAAATGTATCAAAAGCGAGCGAGTTTGAATTGACAGCGGAAGATTTGTTTCAACTCCCTGAATATCAAGAAATTCTCAGTGAGCAAATTGGAGACCCAAATGTCGATAATTATGCGAAAACAAAAGTTATAAAGGACTTGGCAAAGTCCAAAAATTATAAGCCTGGTTACTTTTATCACGCTATTGGCGGCACGGGTGAAAGCGGGGTTGGCGAAGGTTTGTATTTGGGCAAAGACTCAAAAGCTCTGTTCAATTTTTACAATTGCGAAGGCGAATTTGGTAACGATGTTATCACATATTATGGATTTCCGAATTTTATTGACTTGTCAAGAATGGAAGATTTTGATTCCTTTGAGAATGAGGCAATAAAAGAATTTGGAAAAGATAACAAAAAATCATATTTTCAGAAACTTGCGTTAGCCAAGGGCTACGATGGAATAAGATATTATGATATTTGCGCTACGGGAGAAGAATTTGTTTTGTACAATACTGACAAAGTAAAACAAATATCAAAAAAAGCGAAAAAACAATCATTAGAATGGTGGTAATGAAAGATTTCGATTTATTCATTTCGCAATTGAAAGAAACCAATCAAACATTGGATTTCTTCTGCGACTTTGAAAAAATAGGTAGAAATGTCGATGACATTAAGTTAAGCCTTTGTATGCTAAATAGTTTGATTGGAACTTCTGATTTGAGGAAATCTGTTGAAACTATTTGGAACAGGGACAAAACGGCGTTTTCTGTACTGCCAATTTTGATTGCCGTAAGGGATGAAGGCAGCAAAAAAGTTCTTGATTCACTCAATAACATTGTCGATATAAAAACGTTTTTCGGTTCAATTGACAGAGTTATTGAATTTTTGGAAAGCACTGGATTGGCTGATTTGTTCAGAAAACGCACAATCAAAGACCTTGTTGATTATGTTTTTGGAATTGAAACAGGATTGGACACTAATGCCCGCAAAAATCGCAGCGGTCATATTATGGAAAATACAGTGGCTCAGATTTTTAGAGATAATAAAATCAAATTTCGTCAGGAAGTTTATTCAAAAGAATGGGCAGCAATCACCAAGGTTCTTGGCGATGACGAAAAGCGTTTTGATTTCGTCATAGAAACGTCAGAAAAAACATATTTGATTGAAGTTAATTTTTACAGCGCGGGCGGCTCTAAACTCAATGAAGTTGCGCGTTCGTATTCTGAACTTGCACCAAAAATTAACTCTGTCAAAGGTTTTGAGTTTGTATGGATTACGGATGGAATCGGTTGGAAATCAGCCAAAAACAAACTTCAAGAGGCGTATAGCATTATACCCAAAGTGTATAATTTGACTAATGTAAACGAGTTTATAAAGGAAATATGTTAAATTATCCCGACTTCACCCTTCATCACGCCGATTGTGTTGATGTACTGCCGCAAATCCCCGACAATTCCATCGACACAATCTTTGCCGACCCGCCGTATTTCCTCTCCAACGGAGGCATTTCGGTTCAGAGCGGCAAACAAGTCTGCGTTGACAAGGGCGATTGGGACAAAGGCGGAACGCCCGAACATATTTACAATTTTAATCGTAAATGGTTGGAACTTTGTCGCCCGAAACTCAAAGACAACGGAACAATTTGGATTTCAGGTACATATCATAATATATTTACCGTTCAACGTTGTTTGCAGGAACTTGGTTATAAAATCCTAAATATCATTACGTGGCAGAAAACCGACCCGCCGCCAAACCTTTCGTGTCGCTATTTCAACTTTTCTACCGAGTTGATAATTTGGGCGCGAAAGTCCGAAAAAGTACCGCACAAATTCAATTACGAAGTAATGAAACACCTCAACGGCGACAAACAGATGACCGATGTTTGGCGGTTGCCTGCCGTTGGCAAATGGGAAAAGACTTGCGGCAAGCATCCCACGCAAAAGCCTTTGCGTTTGCTTTATCGCATTATTTTGGCATCCACCGACGAGGGCGGAACAATTTTAGACCCTTTTGCTGGAAGTAGCACAACGGGCATTGCGGCAAATCTTTTGGGCAGAAATTATATTGGAATTGAAAAAGAAAAAGATTTTTACGATTTGAGCATTGCCCGACGTAACGAACTGCAAGACAACGAAAAACGTCAAAAACTATTAGACAACATCCGCAAAACCGACAATGCCGCCACCGTCCTTGTCAATCACGCCCGCAAAGAATTGCGCGAATTGATGATAGAAAAAGGACTTTGCTATCTTCGTGCCGGCGATTCAAAAGGCTCGTTGCAAGTAACGCCCGGTTTTGAGCGTATGAAATATGTTTTGCTCCACACCAATGGTGAAAACTGCCAACTATTCCGCCTTAAAAAAGAAGGCACTTTTCAGATTTGGACAAAAGAAAATCTTGAAAAATACGGTTTTTCGCCAGAACATTCAACGCATTACATTGTTTTACAATTCGACAACAAACCAATAACAATCACTCAAACGCCACAAAGCATAAACCAACGTCTAAACACCTATAAAGCAAGGCTTTATCCAATTAATGATTTTGTGTAATTTGGTCTATTTCATAAAAAAACACTATTTGAACCTGACCATCGAAATCTCCCAAAATATTTGCAACAAAAGCGTTCGTAGGTGGTAAGACTAATTTGAAAAATTGCTTTGTTGTTTGTAATTTGAGATACAATATGTCTGCAATTTTTTATAATTTTGCAAATCATATTTTGTGTATGACAAAGATAAACGCATTTTCAAACAAAGGTTTGGAATGTCGCCATCGGAAGTATGAATATTTTTAATAATCAACAATTTATAAAAAAAATGAAAGCATCACATCTTCTTTTTGCAGCCGCTGCCATAACGTTGGCATCGTGCGGCGGCATGCAGAACAATGGAGACAATGGCTTTGAACCCGTTGCCGCTCCCGCAAAAATCCAAAACGTGGAGGGTCGTGTAAATTTTGGCGGACAACACCCCGTAATCACACCCGCGCCGTGCATCATGATTGCCACCTACGACGCCAACCAAAATCCCGACGTCATGATGGCGGCTTGGGGCGGTCAGTGCGGCATGAATCAAATCACCTTTGACCTCTCGTCCCACAAAACCACCGACAATCTGAGGCTCAAAAAGGTGTTTACCGTAAGTTTTGCCACAGCCGACGACGTTGCACAGAGCGACTATTTTGGCATCGTGAGCGCAAACGACGTACCCGACAAGGTGAAGCGCGCCGGATTTACAGCCGTAAAAAGTCCCAACATCGACGCGCCAATCATTGAGCAATACAAACTTACGCTCGAATGTCGCGTCATCGAAATGGAAGAAAAGGGCAACGGCGGCGCCCGTGTAGTAGGCGAAATCATCAACTCTTTTGCCGACGAGAGCATCCTCACCGACGGCAAGGTTGACATCATGAAACTCCGCCCGATAATTTTCCACTCCGCCGACGCAAGTTACCACGTAGTTGGCGACAGCGTTGGACAGGCTTGGGGCACAGGCAAGAGGTTTGAGTAAGAGGTTGATAGCCAACTAAATAAAAGGTAGATTTAGTTGGCTATTATTGTTTTTAACACCAATAAATAAAACTGTCGTGTCAGTTATGCGAGTATAATAGAATAAGAAATTTTTCGGTTTATAAACCGAAAAATTTTACAAAATCTTCGGTTTATAAACCGAAATATTGGAAAAGTTTATTATATTTGCAGCAAAAATTCTCGGTTATGAACAAGGATTTAGCGAAACTCATTATTGCGGAAAACCAAAAGTTTATTTCCAGCGTGAAGTTTTATCAGCGTGATTATCAGTTTGATGAACATCTGAATTACGTTTTGGTAGGACTAAGACGCGCCGGAAAATCATATCTTTTGTACCAACAGATTCACACACTCTTACAGCAAGGGCATGACATTTCTGAAATTCTATATTTCAATTTTGAGGACGACCGTTTGGATTCTGTCAAGATTGAAGATTTGGATTTGATAAAGACCTCATACGAGGAAATGTTTGATACAAAGCCGTTTATATTTTTGGACGAAGTACAGAATGTGGACGGATGGGAAAAATTTGCGCGTCGCCTCGCCGACCAAAAATATAGGGTTTTCATCACGGGCAGCAACGCAAAGATGCTATCCTCGCAGATTGCCACGACGCTCGGCGGACGATATATGGTGCAGGAGGTTTACCCTTATTCATTCAAGGAATTTTTGCTCACAAGAAACATCAATCTCAACGAAAAAAACGCTGTTTACGATTATCGTAAGGAAATATTGAAATATTTGGAACCGTATTTCACTTTCGGTGGGTTGCCTGAATCTATTGACATTCAGGACAAGAGAAATTGGCTTAGCAACCTTTTCAACAAGATTTTTTTCGGCGACCTGATTGCACGCTATAATGTAAGAAACACCGAGGCGTTGAAAACATTGATTCGGAAGTTGGCAGAAAACGTAAAACAGCCCTCGTCGTATTCGCGCCTTGCCAACATTGTGTCGTCCATCGGCAAAAAAATCAATATCGAAACCGTAAGCGACTATCTTAAATACCTTAACGAGTCGTGGTTGATTTTGCCAATTGAAAACATCGTCGCCAAAATCGCCGACAAGGTAACAAACAAGAAATATTATTTTGTTGACAACGGAATACTGAACCTCTTTTTGCTCGATTCCAAGACATCGCTATTGGAAAACATTGTCGCCATCAATCTTACGCGGCGTTATCCGGGCGAGGTGTTTTATTATATGTCGGGCGTTGAGGTGGATTTTTATGTCAGAAGTGAAAATCTTGCAATCCAAGTGTCTTATTCCGTTGCCGATGCCGAAACCCGTGCACGTGAAGTGGGCGCACTTGCCGAAATCGACAAACATCTCAATCCTTCTAAACTTGTCATAATTACAAAGGACGAGGAGGATATTTTGCATACCCAATCGGGAAGCAAGATTGACGTATTGCCGCTATGGAAGTGGCTGATGGCGATGTAATTAATTCAATCAGAAACAAACTTATATTTAGCTGATTATACTTTCAGAATCATCGCTGTGTTTGTCCTTGTTTCTGAGGACAGTTTCGCGGCTTGTGTTTGCATAACAATATACGCAAAAATGGCGGCAAGTGTTGTACATTCCGATGTCTTTGCTAATCATACAACCACAAATTTTGCGCTGGCCAGGGTCCTTAAGCTTTTTTGGGTATGGTTTCGGCGGCAAAACTGTTGTCGGATTCGAGTTGCCAAACAGATTGTTTTTTTCTGGCATTTTGCCTGTCCTCAGATAATATATAAAATCGTTGTCGCCTTGCGAGATACGTTCAAGTAGTTCGCTGTCTATACAGCGGTTGTGTTCGATGCCGTATGTTTGTAGGTCAACTTCTTCGGCGCAAGTGGCAAGGGTGAGATCCCAGCCTTTTTCTGCCCACGCGGCGCGACATTTTACAAGCCCTTCCACGAACTCAATGCGCTGGTCATCAGTCATTTCAGCGGTTGCAACGTTCTCTTTGTTGAATAATGTAGGACAATCTTTTACAAGGTTCGACTGCACCTTGCGGTATGCCTTAACGTCGGCGAAACTGAAAACAAGTTTTTCTGTATATCCGAGGATTTTGTTTCCGATATTCCAAATGCGTTTCAAGAGTTCGCGCGGTGTGAGCGTGGACGTTACAATCAGTGGGTCAAAACGCCAAATAACACGCTCTTTTCCAATCTTTTGCGATAGTTCTTTGAATGTTTCGATACGATGTTCGAGTTTTGGGACGTTGGGTTCGAACCCCTCGTTTTCGTAGTCGTTCATCGTGAATTGGAAATAGTAATGAATTCCTTTTTCGTCCAATTCGTGAAGGTACGGAATTATCGGCTTGGGATTTTTGGTCCAAAAAACTATTGCCTTGCATTGGTCGAACGAGATGCGCATCGGCTGTTGGTTGAATGGGTTGCGCCAAACGCAATAGCCCGCCTCCAACCGGTTGAAAAACCATTTGGCATAAAAGGCAGGGATGTCGGTCGAGCGCGAAGCCGAGATAATGACGGGGGCGGTGGCTCCGACGGTCTGGCTGAATTGAGTGACGAGGGTAATACTATTTGTCATGATACATACGTTTAATTTATGATTAATCCTCACAAAAACATTTCATCATACGTCCACCAAGGAACCTAAGATACCACCATTCCTCTTTCTTAAAAAAAATAGAGCCGATATTACTACAAAGCACTTCATGAGCATAGTTTATCAGCATATTACCTTGTCCAAAAAAATAATGCTTGTAATCTGAATTTTTTATTTCGTTCATTCCCCAAATGTGCAGAATTCAAGTTGAAAATGCAACATTGTTTCCACAATCGGGATACATTTCCAAAAAGGCCTCTAAAGGCGTTTTGTACCCTAATCTTTTCCTTGGTCAGTTGTTCAGTATAGTTTGTACTTTTGTAACTTGTTCCTCTGTTATTTCGTCAAAG
>CALFIU010000086.1 GCA_937877455.1 uncultured Bacteroidales bacterium
TGTCATCGCCGTTAAATGCAAAGTCAGCAAAACTCTTAGAACTTGCGCCGGGATAAAACATTAGAGATGACAAATTGCCGATAACTGCAAATCCGCCCGACTTAGCGTCAAATGGTGTAGACTGCCAAGTGCTTTGATTCATTATAGAGTTAAAATCAAGTCTCCTGTCAGCCTGAAATTTAGTAGCTGTTGCATCAATGCTGATTGCAAGAATGTTAGAAAAATAAGCAAAGCTGCCTTTAATATTTAATTTATCAGAGTTATTCTCATCGCGAGTAACTGTGAAAGATCCATTTTGAGTCTTTACGATATATTCATCTTCTGTAGTTCCTAAGTCTATTGAAACATTTTCATTGTCAAATACTACAGGCAATATAAATAAATCGCTGCTCAAAACTGTGAAAGCTGAAAAATTTGCCGTGCCTGACTCAATATCAACTGACGAGAAATAAGCCCCGAAATTCAATAATGCTACATTGATGTTAGAGCCTTGATTTATCATATTTACTTTTGCGTCAGAAGTCGTGCTTGTCCATGCTCCATTAAAGAAAGCGTCTTTTATTGTCCCGTCGCACTTAATGAATGCTACACAACTAATATTTTGATTTGAAGCCGGTGATACGAAATTAACAGCTATTATCGCTAAATTTTCGCTTAAAAATGTTATTGTGAAGTCCTCACCGTCAGATGTTGCAGCGTACCAAGCATTATAGCCTAATTCTGTTATTTCGCCGTCGATTAATAAATCAAAGCTAACTTTTTGTAAGTCAGACGATTCTATATTACCAGTTAATAAATGATATTCGGCTGCAATTCTAAGATTTAAAGCGTCAAGTCCTACATTATTGAACATAATTTCAATTTTATCTATGTCTATAGGCTGACTTGTTGAGTCTTTAATTATTGCTCCCGTTGCTGAAGCGTCGTTTACTGTTGACCAAATTTTACCGTCTTGATCTTCAAGAGTATATATGCTCTCTTCGTCTTTCTTTTCGAGGGCGTGAACTGCTCTAGTTTCCGTGTAAAGATCTGAATCTTTCTCTATATAGCAGCTGATTAAATATGCTTTCGTCCCGCTGTCGTTAATCATGAGAATACTTTTTGAAAAATTATAATCTTTGTCATTATTTCCGTCGTATTCGTCGTAAGTAATCTCGTAGATATTGCCGAAAAGATATTTAATTTCTGCGACTCCGTTATTAAACATAGGAATTACAGGAGCTTCTGTCTCGTTTCCGCTTGTCCATTCGTCCTCATTGCGTAAAGAAGCAAATAATCCCATGTACGTTATTTCTGCAGTGTTATTAACTATATCAGATGAGTCAAATATAATATTTGTGAAGACTGCATCAATAGCTGTAATATCTTCTATAAGCGGTTGATCTGAAGGTATTTCTCCACCCGCAGGAGGTTCTGCAATATCTCCGCTCATATAAACAAATCCGCCGCCTGTAAATATTCCTTGTCTATATGGAGTCTGCCATGTGCCGTTAAGAAGTTCGTTAATTTGTTCTGGAGTCTTGGGAGTCTCATTAACTTTTGAAAGTGTTACAGTAATATACGCAATATATTGACCGTCGCCCGCTAAATCAACAATGCCTGTTAATATAATTTTAGGCATTGAAGATGACTCATCGAGTGTCAATGTGTAGAGAAAATCAAGATCTTTATCTTTATTAGACATTATCCACGTATTATATTCTAGTTCAGATGTTACAAGATCTACTTTTGTAGCCTCAAGAAGGAAAGGCATAACAACTCTATCACTTGACATAACAGAAGCAGCCTCAAAATAAGCGATACCCCCTGAGCTAGTAACATCGACTGATGAGAAATTAGCCGCAAATTCTCTGATAGTTACATTAACTGTAGTTCCGTTTATGTCAGCAGAAATTGAATTATTTGCGCTCGTGTCAAGCCGCCAGCCGCCCGTGAGAACTGTATTAATATTAGAATCAGAATCAGAACCGCCCGGGAAAAATGACGAACTGCCGCCGCCGCAGCCCCCGCTTATGACCGCAATAAATAATAACGCAGCCACTCCGCAAAAGGCCAAAAACTTACGACTAAATGAACGCATAAAAAAATTACACTCCTTCGTGATACCGTGTGGCTTTGTAGTGATGAATCAAAGTGTTTTAAGGCCGATGTTGGCAAAATAGAAGCTTTGTTAAACACCTTACGCGATTTTCAGGTTATGGGAATGAGTGATTACAATCCTCAAGAAGGATTTCCAATAAATGTTGATATAAAAAACAAAAGAGGAAAAACTATTAAAAAATTATCATTTAAGCCATTAGTAGGTTCTGCAAATATTATAGCATCGCGAGATGGAGGTAATTGTTGGGTTGTAGGTGTTCCAGGATTGGAAATTAATCCGCAAAGCAATTTTGATATTTCGCCCAACTACTGGAAAATGAATTTATTATTGGATATTGAACCGTTGAGTTTTAAGCATTTAGATGTAGAAAATTTTATTAATCCATTACAATCGTTTTCAATAAGTTCGCGAACAGATAGTTTTGTTTGTATAAATGCAGAGAAACATTTTGTTGAGCAAAAAAATATAATCAATTATATTACATCGCTTGGAAGTTACTCTGCTTTTCAATTTGTAGAAAATTTTTCTATAAAGGAATCTGATAAAATTTATAAAATTTTATATGTAAACAAAAATCTTGATTCTGTTGGTATAAATTTTTACAAAAAATATATTCAAGATGGCTCTCTAGATTTTAATTTGATGTATTTTAAAACCAACGATAATAGTATAGGAACAGTAAAATATTTTGATTTTGAACGTCTTTTAATCGATGCACAAGATTTATATTAAAAAATGTTGCCAATTATAACAAAAACCAAACGTCGCGCACGTGCGGCTAATCTTTCTCAGTTTTTTCTTATGGGATTGCTATTCAGCACTTTGGTGAGTAGATTTCCTGCATTAAAAGAACTTTATGGGCTATCTATTGCCGAACTTGGATTTATTCCATTTGCAATGAGTGCGGGGTCGCTTATTGCTACTCCAATATGTGTTTTTTTATCGGCAAAATATGGAAGTCGTAAGGTTGGTATGTTTTGTTATCTTCAAACGTTAAGCCTTTGTCTATTTGTTTTAATGCCAGAAAAATATATGCTATTTGGAGTTGCAGTGCTTTATGGAGCGTTAATGGAACTTTCCGACATTGCCATGAACGCCAATAGTATTATTGTAGAGCAGGCTTACAAACGACCTATTTTGGGTATGTTTCATAGTTTTTTCTATTTTGGAATGGCATTAGGGGCAGTTATATCCATTGTAACAATGCAAATTGGATTATCAGTTACTGTTCATTATGTTGTCATGTCGGTTGTTGCTTTTATTTGGTTTGCCATTAACCATGTTTACTATCTAAAAGAAACACCTGCAAAATCTGCTGCTAATCAAAAGTTTAAAATTTTGCTTCCACGTGGGGTATTGTTGCTTATTGCTTTTGTAGCATTTTGTGGAAGGATAGTTGAAGGTTCTATTTCCGATTGGAGTACTGTTTATATGAAAAATGTTATTTCGCTTGAAGAAAATTTTTCACCGATTGGTCTAATGGTTTATTCGCTTTTTATAGCATCTGGACGTTTGTTTTCTGATACCATACGTCGTCGTTTTACCGAAAATCAGATTCTTCTTGGCTGTGGAATAATAACTTCTGCAGGTATTGCGGTTATGATTTGTGGGGTAAATGCTTTTGCTGCCATTGCTGGTCTTTTTATCTCCGGAATAGGGCTATCGTGCTTTGTACCAGTTATTTATTCTCTTGCTGGTAACAGAAAAGATGTTAATCCAGGGCTTGGTATCGCAATGGTTAACACCATAAGTGGAACTGGTTTTTTGTTTGGTCCTTCCGTAATTGGTTTTATTGCAGAGCATTATAGTCTTAGAGTTTCGTTCGCGTATGTTTTACTTATTTCGTTAATTATGACTGCGTTGATAATTATACTAAAAAAACATAATGAGCAAGCAATTTTGGTTTAAGAGAATAGAATTTTTTTATGAAATTTTCATTTATTCGCTTAAAACAATTTTTTTTATTTTTGTATAAAAGTTTCAATCATCTCAATTCCGAAAGTCTAAAATTTTTTCGTTAACAAAACTTAATAAAAAAAATTAGATAAAAAGTACAACAAAACAAAATAATTTCTACATTTGCCGATGTAAAAAAGACACATTATTAATCAATTTTAACTAAAAATAATAAAATGACAAAAGTAGCTATTAACGGTTTTGGCCGTATTGGTCGTTTGGCATTCCGCCAAATGTTTGAGGCAGAGGGCTATGAAGTAGTCGCTATCAACGACCTTACATCTCCCAAGATGCTCGCACACCTTCTTAAATATGACACCGCACAAGGTGGTTTTGCAGGTAAATTTGGAGAAGGCAAACACACCGTAGATTACAAAGATGCAGTTCTTGAGGAAGACGGCAAGACAGTGAAAGTTCCTGGATCAATAATAGTTGACGGAAAAGAAATCACTATCTACGCAAAACCAAACGCAGCAGAACTTCCATGGGGACAACTCAATGTTGACGTAGTACTTGAATGTACAGGTTTCTACACCAGCAAAGCAAAAGCAGAAGCTCACATTACTGCAGGTGCAAAGAAAGTAGTTATTTCAGCTCCCGCAGGAAACGACCTTCCAACCATCGTTTACAATGTAAACCACAAGACTCTAACAGCTGCCGACAAAATTATTTCTGCAGCATCTTGTACAACCAACTGCTTGGCTCCTATGGCTGCAGCTCTTAACGCATACGCACCTATTGCATCTGGTATAATGTCAACCATCCACGCTTACACTGGCGACCAAATGATTCTTGACGGTCCACAACGTAAAGGCGACCTTCGTCGTTCTCGTGCAGGTGCTTGCAACATTGTTCCAAACTCTACAGGTGCTGCTAAAGCTATTGGTTTGGTTATTCCAGAACTTAACGGAAAACTTATTGGTTCTGCACAACGCGTACCTACCCCAACAGGTTCTACAACAATTCTCGTTGCAGTTGTTAAAGCTAAAAACGTTACTGTTGAAGGAATCAACGCTGCAATGAAAGCTGCTCAAACAGAATCTTTCGGTTACACCGAAGATCAAATTGTTTCTTCTGACATCATCGGAATGAAATTTGGTTCGCTCTTCGATGCTACTCAGACAATGGTAAGCAAAATTGATGACGATACATATCAAGTACAAGTTGTTTCTTGGTATGATAACGAAAACTCTTATACCTCACAGATGGTTCGTACAATCAAATATTTCTCGGAAGTTAAGTAATTTCCAAATTTTTGGTTGAAACAATAATTTGCGGCTCATCTAAAAGAGATGAGCCGTTTTTTTTGGGGCTCACTTCTTGTAAAAGGCGCGGTAGGACAGGCAACCGAAAATATGAACATCATGTTTGGTCTCGACGAAAAGGCCAGATTGAGGTTGAAACCGTCGGTATTCTAAGGAAACGTTTTGATTAAAAAGATTTCAAAGGGGGACAAATTGGTTTCCCTTGATTTTGATATTAATGTTGATTATATTACAAGTTGAAAACATTTTTAATGTTTTCAAAAAAAAATCTTATTTTTGTTTCGTAACTAAAAATAAGGAAGATGAATGTTTGGAACATATTTGCGCCTGTTTATGAACGGTCGATGAAGTCGCAACAACAAATTTATGAATACATATACTCCCATACTGCCCAAACTGTTGAAAACAAAGACGTTCTTGAGCTTGCTACTGGTCCAGGAATGATTGCTAAAAATATTGCGTATGCTGCTCATAGTATCGTTGCTACCGACTTTGCCGAAAAGATGATTTTGACTGCTAAAAAGGGTGACTATCCGCAGAATGTAACTTTTGAAGTTGCCGATGCTACACAACTTCAATATGCCGACAAATCGTTTGACGTTGTGATAATTGCAAGCGCACTTCACATAATGCCCAATCCAGAAAAGGCTTTACAAGAAATAGTTAGAGTTTTAAAAGACGATGGCACTCTCATTGCTCCTAATTTTATTTTTAACGGAAGAAAGAACTTTTGGCAGCATTTTCTGAGTTTCGTAGGCGTAAAATTTGCTCACGAGTGGACGGCTAAAGAATACTCTGATTTTTTGCAGCAAAATGGTTGGAAAATAGTTAAATCAGAGATTGTTAAAGGTCGTATTGACTTGATTTATGTAGAATGTAAAACGCTATGAAAATATTAGTTTATGGCACTGGGGCGATTGGGTCGCTGATGATACATTATCTTTGCAAGGCCGGCAACGATGTAACGGTGGTTGCAAGGAAAAATTATGAGCCGCTGCGTCAAAACGGACTCACAATCCGTCATTATTTCCAACGGAAAACTACCACCGACCATCCGAATGTTGTAAGACAAGCCGCTGAGGGCGAGAATTTTGACATCGTTTTTTCGGTGATGCAAAGCCAGCAGCAAAAGGCACTTTTGGACACTTTCGCAAACATTGATACAAAACTTATCGTATTGGTAGGCAATAATTTGGAAGCGGATTACTGCCTTGAAAGGCTCAATGGCAAAAATGTGCTTTTTGCGTTCCAAAATTCGGCTGGACGGCGCGAGGGCGCAACGGCTGTTGTAGGTCGTATGCCCGTAACGGAACTTGTGGTTGGAGGTTTGCACGGGGCGGCATCCGAAGAAAATTTGCAGTTGGTACGCAATGCTTTGTCCGTCAAAGGTTACAAAATAACCGCCATCGACGATATGTACGCATATTATCTTTGCCATGTTGCCGAAGTGATGCCATACGCATATCTTTGTTACAAAACCAATTGCAACATCAAGCAACTCAAACGTGGCGACATCAAGACCATCATGAAAGCCTCCAGCGAATGTTTTGATTACATCAAAAGCATCGGAATCAATGTGCGTCCCAAAAATGAAGACAAGTTTTATTCCGGCGGTCTGAAAACAACGGCTATGTTCTTGTTATACAGATTGATGTCGAAGACGGTTTTGGGCAAGTTGATGATACAAGACCATTGCGAAAACGGCATTGAGGAGATGCGTTACATCGATCAAATGTTTGAAAAATATCGTCAGGAACACATGGGGACTTCAATGCCTGTTTGGGACGAGATACGAGGGTATTTGACAATTGACAATTGACAATTGAAAGTTGAGAATTGAGAATTGAAAAATTAAATATGGAAACACCAATCGTTATCGGGACCAATTCGTGGGGGTCGAGCCTATACGCCAAGATACTACGCGGCTGTGCTGTAAGCCGTCAGACTATTTGTGATACCGCTAAACTGGCAATCAAAAATGGTTTTGTGATTTTTGATACAGCCCGCGACTATGGCTTCGGGAAATCGCAGAAGCTCATTGGCGAATTTGCGCTGCCCGAAATGAAAATTTCCGCCAAATTCACGCCTTTTTCCAAAAAAATACAAACAGGGGTAGGTGAGTAAATCGTTGATGAAAGATTTGGCGGATTTCAAGCGCAGTAGTGTTGACATCTATTGGCTGCATCTTCCATTGTCGATAAAGGAAAACCTTGGCGAGATGGCAGCCCTTTATATCGGCAAAAAATACGGCGTGTCGGTTGCTCTAATTGCAATCATCTATTGCCTTTCAAAAGGTGTTGCTCCTGTGTGTGGTTGCTGCAAGCCATACCACATTGAACAACTCGCTCAAAACTCCAAAATTCGCCTTGATGACGACGAAATTACTGCCCTCGAAGCCGCTGCCGACCAATGCGGCGTAACTATTATGGGTGCAGATATGTTTAGATTCATGGCTAAATAATATAAGTCAATACATATTATGAAAAAAGCAGCAAAAATTTTAAAGCAGAAAACCATTTTCAAGACTGAAATCAGCAACAATTTTTCGGCGGAGGATACCGAAACCATTTGGCATGATGCACATGTCAGATTGCAAAAAATGTATGCCAGCCACGCCGACCTCTCCGCTGGCATCAAAAAACACACCGATGGTTTTATTTTTCCAGCGGCGGCAATTTATCTCGCAATCAAAGAAAAAGATGGGGAAAAAGCCTTTGCCATTATGCAGAAAGTAATGAAAGAAAAGGCTTTGCAAGCTGGCAAAGGATTCTCAAGATTCGTAAAAATGCCGTTTGGCAAACAACTCTTCCTGAAAATATGGGATACGATAAGCCACAAAATGTTCGGCGAATCAGCGGGTTTTCGTAATGTATTCTATACAAAACAGAAAGGCGAATTTCGTATGGATATTCTTCAATGTCCGTACAATACCTACCTAAATGAAGTAGGCTGCCCTGAACTGACTCGCTTGTTCTGCGAAAGTGATGTTTATTCGTATGGCAATTTGCCCGGTATGGATTTTGTCCGCACCCAAACTATCGGTTCGGGCGGCAGCTTGTGCGACTTCAAGTTGATGATAAATAAATAGGTGAAATGCCCATTCCCTACAGGGGAACAATTAATTGTAAAGACAAATGATATGCCCAAACAGACTTTAGTTTTCGACACAAAAGCCGAACTGTCAATAAAAAACGGACAGTTGTGCATTGTCCGAGAGGAAAAAGAAGACGTATTTCGTGCATTTGAGGACATTCAGACAGTTATAATCGACAATTGCTCTGTGTCAATGACAGTTCCATTGCTCAACAGGCTATCGCAAAATGGTATTTCTGTAGTCTTTTGCAACGAAAAACATAGTCCTCAATCAATGTTGATGGATTTGGAGGCAAATTCGTGCCAGACCAAATATTTTAGGAAACAGACAGAAGTTTCGCAGCCGTTAAAGAAACAAATATGGAAACAAATTGTTGAACATAAAATACGCAACCAATCCCATCTGTTGGACGAACTTTTTTCGTGCGGCGACCTTTTGCAAAAATATTACAGCACGGTTAAAAGTGGTGATGCAACCAACAGAGAGGCTGTTGCTGCCAATGTATATTGGAAGAAACTTTTTGGCAGTGATTTTATCCGTGAGCGGTTTGGACAGCCGCCAAACAACATGCTCAACTATGGTTATGCGTTGTTGCGTTCTGCCATAGCAAGGGCATTAATGGATTCGGGGCTGATGCCCACAATTGGAATCTTCCATCGCAACTATTTCAACTCGTTCCCGCTTGCCGACGATGTTATGGAACCATACCGTCCATACGTAGATCGATGTGTGTTCTATGTGTATTCAACTGGTAAAATGGAGGTTGACAAAGAGTTCAAAACAAAGATTTTGGAGCTGTTTTACACAGATATGAAACACGACGTACTCACAAAAACAACATCATCGCTTGCAGGAATTTATTGTCAAGAAAATAGATTAATTTTTTACCCGGAATTATAGTTATGTGGATATTTGTAACAATAAATTTTTCATCGCGTAGCAAACAGAAACGCGAACAAAAGGACGTTTTTATACGTGAACTTGTCAAAGACGGTTTTTCTAAACTATATGCCTCGATGTATGTCCGCTATTGCACATCGCTTGCCAACGCAATGACGCACCGCAAAAGGATAATGGAAAAGATATTGCCGTTTGGACATGTCAGCATTATGTTGGTTGCCGACCAACAAGCCAATTTGTCTTACCATTTCTGCGGGCAAAAACAGAATCAAAAAATTGAGCCAAAACTCCCCGAAATCCCCAAAATGATAGATTTTTTTTGATAAAAAACACAATATAATTTAATGAAATTGAGTTATTTATGTGATAAAGGTTTTAAGGGTTGAAAAAGATAGGGAGAGAAAACACCTTTCCCTATGCAAAAAATTGCAATTAAAAAATACAAACAATACTTGTCTGGT
>CALFIU010000087.1 GCA_937877455.1 uncultured Bacteroidales bacterium
GCCCGCCCTACGTGTCCGCCCGCAATATGCCAATTATATTAGTTTTATGTATATATTTTATTGTGAAAACAATTTATTGTATTATATATAAGGTGTGGTTGTGTTGGTTGGTGGAGGAAAACAGACATTTTATTGGCAAAGTTAAGTTTATGTTTTGTTTTGATAAAAACTGTTAATACCAAAAAGTTTATTTTTACCTTTGCGGCTGTTAAACCATGGAAATAGCAAATTTATGATTGAATACAAATCGAGATTAAAACACAAAAAGAAAACCCCTGCTGTTAAATGGGCTTTGTATGCCCTTGTATTTGTGGGTGTTGTATTTTTATTTGTGCCAAAATATTTGTTTTACAAGGCAAGCAGTATAATTGATAAACACATTGCCGAAGGCTCTTCGGTGTGTAGTGCGCCCCCAGATGCAGAATTGGTGGCGGCATACAACTATTTACAAACTGCCAACATGTTTCCGGGATTTTCTGAAAAGGCCAAAAGCGGTCAAAAACTTATTATGGATTATTACTTTCCTCTTTTTAAAGAAGATTATAGTCAAATGAAGTTTGCATGTGTTGATAACGCTATGGCAATGCTCAACGATTCGTCTTTTGCCAATGCCGACAGCCTAAGAGCATACGCCCTTGTGGAAGGTTGGAAACGTTATCCCGACACTGCTGCTCTATCGGCTTTTAACAAAAAGTGGCGGCTTTATCACCGTTGTTTTAAACACAGTTTGCCCGATTATCATTTTTTTGTTAATCCTAAAAACCCTAAATTGTAATCATTACATTAAACTAAAAATTATTATAAAAAGATGAAAAAACAATTGTTACTTGGAGCGATGATGCTATTAACCAGTGGATTCGCTTTTGCACAAACCGACGAAGTGGCCAAAGAAGTTACCACAGTGGCCAAAGATCGTAAAATTGTTACTGGTGAAGATGGTGAAAAACCTTGGCATTTTGATGGTATGCTTTCGTTAACAGCTTCTTCTACAAGCCTTGTTAACTGGGCTGCCGGTGGTGATCAACAGATTGGTATGAACTTGCTCGGCAATCTCAACGCTAACTATCACAAAGGTCGCAATGCTTGGCAAAACGCTTTCTTGGCTACATACGGTACTCAGAAACTTATCGACCAAAACAAAGATTTCCGTAAAACCGACGACAAGATGGAATTTTCTTCTAAATATGGTTACGCTTTTTCTGATAAATGGTATGCTTCTGCAATTTTTAATTACAAAAGTCAATGGGCAAAAGGTTACAACTATCTAACCGACGTTGATGGAAACGATTCGTTGGTACGTTCGTCATCTTGTTGGAGTCCGCTTTATCTTACATACACCATTGGTGTGGATTATCAGCCTAACAAAAACATGGCATTCTATATTTCTCCACTCTGCGGTAAAACCACTGTTGTTCTCAACGACTATCTTTCTTCAATAGGTGCTTTTGGTGTGGATACCAATAGTCATGCACGTACTGAGTTTGGTTGGTATGTAAAACTCGATTGGCACTTCAACTTTGGTAAAAACGTTGGATTGGCTACTAACGCCACATTCTTCAACAATTATAAAGATGGTGTTTTTGACGAAATAGATGTTGACTGGAATCTTATTTTGAGTATGCAAATTAATAAGTTTTTGGCTGTTAACATCACCAGCGAACTTATTTACGACGAAGATATTGCCATAACAAAAGAAGAAAAAGGCGAAGCACGCGATTATTATTCTAAATGCCAGTTTAAAAACGTTGTCGGCGTGGGTATTACTTTTAAGTTCTAAATTGAAAATTGAAAATTGAAAATTTTCAATTTTCAATTTTCAATTTTTAATTATCAGCAAGTTTTTGTTGCCATTTCCAAGCGTTGAGTAGAGTTTCTTTTAGAGGAACAACAGCTTTCCAACCAAGTTCTTTGTTGGCATACGAAGTGTCGGCCCACACCTTTTCTATATCTCCTGCGCGACGTCCAACAATTTTGTAGTTAAGTTTTACACCCGTTGCCTCTTCAAAGGTTTTGATAAGTTCCAACACCGAAAGACCACGTCCAGTGCCAATGTTGAAAAATTCGAGCGAAGATTTTTGTTTGTTTTCTTCCATACGGTTGATAGCAGCAATGTGAGCATTAGCCAAGTCGATAATGTCGATATAGTCGCGAATAGGGGTGCCGTCGGGAGTGTTGTAGTCGTTGCCAAACACCGACAAACATTCGCGTATGCCAGCAGCCGTCTGGGTAATAAAAGGTACAAGGTTGGCTGGTACGCCCAATGGTAATTCGCCAATCAACGACGAAGGGTGCGCCCCAACAGGATTAAAATATCTCAGCGCAATGCAATGTAGCCCTTGATTAACTGACAAAAAGTCGTGAATTATTTCTTCGTTTATCTGTTTGGTGTTACCGTAGGGTGAGAGTGCCGGTTGTATTGGCGATTGCTCTGTTACGGGTAACTTTTCGGGTTGACCATATACCGTACACGAGGACGAGAAAACCAAGTTGGGTATGTTAAACTCTTTCATGGCTTCAAGTACGTTTATCATACCGTTGATGTTGTTGCGATAATATTTTAGTGGTTGTTGAACACTTTCGCCAACGGCTTTTGACGCTGCAAAGTGTATTATCGATTCTATGCCGCTATGTTGCGAGAGAAATTTAAAAAACTGGTCTTTTTCGGCAACATCTACTTTGCCAAATGCTGGTTTTTTGCCGGTTATTTTAAATATATTGTCAATTACATTTTCCGACGAGTTGCTAAGGTTGTCGGCTATAACAACTTCATAACCCTTATTTTGTAATTCCACAACTGTATGGCTACCTATAAATCCTGTGCCACCTGTTACAAGTATTTTTTTCATCGATAGTGCTTTTTTATTTGTTTTTATTATTAATGCAAATGTAAATTTTTTTTGTTAATCTGCCCAAAAAAAAATATTTAACTTGTAAAAGCATAGAGAAGCACAGAGGACACAGAGGGAATAGAGAAACACAGAGGACACAGAGGTTTGTAGGGGCGGGCCTATGTGCCCGCCCGCATTGATGTCGATTCAAATGAAATTGTCGCTCTATGTGTTTTTCAATAAAAAATCCGTGTGTATTTTTTGCAGATTTCGTTGATTCTGCAAAAAATCCGTGTGTATTTTTTATAGAATCCATGTCATTTTTATTAAATTTCTTTACACATTTTTTAGTAGTTTTTGATTAAATTAATAAAAATATTTTAGAAAAAAATGGTAATTTTTGCAAAAAATAAACAAAAATATAGAAAAAAATGTTTTATAAAAATCATTGTTACAGATAGTTGTAACGGCGATTTTAAAAAAATATTAAAAAAATATTGAAAAAGTTGTTAAAAAATTTGGAAGTTTTAAAAAAATGTTATATATTTGCATCGTCTTAATAAAAATAAGGCATTAAGTACAATTTTAAAATTTTAAGAAAATGAAAAAAGTTAGAAACGTAAATTCGCATCTACGCATAGGTGAGATTAATACCGTGCTGGAGCGTGTAAGTGAAGCTACATCGTTGCTTGACTTATCAGAAAATGGCTTAGGTGCAGCCAAAG
Source organism: uncultured Bacteroidales bacterium (assembly GCA_937877455.1). Taxonomy (GTDB): domain Bacteria; phylum Bacteroidota; class Bacteroidia; order Bacteroidales; family UBA3824; genus UBA3824. The sequence continues at coordinate 3,554 of CALFIU010000087.1, forward strand.
TGTCAGACTTTAAAGCATCTGTAAAAAATCTTGGTGTAGCGTTGGCAAAAAAACGCTCAACAAAAGATTACACCGCTGGGCTTAGGTTGGTTGATAATATCAACAAAAGCAACCTTAACGACCTTTACTTTTTGGTGGAGGTAAATTCAAGGGTTTCGGACCCAGAAATTGCCGAGGCATCGTCAAAAGTGTTGGCATGTTTGGCCGATAGAAAAAAATTTCGCAAAGGCTCAAGCGAATACCGCTACACGGTGCTAAATGTAATGCTCGGTGCTATTAAAGAGCTCGGCATTGATACCATTAAAAAGGCAGGAGCAGATTGTTTGTACACCAGTCTTGTAGAAGGCTCTGAAAAATTTAGCAGTTTGCTAACCAGCCGAAGCGAGTTTAAAGCATCGGTAATAAGACGCGAAGTAAGAGATGCCGCCGAAAACGCAATCGCATGTTTTAAAGATTTGCGAAATTGGGTAAATGCCAAAGCCGAAGTAGAAGGCTCCGATGGTTTTGTAGCATCATTCGCCGATATTGCCAACGAGGTGCTTGGAGAAATAAGCGTAAAGGTAAAGGCAAAAGAAAGCCGAACCACAATTTCAACAGAGGAGGTAACTGCATAGATAATCCGAGTTGAAATTGTACTTAGAATTTGAGAAAAAATCCCGAGAGCATTTGCAATCGGGATTTTTTTGTTAAAAATAAATTTTAAACACATTTTTTTTTGCAAGTAAAAAAATTAAGCATACATTTGCCAATAAATACTGAAAAATCAATCATGGCAAGTCTAAACCAAATATTAAAAGATGTCTTGTTGCTCCAAGACAGTGTAACAGTGCCAAATTTCGGCACATTTGAAACTACGTACCAGTCGGCTCAGTTGGACGAAAAAACAGGCATAATTTATCCGCCTACAAAATTAGTTTCGTTTAATGCTGTGCTTACAGAGGATAAAAAGAACATTTTGCTCGATTATCTTACAAAAAATTTAGGATTAGATCAAGACGCAGCTCAAAAGTTGATAACCGATTTTATTAGTCAGACAGAAGAAAAACTCAAAGAAAAGTCTAATGTTGTTATTGACGAAGTGGGCATACTTTATAAAGATGATGCTGGCATTGTAGGGTTAAAATCTATACCATCAAACCTTTCTATTGATAATTATGGAATGGAACAGGTGGAAGTAGAAGCCGTTTCGGGCAATCAACGCGCTGCAACATCAAAAGGTAAAACCGTTACCACCACCAAAACAACAAAAACTACAACGGTTAAAACCACAGCAACGGCTGCAACTGCCAAAACTGATGCCAAGCCAAAAGAAACAGAAAAGAAAAAAGACAATAAACTTAAGATACTCCTTATTATATTGCCAATAATTGCGCTGTTGGCAGTGTTGTTTTTCTTGTTTAAAGATAAATTGTTTGGACAAAAACAAACCAATAAACCAGCGCAGATAGAACAAGCACAACCTTCAACGCCAACTGTTGATGTTACAGGGCCAGAACCAGAGGTAGATGTTGACGCTGCCGATCCTGATGGAAAGATACTTTCTGATGCAGGTTTCCGCCATGTAACTCCAATATTCCTTGGCGACGAATATAAAAAATACTATCTTGTGGCAGGCAGTTTTACAACTAAGGCTAACGCTAAAAAACGTAAAAACGAACTCAAAGCCGAAAATATAGATAGCGATATATTGTCGATTGGCACACAACACAGGGTGATTGTAGGTCAAAGCGACTCGGCTGCAGATATTGTTAAACAATATAAAGCCATAACAGAAAACCATCCATCGCTCGACTATTGGTTGCTTAAGAATAGCAGATAATATTCTTAAACTTTAGAATCCATTGTTGGCAGTTGGCTGGCAGAAAGTTGGAGTTTTTAAAAATTAGGATTTCAAGATACCCGAAATCAAAAAAACGAAGTTTACTGATTGTAAATAAGTATTTTTGAGGTTGAAGAGTAACAAAAAAAGAGAAATTTTTAGATTCCCGTAAAAGATTATTGTGAATTAATGGGTTATATATGTTGGTTATGTGTAAATCGGCAACTTTTTTATGGTTGCCGATTTTTTTTATAAAAAAATACAACCATTATTCAAAAAATGTGTAGTTTTGCAAATATTAAACTTTTAGCACGTATATTGCGTTAAAAACACCAAAAAGCATTAACCCATAAACAAAAAGAAGTATGAACATAAACATAAGTTATTAATGGGCAAAATTGTAATAATAGGTGGCGGAGTGTCAGGTTTGGCTGCAGGTATATATGCGCAGATGAGTGGGCTTGATAGCGAAATTTACGAAGGACATTCTGTAATTGGCGGGCAGTGTACATCGTGGACACGAAAAGGTTATCATATAGACAATTGTGTACATTGGATGACAGGCACATCACCCAAAAAAGAGATATATCAAGTTTGGAAAGATGTTGGCGTAGTTGGCGAAGGTCAAAAGATGATAAAATACGATTATTTTCTTCAAGTAGATATTGACGGTGTAAAATGTCATGTGTGGCGCGACCTCAATAAGTTGGAATCAGAATTACTTGCCATTGCACCTGAAGACGAAAAGGAAATAAAAATACTTGTTAAGGCTATAAAAAATTTTCAAACTATAGAATTGCCAGCCCTTAAACCAAAAGAGCAGATGGGGTTTTTAGACAATATGAAACTATTGTTTAAAATGTTTAAGGCAATACCCGTAGCTGCTAAGTTTCAGAAGTTTACGCTTACTGAGTATGCCGAAAGGTTTAAGAGCCCAGTTATTCGTAGGTTGGTACACAACTATGTACCCGACACATATTATGCTATATCTATGTTTTATATGTATGCAATGTTTTCGGCAGGCAACGCAGATTTACCGTTGGGTGGGTCTGATAATATAACATTGAAAATGCGCGACCGTTATTTGCAACTTGGCGGAAAAATACATACACGCAAAAAAGCCACGTCGATAGACATAGATAATGGTGTGTGCAAAAAGGTAAATTTTGAAGATGGTACATCGGTTGAACCCGAAGATATAATATGTGCTGTTGATGCTTCGGTGATATTTAAGTTGATAGGCGAAAAATACATGGATCAACATTTTAGATATTGTTACGACAATCCAAGTAAGTTTCCAGTGTTTAGCGATTTCAACGCTTATTATGCAGTAGATTGCCCAACAGACCAACTGCCGACTATGGAGATATTTAACACTCGTAAGTTTGAAGTAGCAGGTCGCAATCACCATTTTATAATAATGAACAATTTTGCCGATCAACCTGGGTTTGCACCAGAGGGCAAAGGCATAATAGAAGTGTTGCTTGTTCAGTATGATTATGAATATGAGTATTGGGAAAACTTATACAACAACGATAGAGAAGGATACAAAGCAGTAAAGGCGCGTATAGCCGAGGATATTATGTTGAGGCTTGAAGCACATTATCCACAGTTGCAAGGAAAAATTACTGTGCTTGAAACAGTTACGCCTAAGAGTTTTAACCGTTACTTAGGGTCGTACAAAGGTTCGTACATGGGATTTATACAAACACCAAACGTAAAAAAAGAAGTACATTGCGGTGTGTTGCCAGGGCTTGATAATTTTTATTTGGCAGGTCAATGGCTACAAACTCCTGGTGGTTTGCCCAATGCACTTGTTACAGGACGTTTTGCCGTGCAGAGGTTGCTTAAACGCAAAAATATGCTCGACAAGTTTTGTTGTAAAAAGAATGTTTAGAGTTTGAGAATGTTGACAAAAAGAATGTTAATAGAAAAACCAACAGATGTTTAAGAAAAAACGCAGTATAATAGGAGAAGTAATATTTAGGGTGTTGCGGAGTTATCTACGCATAATGCACAATGTTTTTTATTATAAAAACATTTACGTAATAGGGCGTGAGAATATACCTCAAAAGGGAACACCGCTACTTATAGCCAGCAATCATCAGAATGCACTAAACGATGCCCTTGGTGTGGAGTTTGCTTTTAAGGATAGAGTGGTGAGTATTTTTGCGCGAGCCGATGCGTTTAACAAGCCAGTAGTTGGAAAGTTTTTGCGCAGTATTTATCTTTTGCCAGCATATAGAATACGTTTTGATGGTATGGATGCACTAAAAAACAATTATGAGATTTTTTCAGAGGCAGGAGAGCGTATTCTTAGCGGGAATTCGGTGCTTATTTTTCCCGAAGCAGGAAATCAAGATAAGCGTTGGCTTGGGGAGTTTTCGCTTGGCTATTTGCGTATGGCATTTGAAACAGCAGAAAAAGATGGTTTTAAAACAGATATTCAGATACTTCCTATTTGTAACCATTATAGCAATTATTTTAAGTTTAGAGAGGATATGATGATAAAGTGTGGTAAGCCTATATCATTAGCTCCGTATTACGAACTTTATAAAACCAAACCAAGAACAGCGCAACGCAATGTTAATGCGTTGGTAAGACAATCTATTTCTGATTTGATGCTCAACATTGAGGATCTCGACCATTATTATGAGATAGATTATCTACGTGATTCTTATGGAAAGAAATATTGTAGCGATTGTGGAGGAGATTTTACATACTTGCCCGACAAATTAGAAAGCGACAAAGCACTTTACAAAGAGCTTGAAGCCGCCAAGTTGCAATATCCTGAGCAGGTAGATCGATTGTATAACGACACTTCAACACTTATAAAAAATATAAGACGTTTTAAAATAACGGACGAGAACTTTGATATACCATTTAAACCAATAAGTTTTGCTATAAGATTGGTATGTTTGGTGGCATTGTTCCCGTTGTTTGTGGCAGCATCAATACCCAACATACTAATATTTTTGTCGCCATATCCACTTGCCAAAAAATTTAAGGCACAACAAGGACATATGGCAATGTTTGTCGGCGGAATTCGTTTTGCGGTGGGAGCTTTGGTGGCGTTTCCGTTGATTTATCTTCTTACATTTTTGATAGAAGGATTTAATATTTCGTGGAAATTTGCCGCTATACATGTTGCACTTTTACCGTTTTTGGGATTATTTGCTTGGAATTATCGCAAATTTTTTATTAATTTGAAACGTGAATGGCGGTTTAAAATAAGAAGCAATCGCAGCCGCAATTTAAAACGAGGGGCAGGGCTTGCCGAAACAATACAATTAAGAAAAGATATTTTTAACAAATTGGACAATATATTAACGAAAAATACATGGAAAAAAGAGTTGTAATTACCGGAATGGGAATTTATTCCTGTTTGGGAAAAAATCTTGACGAAGTAAAACAATCTCTTTATGATGGAAAATCGGGTATAGTACTCGACCAAGTGCGTAAAGAGATGGGATTTCGTTCGGGTTTGACATCAAAGCTTGATGTACCCGATTTAAAGGGTCAACTTTCGCGTGGACAGCGTGTTTTTATGCCAGAACAGGCAAAATATGCTTATGTTGCCACTGTTGAGGCTTTGAAAAATGCAGGCATAGACCAAGATTATCTCGATAAAAATGATGTTGGTTTACTTTATGGAAATGATTCCAGTGCAGAGCCAGTTTACAAAAGTGTGGACACTATGTTCAAAAAAAAGAATACCACTTTAATTGGTTCTGGTGGCATTTTTCAGTCTATGAACTCCACGGTAACCATGAACCTCGGTTGCATATTCCATTTGCGCGGCATTAATCTTACAATATCAGGAGCATGTGCCAGTGGTAGCCATGCCATAGGTCTTGGTGCGTTGCTTATTCGTAATGGTCTTGAACAGATGGTTGTTTGTGGTGGTGCACAAGAAGTTAATCCTTATGCGGTTGGCAGTTTTGATGGTATAAGTGCGTTTTCAACGCGTGAAGATGCACCTGAAAAGGCTTCGCGTCCATTTGATCGCGATAGAGATGGATTGGTTCCTGGCGGTGGTGCAGCAACGGTTATTATAGAAGACTATGAACATGCTGTAAAACGTGGTGCCAACATTATTGCCGAAATACTTGGTTGGGGATTTTCGTCAAATGGTGATCATATTTCGTCGCCTAATGTTGCAGGTCCAGCCAAATCGTTAGAAAATGCAGTAAGATTAAGCGGTGTTGACATTAAAACTATTGGTTATGTTAATGCTCACGCTACATCTACTCACATTGGCGATACCAACGAAGCAAAGGCTATTGATCAAATTTTTGGTAGCCATAAACCTTATGTTACATCTACAAAGTCGCAGACGGGCCACGAAATGTGGATGGCAGGTGCAAGCGAAGTGATTTATTCGACGCTTATGATGAAAAACGATTTTGTGGCTGCTAACCTAAATTTTGAAAATCCAGATGAAGATTCTGCAAAACTAAACATACCAGGACAGAGAGTTTCTGCTCATTTTGATACTTTCTTGTCTAATTCGTTTGGTTTTGGTGGCACAAATTCCACGTTGATTGTTAGGAATTTGTAATAACATTTTCATAATTTTTGTTTTTGTTACCGCTCCGCAATTTTAAGGCGGGGCGTTTTTGTTTTGAACAAAAGAAAATTTGTGTTATTGTAATTATGGAAATTAACATAATAGTTGCAGCCGACGAGCAGAATGCTATCGGCAAAGATAATGGTTTGTTGTGCAGGTTGCAGAAAGACTTGAAAAACTTTAAGGAACTTACGACGGGTCATCCTGTGGTGATGGGTCGCAAGACATTTGAGTCGTTGCCCAAGGGGGCGTTACCAAATCGTACCAACATTGTTATGAGTAAAAGCGAAACGCGTTTCCCTGGGTGTTATACATGTACAAGTGCGCAAGAAGTGCTTGAACTTACCCAAAAACACGAAAAGATATTTGTTATTGGAGGTGGGGCTATTTATGAAGAGTTTTTTCCAATAGCCCACAAAATTTATCTTACTCGTATTCGTCATACGTTTGAAGACGCGGATGTATTTTTCCCAGAGATTGATGTTGATAAATGGAGAATACTTTCGGTTTCAGACGAATACCAAGCCGATGAGAAAAATGAGTATCCGTTTTTCTTTTCGGTTTACGAGCGTATTTAATTGTTATTGTTTGAAATTGCTTTTGACCAAAATTTTGGGTGTGTGCCAACGTCCGAGATACTCATTTGGGTCGATGATGTTGCCGTTGTAGTCGAGATAATCGCCAGCGGCATTTTTCTTTATTTTAAAACATTGTCCAGATATTACTGCTTGTTTAACAATATTTGTTAATTCTTGGAAAGATGCTTTTGGATATTTTTGACCAATTTTTGCGCCACATTCGTTGTTAAGCAAATCCATTTCGCAACTAATGCTGTCGGGAAGAGAGCCGTCTTCGAGTTTATTTTTTTCGTAGAAAATTTTGTTTGAATCTTCGTGAGCTTTTCCTAATGTAAGAGCTTTGCGTCGTCCTATTTTTTGTGTTGTAAGAGCCATCCAAAGAGTGTGTCTAAAAGCGTCAACCATTCCACCGTTGCCATCTCCATCAAAATCTTTGTCGTTGAGACGTTCAATTGCTTCGTTGGCGGCCAATTGTGAGAGTTTATAGGTGCGTAATGCGGCTATTGGATGCCTTCTTGTCCATTGTTTTTCTGGTTTTTCGAGTTCCTTATATTTTCTTATAGCGTTTTGTGCTGTTGCAAAAATGTTCATCTCTATCAAAATAAGAGTTAATAAAATAATTTTAATCTTCGTCTTCATTGTTTTTTTGTCCAGATGGTTTGTCTGTTATAACAACAAATTCGCCTTTAGGAGGTTTTTGTTTGAAAATTTCTATTAATTCTTTGGCTGTTCCACGCAATGTTTCTTCGTGTATTTTTGAAATTTCTCTTGAAACGCTTATCATTCTTTCGGAGCCAAAAACATCGTTGATTTCTTGTAGAAGTTTAACGATGCGATATGGAGATTCGTAAAAAATTATGGCTAAATCCATTGCGGCGTAGGCTGCGAGTTTTTTTTGTCTTCCTTTTTTTTGTGGCAAAAAACCAGCAAATACAAAACTTTCGCATCCAAAGCCAGAGTTTACTAATGCGGGAACAAAAGCCGTTGGACCGGGTAAACATTCTACTTGAACACCTATTCGCACACATTCGCGAACGAGCATAAATCCGGGGTCGGAGATTGCAGGAGTGCCAGCATCGGAGATAAGTGCTATGTTTTGCCCTGCAAGTATTTTGTTGGCGTAGTAATTTGTGTTTTCGTGTTCGTTGAATTTGTGGTGGCTTGCAGTTGGTGTTGCGATGTCGAATTTTTTTAATAGTATGGCACTTGTACGGGTGTCTTCGCAAAGTATCAAATCCGCCTCTTTGAGAGTTTTTAAAGCGCGGAGTGTGATGTCTTCCATGTTGCCTATTGGGGTTGGTACTATGTAAAGTTTTGCCATTTTTTACCTATATATTTTTATAAATTCTGTTATTAGTTTAAAAATGTTGTCGTAAACTGGCATTGGCAGATTTTCTGCTTTGTCGTTTATATTGTGATATTCTTTGTATTGTCCCATTGTGTAGAAAAATAGACATGGTATGTTTTTTTTATAAAAAAAGTAGTGGTCGCTATTGGCAGCAGCTCCGCGTTTGTCTATTTTTTTTAGTAGTTGGTACTCTTGGTTTATTTTTACAAATAATTGATATTCTTTGTTGTATATGCTACCGTTAACAGCCATTATGCCATCGTCGCCACTGCCAAGCATGTCGAGGTTGAGCAAAAATTTTGTTTTGTTGAGGGGTATTATTGGGTGTCTTACGTAATATTCCGAACCTACAAGTCCAACTTCTTCTCCGCTAAAATTAATAAAAACAATTGAATAGTAGGGTTTTATGTTTTGTTGGCTAAAGTGTCTAATGAGGTCTAACAGCATTGCTGTGCCGCTGCCATTGTCGTGAGCTCCGGGGAAATATGTGTTTTTCCCAAGTGTGCCAATATGGTCGTAATGTGCCGATATTATTATAAAAGTGTCGGGTATTTGACCTTCTATTTTGGTTATTATGTTTTGCGATTGGTAACTTTGTTTTAATTCTGCGTCGAGTTTTATGTTAATTTTGTTTTTCTTAGATAATTTGTTGGCTATTTTTACGGTAGTATAGTTGTCTTGCTTTGATGCTATGCCTTGAAAAGTGATTTTTGGGGTTGTAATAATTTCTAATTTAGAGTAGTTGCGATTGTGGTTGTTTATTTTGGGTATGTATTTGTTTTTTATTTCTGTTGATGCGTTTAATGTGTCGAATATTATAGAGTATGAACTATCTTTTTTAGAAAGTATTTTGTTAATTTTTTTTATGCTGTTTTTTTTGTTTGGGTTAAAATTGATGGTTTTTCTTTGTCCGTAAAAACTTTTTGATGTTGGGCTTACCAAAAAATCTTTTCCTGCTTCAAGTGTATGTTTTTTTATTGCTATTTCTGCGTTACCTTCAAAACAATTGACTGTTATTGGAAAATATTGTAATTGTGGGTTAAACTCTAATGCTTTTATTTTTTGAGTGATGTATTCTGCGGCTTTTTTGTCGCCTTTTAGAGAATATGCACGTCCATAAAATTGCGGAGAGCAAAGGTCTTGGAGTATTGCACGTGCATAACCTTGGTCTTGTCCAAAAGCTTGGTTTAATAAAAATATTAAAAATATTATTGATAGTAAAAATTTTCTCATTTTTTTTACTAACGTGGCGACCTTGTAATAAAAATAGGTCGCCCGTTTTTGTTATGTTCTATTTGTTGGTAGAGGTTTTTTCTACCATAACTCCATTGCTATCGTATTTAAAATAATAATTGTTGCCTTGTTTTTGACCAATCATAAAAGTATATTTTTGACCGTTGGCGAGGGTAGCTTCTTTTGCTGCTTGAAGAGGGTATTCGGCGTTGTATTTGGTGGAGTATGCAGATTTTACTGATGATGGTATTGCATTGTCAGATAGTTTTTTAAGTGTCCATACAAGTTTTCCCCCCGATGTGTAGCGATGTTGAGTTCCGTTGTAGTCGGCCATGTAGTCGCTACCTTGTTTGTACCATTGGGCTTTTTTGCCTTTAGAATTTGCTTTTAGGTATGTTGTGCGTATTGTCTTTGGAACGCTACCTTTTTTTACCTTGGTTTGTGCATTTGCAAAAATAGGTAGCATACAGATTATTAGGATTAAAACTAAAATTTTTTTCATTTTTTGTTGTTTTTATGGTGTGTTTTATTGGACGGCTAAATTATTTTTTTTTGTTTAAACTACAAAAAAAAACTTGCGTTTCAAATCATTGTGAAAAATATTGTTTGTTTTGTTATTTAATTTTTAATTTTGTGGCATTGAAAATAAGGGGCATTTGCTCCGATAATGTAATTTAAATTTTTATGAACATGAAAAAACTAATAATTGCTTTGGCAGTGTCGGCGTGTACGGCAGCCACATGCTTTACTTCGTGCAACAACGAAGAATTACAACGTTTGCAGGCTCAAAACGACAGTTTGCGTAGCGTGGCTACCACTGGCGGCGTAAAAATAGACGAATACTTTGCCGCTTTTAATGCTATTCAAGAAAATCTTGCTCAGATTAAAGAAAAGGAACAAATTATCAGCGTAAAAACTGGTACTGGTCAAGAACTTGATCAAACTTCGGCTGAACAAATTAACGATGACATTCTTGCTATTTACGACCTTTTGCTTAAAAACAAGCAAACAATAAAGGATTTGAATAAAAAATTGCAACAAAATGGTCTTAAAAATAGCGAAATGGCTAAGACTATTAAATTGTTGCAAAAACAAGTAGAAGATAAAGATAACGAAATTAATAAGCTCAAGGGACAACTCGAAAAACTTAATTTTGACGTTCAGCAACTTAATGAACAAGTTGAAGAACTTAACGCTAATCTCGAACAACAACAAGAAGAAAACGAACAAAAAGCTCAACTTATCAGTGAGCAAGACGAAGCTCTTAATACTGTTTATTATGTTTATGGTACCAAAAAAGAACTTATGAACCACAAGGTTATAAGTAGAGAAGGTGCTTTCAAAGGTTTGAAAATTGGCGATAGTTTCGATAAGGATTATTTTACAAAGGTTGACATGCGTGCAGTTAACGTTATTCGTCTAAACTCTAAAAAAGAAATCCAAATTCTATCTTCTCATCCATCAGGAAGTTATAAAGTCGTTACTAATGGTAAAACAGTAGAAAGCATAGAAATTACAGATCCTCAAGCATTTTGGGAACGTAGTAAATTTCTTGTTATTTTGATAAAGGAATAACTATTGTTTTTTGATATAAAAAACGCCAATCGTAATTACGGTTGGCGTTTTTTTTATGGTACTATTGTCAATTTTGTTAGTCGATTAATCTTAAAAATTCGTTTCTTGTGCGCAAATCTTTCATAAATTGACCAGAAAATGCCGATGTTGTTGTAAGGCTATTTTGTTTTTGTACGCCACGCATCATCATACAAAGGTGATGAGCTTCTATTACTACTGCTACTCCTAACGGTTTTAGGGTAGATTGTATACAGTCGCGAATTTGTATGGTTAGCCTTTCTTGCACTTGTAGTCGCCGAGAGTAGGCATCTACCACGCGGGCTATTTTGCTAAGACCCGTTATTTGACCGTTGGGAATGTAAGCCACGTGAGCCTTGCCAAAAAATGGTAGCAGATGATGTTCGCACAACGAGTAAAGTTCAATATCTTTTACAAGAACCATTTGGCGATATTCTTCTTTAAACAATGCGCCTTCAAGTATTTTTTGTGGGTCGGTCTGATAGCCTTGTGTGCAAAATTGTAACGCTTTTGCCACACGCATTGGTGTGTCTAAAAGACCGTCGCGCGAGGTATTTTCACCAATGGCGTTAAGCATTTGTTTTAATGCTTTAGCTATGGTTTCGGTGGTGTTGTCGTCGTAATGTTCCACCTTGTAATATCGCGCACCGTTATCTGGATTGATGCCTTTGTCTAAAAAATCTGCCATTTTAAACTTAAACTTCTTTTTTGTTGAAAATAAAATAATAATGTTTAATATTATGTTTTTTTCTGGAGCGTTTTCAAGGCTTTTGTTGTATGAAAACGGATACAAAGATAGTTTATAATTTTTATTTACGCAAACAATGAGCGAGAGAATAAATATTTTGATGTCGGCAGCGGTATATCGTGAGGCAGAGAAATTTATAAATGATGGTAGGTTGGTTTTTGATAACGGATTATATTGTTGTAAAACTGATTTTTTCTCAATAGACCTTATTCTAACGGGAGTTGGAGGAGCTGGTGCTACGTATTATCTTACACGTCAAACCATGAAAAAAGAATATGATTTTGTGTTAGGTTTTGGAGTTTGTGGAGTTTATTCTAATGACAAATTGCTTGTGGGGCAGATGGTATGTCCTAATAAGGCATTTTTTGCAGATCTTGGCTTCGAAAATCGTAAAACAGCAACCTTTCTGCCACTTGATGCCAATGGCATATCAATAAAAGTTTCCGAAAGGTTTTCAACCGCTTTTAATATTGCTACTGGTGCTGTTAATACGCGTAATTTTCCATCTACAAAACCCAACGATCTTGATGTGGTGTTGAAAAATTTTACTGCAAAATACGAAACTATGGAGTCGGCATATTGTGCCAACGTGTGCCGTCTACAAAAAAAATCTTATTTAGAATTACGATGCGTGTCAAATACAATAGAACAAAATTGTGCTGGATTTTGGAATTTGTCGGTTTCTTTTTACAATTTGGGATTATTTTTGTATGATATTTTTTTTGGTAAAAATTCAGAAACCTTTTATAACTTTGTGAAATTGGAAATTGAACCATTTGGTAAAAAAATATAAGAAAAATTGATTAGTTTTTTTAAAAATATATTGTTGATTTTTTTGTTTTTTGCAACTACGTATGTTGGTTTTGCCCAAGAAACAGGACCAAGAGATATAAAGTGTCGTGTGTCGTATGTTTATGCCAATGGTGATTCGCTTGTATTTTCAAATGAAAAGTTTGAGTCTTTTAAGTCTCCGCTTGTATTGCCATATAAGTTCAATACATTAAAATTTGTGTTTTCTTCAAATATACCGTTGAATCAAAAACCAGAATATTCTATTTTTCTAAACAAGCAACAGCAAAATTGGAATGCGTGGTCACAAAATCCAGAAGCTATGTTTGTAAACCTTCATCCAGGAAAATATATTTTGGGTGTGAGGGCGCGTACCGATGTGTTGCATGTTAGCGATGGAGTTTTTTTTAGTTTTATAATAGAATATCCGTTCTATTTAAAACCATATTTTATTGCGCTTTATGTTCTTTTGCTTGGTGCTATTGTTTTTGTAATTATCAAATTATATCGAAGACAATTTGAAACAGAAAAAAATAATTTAAACATAATCCTTGATACTCGTACTCAAGATTTTGTTGAAGATAAAACACAATTTGAAAGCCAAAAAGAAACGCTTAATAAAGCTTTGAAAGATCTTAAGCAACTATCTTCTGCAGGTCAGCAGATAATTCGCTCGTTGAGTATGCGCGAAATTTGTAATGCTTGCTATAAAGAACTTAAAAACTTTTTAGATTTTGATAATGTTGGTATTGGTACATATAACGCATTTCATAATAGTCTTGATTTTTCGACATTTGTTTATCAAGGGGGAAAAATGCCGTTTGCGAGGTATAATCTCGATCTTGTTAATAATCTTAATGTGTGGTGTTACCATAATAGAAAATTAATTGTGATTGATGATTACAAAAAACAAGTTTATGATTATATAGATCAATCGCTCTATCGCATCGAGACATCTATGTTTGGTTCGGCAGTTTTTGTTCCGCTATATGATAATATCAATGTAATAGGAGTGTTAAATATTCAGAATAATAAAAATTATTATTATACCAAATATCATTTAAGCATAATTCGCAATATTGCTACATATCTTGAAATTGCTATTGTTAACTATAAGTTTTATACTCAGATAAAAAAACATAAACGTATTGTTCAAGAACGCTCTAATCTGCTTGAAGAAACTATAAAAAAATTGCGACAAGCCAAATCTGAAGAAGCCAAGGCCAATAAAGAGTTGCAAAAACTTTCTATTGTTGTTCGCAATACTGATAACGCTATTTCTATTTTTGATGCCGAAGGAAATTTAGAATGGGTAAATCGTGGTTTTTCAAAACTTTATGGGTTTGATTTTAAAGAGTATGTTAAAAACGGAAAAAAATATAATCAAGCGTTAAGAAATCCAGAATCGATAAAGTATTTCGATATGGTATATTCTCACTCGCAGAGCGAAATCTTTAGTCTTCCTTATAGTCATAAAGATGGACATTTGTTGTGGATACAGACTACGCTTACACCCATAATAGATAATGATGGCAAATTATTGCAGGTGGTGGCGGTTGATACCGACATTTCTGCGTTGAAACAAGCCGAAAACGAAATTCGTACACAGCGTAACGAAATTATCGCAAAAAATAAAAATCTAACAGAAAGTATTGAGTATGCAAAAACTATTCAAACGGCACTAATGCCAAGTTTGAAAGAAGTAAAACAGGTTTTCCCCGAAACGTTTATCCTTAATATGCCTAAGGATATAGTATCGGGCGATTTCTTTTGGATTTACGAAAAATTTGGTAGAAAATATTTCGCGTTATGCGATTGTGCTGGGCATGGTGTTCCTGGTGCATTTGTAAGTATGATGGGTAAGATGATTCTTGACGAAATAATGCACACTGCAAAGATTGAAGATTCTCCAGGCAAAATATTACGACAACTCAACGATAGACTTAATACTTCTGTGTCAAGCCTTTCTGAAAAAGTTGGTGGTATTGATGGAATGGATGTGGTGTTTTGCATTATAAATTCGCGAAATACAATGCTCAATTATGCTGGAGCTTATCGTCCTCTTTACATAGTTAGAAATAGCGATTTTATAAAAATTCAACCCGATAGAATGAGTCTTGGCAATATAACTGACAATGACGTATTTTTTACCGACCACGAAGTACCTATTATGGCAGGCGACATGCTTTACATGACATCTGACGGATATACCGACCAATTTGGACACGAAACAGGGAAAAAATTTGGACGTAAAAACTTTACAAATATGCTTATCAAAGCTTCATTGCAGCCTGTTGATGAACAGTGTAAGTATATTGAGCAAGAGCATAGACAATGGCGTGGACCAGATATTGAGCAGGTGGACGACATAATGCTTGTTGGGATTCGTATAATTCAAAACCTAAACTGATAACGAATATGAAAAAACTATTAATTTTAATTGTCATTATTTTTGCCGCAGTTGGAGTTAAGGCTCAGTGGGTAATCGGTGGAAATATGGGCGTACATTTTTACAATTCAGATATTTATGCCAATATAAGTCCAGAATTTGGAAGACAGTTTTTGCCACAAAAACAACTTCAAATAGTTATTTCGCCATTTGTTTCTTATACAAAAAGTGGTAGCAATAGTGCCAACCATACATACGGTGTACGATCATACGTACGTTACACGATAGGGCAGGGGTTATACCTTACTGGTGGCTATCAGTACGAAAATTTTCCAACAGGAAACGATTCTCGTAAGTGGCAACATGCTCTACCTTGCGGTGCAGGTTATTCGCGAAGTCTTGGTGGTGTTACTGTTTATGCCGAATGTACATACGATTTGCTTTATAATTCAGATTCTTATGGACAAAATCCTATAATAAGAGGTGGTGTAAATTATTCTTTTTAAAAAATATATCAATGCAAGTTGTTTTAACTTATATTATTGTAGCCATGGCGGTTGCAATTGCAATCTATAAAATTTTAAAAGCCTTAAAAAACAATGGCAAAGGTGGAGGTTGTAATTGTGGATGCGGTGGAAAAAAATAACATAATATGCGAAGAATTTTTTTTATCTCGCTTTGCTTAATGATTGTTAATCTGTTTTTTAGTTGTGGGTCAACAAATTCAGAAAGAGTAAATGCTGTATATTTTTGGAAAACAATTTGGAAATTGGATTCTACAGAATATAACTTTATAAAAAAATATAATATTCAAAAGTTATATTTGCGTTATTTCGATTTGGTTGAAAAAAATGGGAAAATTGTACCAAATGCAAGTTTAACGCAAGGACGCGATGCTGTTAATATAAATTGTGAAATTGTTCCTACTATTTTTATTGATTATAGATGTTTGAATAACAATATATTAGATTATGTTGAAAAAATAGTAGAACGTATTGGTGCTATGTCAAAAACATTAGATATTGCTAATGTAAAATGTATTCAAATAGATTGTGATTATACTGCAAAAACGTTAGATAATTATTATAAATTTTTATCAGAAATTAAACAGTTATTAAAACAAAAAAACATGTCTTTGTCGGTAACCATTCGGCTACACCAATTGTCTATGAAAGCACCCGATGTTGATTATGGCGTTTTGATGCTTTATAACACTGGCGATTTTAAAAACCGTGATTGTAAAAATCCTATTCTCGATTTTGCCGATGTGCAGCCATATCTTAAAAATTTAAAAAAATATAGGCTACCTCTTAAAGCAGCTTACCCAAACTTTGAGTGGAAATTGTTATTTAATGGAAAAAATTTTAAACATATTCTTTATGGTGAAGATATTTCTGATACATTGGTGTATAAGCGTATTTCAGAAAATACATATAAGGTTATATCTACTAAAGAGTTGCCATTGTCGCCTTCGCCAGATGCAAGTGTTATTTTTGTTAATGCTGGCAACGATGTAGTAATAAAAAAATCTGTAGCATCACATATCTTAAAAGTTAGACAAGAAGTTGAATATATTCGCTCTGACATTGGAAATGAAATAATTTTCTATGACTTAAATTCTGCTAATATTGGTAATTTGTCTGATAGTGAATATAAAATAATATTTGGTATTGATTAATTTTGACAATAAATTGCTATAACTTATTAAACTTAATATATTATGAAAAACTTTTTTATAAAAACACTTATTTTGATGGCAGTTTTTTGTTTTTCTGCCGTTGCTTATGCGTGTGATTTTTGCATAAGTTACAATTATTATATGTTTAGTGTTATAAACAGAAGCGAATTTGTAGCCCAAGACAATGTCGGTTTTGTTAAATTTTGGAAGTCATATACAAATGGTGTTGCTACGCAAAGCGATGTAGAAAAGTTGGGGACAATGGGTTATGAAAATTTCAAAAAATTATTGGCTGGTGAAAAAAATTTCAATGGTTACGAAAATTGTAAATCGCCAATTATAGAAACTGCTTTGAAAAAAAATGATTCAGAAATGATTGAATATCTCAATCTCTTGGGGCAATACCTCTATTCGGCGGTCTATTATGACGAATGGAGGTATCCGTCGAAAGAAGAAATTGCGAAAAGCAAAAAGGCTGCACAAGATATTGTTTCGCAAGCGTTGAAATATCAAGGTCAAAATCTCAAAGAACGTTATGCATTGTTGGTTATGAGGTGTTATTTTAGACAAGGAAATTATATTTCAGCAATAAATTATTGGAATACAACAGCTTCTAAAATTACCGATAACGGTTGCAAAAATGCCATAAAGGGACTTTATGCGGGTTGTTTGTTTAAAACTGGCAAAGTGGAACAAGCGGCAGAGATGTTTGCGCAACTTGGCGATATGCTTAGCGTAAAATATTGTTTGAAAAATAAGCGAAATCTTAGCGGAATAACAAAAATTTATCAAGATAATCCAACTTCACCGAGTCTGATTTATCTTGTTCAGGATTTTGTTAATAATACACAAGAAACCATTGATACTGTTGGTTTTCAAAAAGAAACTGTTGATTATCATCCTATTTATCGTAAAGAAGTGTTAGATTTTGCAAAAAAAGCCAATGATATTGTTGCCGAAAATAAAACCGATTGCCCACAACTTTGGAAAACGGCAGCTGCTATGACACATTATCTTGTTAATTTTCAGCAAGATGCCGAAAAGGAAATTAATCAAGCTCTTTCTCTTAAAGGTACAACAAGAATGAACGACAATGCGCGTGCCATTAAATTGCTAATAATGACAAAAACAGATGGTAATCTTGATGAAAATTATGTTTTGTCAGAACTTAAATGGCTTGAATCTAAAATCGAGGATGAGCAAAAACTTGACAGAACTACTTTTAATCATTATTTTGAAGCATTGCAACGTGTTGTATATCTTGGTTTAATACCTCGTTACGAAAAAAAAGGTGATAAAGAAACTGCTTTGTTATTATATTGTTATATGGATAAAGTTTTGGGTATTGGTGTAGGTAACCCCGATTTTTATTATGAAGATTTCTTTACCGTATTAATTAATAATTCTGCCGATGAAACAATAAAATTGGCTAATTTTATTCAAAAAGGACAAAAAAATGCTTTGCAGAAATATTTGGTTGGATTTGCTAAATATTCCGAAAATTTTTTCAACGATATTATTGGTACAATGTATCTTAGAGAAGATAATATTGCCAAAGCTATTGATTATCTTAAACTTGTTCCGTTGAGTTTTGTTTCTAATCAACATATTGCACCTTACATGGCATTAAGAAACTATACCCAAGAAAATTGGTTTAAATATCAACCAGTAACTTATACTCAAGAAAATGACGAATATTTGGGTAAAGGAATTTCTGAAAACAAAAAACTTACATTTGCTAACGAAATATTGTCGTTAAAAAATCGCTATTCAAAAGCCAAGGGTGAAGAACGAAAAAAAATAGCGTATGATTTGGCTGTAAGGTATTTTCAAGCCTCAAGACTTGGTAATTGTTGGTTTTTAACAAACTATTCGTGGAGTATTTATGAAACCGAACCTCAATACAAAAACGAAAAAGATTTTGCAAAAATTGCAATTAACTATCTCGAAGAAAGTGCCACATCGACTAATGCTGATTTGCAAGAAAAGTCGTTGTGTGGACTTTCGTATATTCCCGTAGGAAAAATGTTAAATTGCTATTATGACGAAAAACGAAATTGGAAATACGTATGCGATGTTGATAAAAATTCTCGACAATATCAAGCTGCAAAACGCTTGAAAACATTTATAACAACACATAAGTCCAAGTATCTCGGCAAATGCGACATCTTGGACAATGTGAATTAAAATTTTATGTTTTCATTTTCTTTTTCTTGGCTGCCGGAAACAATACGTTGTTTAGTATAAGACGGTAGCCAGGAGAATTTGGATGGGCATCGAGGTCGGTAGGCGGGTCGCCTACATAATGGGTGTAGTCGGCAGGATCGTGACCGCCATACCAAGTCCATGTGCCTTTGCCAATTTCGCCATGTATGTATCGGGCTTCGTTTAAGGCTTTGTTTTCGCCCATAATTAAAACGTTAGATTTTAATACGTTTTTGTTGTAACTTGTAGTTTGCCCCATAAATCCATCAATTACTGCTACGTGATTTTGACATAGCATTGTTGGTACAGGATCCCATTTGGCAGAAAATTCAAAAAGCGTAAAAAAATCATCGTTTTGATTTACTTTTCGTGTGCGTGTTGCATCAATATCGGAATATTCATATACATTAGGATTCATCTCAAGTTTGAAATCCTTGAAAGCAAATGTTTTAGAAAAATCTAATTTGTTTTGGCAATCTGGTTCAACGGGATCGCCATCAAACATAGGATGACAAATGTCGGTATTTTCGGCTGCTAATGCTATGTCAAAACTGTCTGTGGCACTGCACATTGCAAACATGAAACCACCGTTTTCTACAAAGGCTTTGATAGTTTTGGCTACGGCAAGTTTTAGTTTTGAAACTTTTGTATATCCCATTTTTGCAGCAAGTGCTTCGTATTCGCGCACTTGATTTTTATACCATGCTGCGTTTTTGTACATTGCGTAGAATTTTCCGTGTTGACCCGTAAAATCTTCGTGATGGAGATGTAGCCAATCGTATTTTTGTAGTTCACCATTAAGTATTTCTTCGTCGTAAACCACGGTGTAAGGTATTTCGGCGTATGTAAGAACAAGCATTACGGCATCGTCCCATGGTTTGTATGTTTTGGGAGCATAAACTGCTATCTTTGGTGCTTTTTCAAGTGGTACACGCTCCATATTAACATCGTTGCGAGAAATTTCAGTTAGTATGTTATTGGCTTCTCCATCTGATATTTGCTTAAAACTTACATTGCGAATGCGGCATTGTGCTGCAACGTCGGCATCGTAGTCGGTCATAAAACTTCCCCCCCGGTAGTTTAGCAACCAATCGGCAGTTTGTCCGTGTTCAATTATATAGTAGGCTATGCCGTATGCTTTGAGATGATTGGTTTGGCTTTCGTCCATTGGTATTAGTATTTTCATACCGAAAGCTTTTACACCCAACATTATAAGCAATAAAAAAAATATTTTTTTCATGGTGTATTAATTATATGCCCGAATGTTGTAATTTTTGTCAAGTTTTTAAAATGGAGCTTCTCCACTGAAGTCCTGAACGGGTGCTTGTACAGTGGTTACTGGTGTCAGTTCTGTGTTGCGTTTGCTGCCTACGGTCTGCATCATTACTCCATTATCGTCTATTGGTGAAATTAGACCTTGACTATCCCATTCTTCAAAACGTGCAAACTCAGCACGGAAATGCAAGTTAACATCGCATATTTCACCGTTTCGGTGCTTGGCTATTATTATTTGACCAAGACCTTCGGTAGAATTACCTTCCTCGTCTTGTAGTATTCCAAATTTTTCGGGACGGTGGATAAAACAAACAATGTCGGCATCCTGCTCTATTGCACCAGATTCGCGAAGGTCGCTCAATTGTGGTCGTTTGTCGCCAGCACGCATTTCTACGCTTCGGTTCAACTGCGATAGTGCTATTATTGGCACGTTGAGTTCTTTGGCTATAGATTTTATACCACGCGAAATGGTTGACACCTCTTGCTCTCGATTATTGCGAACTTCTGGTGGTCCAGTCATGAGTTGTAGGTAGTCTATTATAACAAGACCTATGTCGTGTTGCATTTTTAGACGGCGACATTTTGCTCTTAATTCAAATAACGATATGGCTGCGGTGTCGTCGATGTAGAGTGGTGCATCTTCAAGATTTTTTATCTTATAGTCGAGTTGTGTCCACTCGTGAGGTTCAAGTTTGCCACTTCGTATTTTTTCGCTTGAAAGTTCTGTTTCCGAAACTATTAAACGATTAACGAGTTGAACTGCCGACATTTCCAACGAGAAAATAACCACAGGAACTTTTAGATTTACGGTCATGTTTCTTGCCATTGATAGCACAAATGCTGTTTTACCCATTGAAGGACGGGCTGCAATAACTATCATGTCGCTACGTTGCCAACCTTGTGTAATACGGTCGAGAGAACTAAATCCAGAGGGAACGCCACTTAGACCATCGGTGCGTTTTGATGCCTCCTCAATTTGCTTAATTGATTCTTTGAGAACCTCGCCCATGCTTTGGGTTTCGTTTTTTATGTTGCCGTATGCAAGGTCGAATATTTCTTTTTCTGAAAAATTGAGCAAATCGTCAACATCAATACCAGGATCAAAAGCACGATTTTCTATTTCTGCTGCAACTTTTATTAACTCGCGTTGTATGTATTTTTGAGCTATAATTCTTGCGTGAAACTCCAAGTGTGCTGCCGAACCTACTTTGTCGGTTAACGATGCTATGTAGTATGCACCTCCAACTTCGTCAAGTATGCCTTTAGCTCTTAGTTGCTCCGTAACTGTGTATATGTCTATTGGAAGATGTTTTGTTGACAACTCAAGTATGCATTCGTAAATGCGTTTGTTTGCTTCGCTATAAAAACTGTCGGGTTTTAGAATGCTCATTACATCTATTTCCGAACCTTTTTCGAGCATTATTGCACCAAGAACAGTTTCTTCGAGTTCTAATGCTTGCGGCGGTATGCGACCATACTGCATGTTGAGGTCGTCAACTTGCTTACGTTTATTTTTATAGTCTGCCATTTTTAGACTTCCTTATATACGCCCATGTTGGCAAATTTTTCAAGTCGTTGTTTTAGTAACTCGTCAACTGGTATTTTGTTTAACTCGGCAAGTGTGTCAATGATTTTTTGTTTTACAATTTTGAAAGTTTCTTCATGGTTGTTATGAGCACCTCCATCGGGTTCTGGAATTATACCATCAATGAGTTTGTTGGCGTACATGTCTGCTGCTGATAGTTTTAGAGCTTCTGCTGCTTCGCGTTTAAAATCCCAACTTCTCCATAATATGCTTGAGCAACTTTCGGGGGCTATTACAGAATACCAAGTGTTTTCCAACATGTAAACTCTGTCGCCTACGCCTATTCCTATTGCTCCGCCGCTTGCCCCTTCGCCAATAACTATGCATATTACTGGTACTCGTAACTTAAACATTTCATATATGTTGCGTGCTATTGCCTCTGCTTGCCCGCGTTCTTCTGCTTCAATGCCTGGGTATGCACCGGGAGTATCAATTAGGGTTATTATGGGTTTGTTGAATTTTTCGGCAAGTTTCATAAGTCGTAGTGCCTTTCTGTATCCTTCGGGGTTGGCCATACCAAAATTGCGATATTGACGCATCTTTGTGTTTACGCCTTTTTGTTGACCTATTACCATTACCGATTGCCCATCAATGCGTCCAAAACCTCCAATCATTGCCTTGTCGTCGTGGCATTGACGGTCGCCGTGTAGTTCTATAAAATCTTCAAATATTGTTTCCATATATTCGAGTGTGTATGGACGCATTGGATGGCGTGATACCTGCACTCTTTGCCACGGACTTAGATTCTGGTAAATTTCTTTGCGCGTGGCAATTATCTTGCCTTCAAGTTCTTCTATTGCGCTGTCTATATCAACGCTGCCTGCCGCCTTTATTTCTTTTGCCTTGGAAAGCTGCGCTTCTAATTCTTCTATGGGTTTTTCAAAGTCGAATAATTCCATATTTTTTGTTTTTTCTAAAAATAATAATGCTGCAAAATTAAGTAATAATCTTTGATTTTGCAAGGCAATGAAGTTTTCTTTTTATTTATAGTGTGTTACAATTTTTTTGTTAATAGTGTGTTTAAAAATTATTATTTGTTGTTAAGATAATCGTTAAGTGCTTTTATTGCCTTTGGATAAAGCAGAAACAATGCTACAACGTTTATCCAAGTTGTTAGACCTACTCCTATATCACCAATTTTCCATGTAAGATCGGCTCCGTTTGTAGAACCAAAAACTACAGCCGATAACAATACAATTTGTCCAAAGCGTATGCAAATTTTTTCTTTTCGAGGATTGTCGGGCGTGCCGCTGTGGTGAAAAATGTAGGTTAGTGCAGATTCTGAATAAAAATAATATGCCATTATGGTTGTGAAAACAAAAAATACAAGTGCAATGCCAACAAATTGTGCTCCAGTGTGGTTGAATACTGTATTTACTGCTGCTTGTGTGTATTGAGGGTAGTTTGTACCCAATTCTAGTGCGTTGGTTACGATTATTGTGTTGGTTTGGCTGTCTATGATGTTGTAACATCCCGACGAAAGTATCATTAGAGCGGTTACTGTACATACAAGAAGTGTGTCGATATATACAGAAAATGCTTGAGCAAGACCTTGTTGTGCAGGGTGTGGAACGTCGGCTGAAGCTGAAACTATTGCTCCTCCACCTTGCCCTGCTTCGTTGGAGAAGATTCCGCGTTTTACACCCATCATTATTGTAGAACCTATTATTCCTCCGCCAAGCGCACCTACACCAAAGGCTTCTTTAAATATTATGGTAATAATGTTTGGAATGTCATTAATGTGAAAAAATATTACAATCATTGCTAACGTTATATAACCTAATGCCATAAAAGGTGTTACTATGGATGCAACTTTTGATATTCGTTTTATACCTCCTATTACTACAAGTCCAACAAGTGTGGCAAGTACTAATCCAGCGTATATTGGAGGAATGTTAAAGGCGGTTTGCATTGCAGAACTTACACCGTTGGCTTGCACTGCTGGCAAAAGTGTGCCATAACCAATAATAGTGGCTATGGCGAATGTTATTCCTATTTTTTTGTGTCCAAGTCCGATGTGTATATAGGCAAATGGTCCACCGCGAAACACGCCATTGTGTTTGAATTTATATATTTGTGCGAGTGTGGATTCTGTATATGCAGTGGCAGCACCAAAAAATGCTATTAGCCACATCCAAAATACTGCACCGGGTCCACCAAAACCTATTGCCGATGCTACTCCTACTATGTTGCCAGTTCCTACGCGTCCTGATAGGGCTATACAAAAGGCTTGGAATGATGTTATGCCTTTGGAAGTTGCGTTGTTACGGCTGCCGAATAGCGATTTTACCATTAGTCCGATGCGTGTAATCTGAATAAAACGGGTTTTGTAACTTAGGAATATTCCAGCTGCGATGAGTACTACTACAAGTACTGGACTCCATATTATACTATTGATAATGTCGATTATTTTTTCTAACATTGGTTGTTGGTGGTTATTGATTTTTGTGGGCGTATGCAAATAAGTGTCGGAACACTTCTTCTATTTTGCTAACAAGTACAATTTCTATGCTGTGCTTTATGTTGGCTATGTTTTTTTTATGGCTTTGCGATAGGAATATGCGTTTGAATCCAAGTTTTTCTGCCTCTGCTATTCGTTGTTCTATACGGCTTACTGGCCTGATTTCGCCTGTAAGTCCAACTTCTCCAGCAAAACAGGTGAGGTAGTCGATAGGTATGTCGAGGTCGCTGCTAAGTACGGCGGCAAGTACGGAGAGATCCATGGCGGTGTCGTTTATTTTTATTCCGCCTGCTATATTTAGAAACACATCTTTGGTGCTTAGTCTAAATCCTGCACGTCGTTCTATTACAGCAAGTAGCATATTGAGCCTTTTGTAGTCGAATCCTGTGGAACTACGTTGTGGTACTCCGTATGCTGCCGTGCTTACAAGTGCTTGCACTTCTACCATAAACGGTCGCATACCTTCTATGGCGGCGGATATTGTTACTCCTGAAACGTTTTCGTCGTGGTTGTGTAGTAGAAGTTCACTTGGGTTTTCAACTTGTCGTAGTCCATCGTGCAACATCTCAAAAATGCCAACTTCGGATGTTGTACCAAATCGATTTTTTATTCCGCGTAAAACTCTGTAAACATGTGTACTATCTCCTTCAAATTGAAGTACTGTGTCAACCATGTGTTCAAGTATTTTTGGACCTGCTATGTTGCCTTCTTTGTTGATATGGCCAATAAGTACCACGGGAACGTTGTATTGTTTGGCGTGACGTATGAGCAAATCGGCACATTCGCGTATCTGCGTTATTGTGCCTGGCGATGATTCTACGTTTTCTGTTCGTAAAGTCTGTATGGAGTCTATAACCACCAATCCAGGATTGTATTCTTTAATGGCTGGTATAATGTTTTCTACAGTAACTTCGCAAAGTATTAGACATGAGTCTGTTGTGTGATGAAGTCTATCAGCACGTAGTTTTATTTGTGATGCGCTTTCTTCGCCTGATACATAAAGTGTTCGTTGTGGAATGTTGAGAGCAATTTGGAGCGAAAGAGTAGATTTGCCTATGCCAGGCTCTCCACCAATAAGTACCACCGAACCGGGTACTATGCCGCCTCCAAGAACTCGATTGAACTCTTGATTTTTTGTGTCAATGCGATTGGTTTCGGCTATCTCTATATCTTCTATTTTAAGTGCTTTGACTGTTGATGTTATGCGCGATGTAGTTGTTTTCTGTGTGGCAGTTATTTCTTCTTGGTAAGTATTCCATTGCCCACACGAAGGACATTTACCTATCCATTTTGAAGTGGTTGCTCCGCAGTTTTGACAAACGTAAATTGTTTTGGCTTTCATATTATTTTTTTGCGTTTTTATCGCATATTTCAAACACCGTGGGTGGGTCGAGTTTTGGAAATGGAACAAATTCTTTTGGCTCTTGCAACGTGCTTATTGCTTTGTGATAGAGAGTGATGTCGTGCCATGTTCCGTTTTTGAAAGCTGCTTTGGGAAGTATGCAAAGCGGTTTAAATCCTCTACTGCGGTGTAAACTCTCGCCCATAAGGTTTGGGCGTGTTACGTATGCGAATATGTTGGCTGTGTTTTGCAATTTGAGTAGGTCTATTAGTGTATTGTAAAGATAAGACCCACTTTTTCTGCCTTGAAATTTTTTGTCAACATAAACTGTTGTTCTTGCGTCCCATTGGTATGATTGATAGTCGCGAAACGTTTCTGCGTATGCAAACCCAGTAATTACGCCTGCTTTTTCGCAAACGAGCCATGGATATCTTTGGGTTACATTTTTTATTTTATCGGCTATAAATTGTGC
This sequence comes from uncultured Bacteroidales bacterium, assembly GCA_937877455.1. Classification (GTDB taxonomy): domain Bacteria; phylum Bacteroidota; class Bacteroidia; order Bacteroidales; family UBA3824; genus UBA3824. Next base: position 29,639 of record CALFIU010000087.1, read on the forward strand.
CGTGGGTTGTTGAAAATCTAAATAAAATGGTGTGTCAACATACTGCGATAGTATGTCGGCAAATATTTGAGAATCTTCTGTTGTTGCAAGTCTTATGTACATCTTTTATATTTGCTTTTTGTTGACGTTTTTTTGTTTATTGTTTGTTGTTAATCGTCAATTGTACACCGTTGCCTTCGTGTTGCAAACGGTATTTTTTTACAGCTTCCAAAAATGCCTTGGTGCCATCGTTAAAATCGCGGTAAATATCGTAAAAATTATTTATAATCTCATCAATTTCTGTCCCAAAATCGAAAACTGTTGTTTTAAAACGGTTTATGTCAACGTTCATCAACTTTACCTCGTCGTATTTTCTATCTGCATATTCTATTATATTAAAAGGTGTTGGGTCGAAGTCAAAATTGCTGCCAACAAGTTTGAATTTGTCGAAATACGATAGCGGATTTTTGTTGGTGTTGAGTAATTTGGCTACGTTATCACTTGCTTTTAGAAGTGATACACATGGATTTTCACCAGCTGGAACTGTGTTTACGCTTTGTACAGTAAAGTCTGTTGGTCTAAATGCTGCTCCGTCTATGGATTCGTTTATTATGTCGGCAATGGCTGATATTTCGCCAGAAATGGCTGCTATTTTGTCGCTATATTCGTATGCTTGTTGAGATATACAAAAATAATCGTATCTGTTGAATAGGTATATGTCTATTTTGCCGTTGTTTATGTACACAGGTTGTTTAATGGGACTTCTGTTGATGGGTGTTTTTAAAAAAATACGTTTTTTTAATTTTAGTCCTATTGGGTCAAAATCCATGTTGGGTGCATTGTTTACCTCAAAATTTCGTTTAAGTTTGTTGCACCTAAAATACATTGATTTTCCATTGGGAGACATACCCGTAAATTGTGAATATCTTATAACTATGCTGCCGAGATTTTCTAATGTTTTGAAAACACTAACGTAAAATCTTGTTTCGTTCATTCTGTATGCCTTAGCTACTCTTACAATGTGATTTTCGGAGGGACCACAGCCATCGGCAAACACACCTGATTTCTGCCAATTGGCTTTTGGTGGTATTTCTTTTAACGTTAATGCATCTTTTATTACTTTTAATATATTGCGTTGCCAACTTATTGCGTAGCATTTGTTAAAATAAAAAGTGTTTGGCGATATTTTATTGAGTATTGTTGCGCCATAGTCAAGTTGTTTTTGTGAATAAGTACTCTTTTGTTTATATCCGTTTACAGGTTGTTCGTTGATGTATCTAACGTACCTAACGTTTGAAAACATAAAGTCGTCTTGGAATATAAGACATACTTTTTTTCCTGTGGCGGCTAACAGCAAGGCGGTGAGTGCGGCGGTAAAATCCGCGTTGTAGAGCACAAAATCAAATTTTATGCTTGATGTTTTAATCACCGATTGTTCAAGGTCTAAATGTTTCATTTTTTTTTGTTTTCTTTGCCAAAAATATGAATATCCTGCAAAATATAGAAAATAAAGATTGCAATGAAAACAAATTTTTTTTATAATTGTTTAAAAATCAGTTTATTAACTTTTTTAATTGGTGCGATGTTTTTTTCGTGCGCACGTGTTGGTTCTATCGGTGGTGGCGAAAAAGATACTTCTGCACCAGTAATGGTAAGGTCTAAACCCAAAATTTATTCGGGAGATTTTGATGGAAAAAAGGCAAAAGTAAAATTCGACGAGTTTTTTACACTCGATAATATTGAAAGTAAGTTTTTAATTTCGCCACCTCATGTTGATAAAAAACCAAAGATAAAGGTGAAAGGTAAAAAAGTTATTGTTAAGTTTAAAGAACCACTTAAACCTGATACTACTTATACTTTGCAGTTTTTTGATGCAATAAAAGATTATAACGAAGGAAACATATTGCCGGGTTATGAATTTGTTTTTTCTACTGGCAGTGTAACCGATACTTTTGCTATTGCGGGGCATGTTTATGACGCAAAAACTCTCGAAAAAGAAAAGGATATGCTTGTTGGTATTTATGGTGAGAAAGATGGTGTTATGCCAGATGATAGTGCGTTTATAAAGTACAAACCCGATTTTATTACCAGAACAGATACAGCTGGTGCATTTAAAATAAACAATATTAGACCAGGAAAGTATAGAATTTTTGCTCTCGCTGATATTAATGAAACTCAAAAATTTGACCTTGAAAACGAGAAAATTGCATTTATGGAGGCTGTTATAGAACCAAAGGCTGAAAATATGCACAAAGAGGATTCGTTGCGAGCTGGAACTATTCTACATTTGGGTACGTATGGTCATCCAATACTTGATACGCTTAAAACCGACAGTGTTATAGTGCAAGACATACTTTACACAACGCCTAATAACCTTAAACTTTATGCTTTTAACGAGATTAAACTTGTTCAGTACATTACAGAACGTTCTCGCGATATGAGAATAAGGTTTAATTTATATTTTAACAAACCCGTTGAAACAAGTGATAGCGTTATTATAACTTATGTTGACGATACGCTAAAAAGCCCGCAAATGTTTTTCAACTACAATCATACTCGTGATAGCCTTGTTGTTTGGCTTACCGATACAACCGATATTTACAACGATACATTGCAACTTAGGGTTTCTTTTCCTACTCTTGATAGTCTTCAAAATCCAATTGTTGAAACAGACACGTTGCCGTTGAAATTTGTTGTAAAAAAAGCATCAAAAAATAAAAAACAGCAGCAAAAACCTGTTGATACGGGAATAGATTCGTTGCAGTTTAGACTTAAAACTTCGCTATCAAAGGATTTTGATCTTAATAGTAATGTTACGGTTGAAATTCCGGTGCCATTATATAATGTAGATACCTCGCGTATAAAACTTTATGAATGTGTAGATTCTTCGTTTGTGGAGGATCTTAACCAAAAATTGCTTAAAGCAGTTAGGCTCGATAGTGGTTTTTATCGGCTTGTTTTCAAACGTCCAGTGGTTGGCGACATAAATTTTTATCCTACGGATACTGTTGTTAATTCCAGTTGGTATAATGCAATTTATTCTCAAGGTCGTGATACTATTGATATAATGGTAACAGATTCTGCTATGTGGCACAAACCTGCGTTTAAAAATATGATAAAACATGTTAATGAGTTTTATTGTGGGCAAACCCAAAAACTTCGTGATAGCGTTTCTACGACTATTGTTCCGCAAAAAATTTTAGAATATTCGCGTCCAAGCCGTGATAGCATTATTGTAAAGTTTGAAAAACATCCAAAACAAGGTGTTGAGGTTTCTGCCATCAATATTACTCCTATTGGTGAGTGGTTTACACAACAGATTGACAACGATAGAATGATTTTGTTGCTCACTGATACTACTGCCATTTATAAAGATACGTTGGCAATCAAGATAAATTCTTATGACAGACAGGTTTATAATAAGGTAAAAATGAAGTATGTAAACATTAACTATCGCGATACATTGTTTTCTATTTATAAACCGCCATTTCAAAAACTTAAGTCATATACGAGGGTATCTGACGACACTTTAAGGCTTTGTTTTGAACGTTCGTTGATACAAAAACCACGTGTAACACATGCCGAGGGTTGGCAAATGCAGATGTCTGATTCGCTTTCGCAAAAATCTGATACTATATTTCTGTTTTTGAGTAGGGTAGATGCAGCAGTTGATACGCTTAATCTTGCCATTGAATATGATAATATTGATAGACTTGGTAATAAATTATTGCAACACGACACCTTAAAATTTATAAAACCAAAGGCTGTTGAAGAACCTAAAAACGATAAAAACAACCGCAGACGAAAAAGCGATGTTGGTATGGATACGCAAAAGAAAAATGCTGATGCCAAGAAAAATATGATTACTGCCAAATTGCTTTATCCTGTTGAGTATCAGATTATGCCAGATACTATGAATTCTCGTAATTTTAAAATTGTATATCCTTGGGAAGAGGGTAAAGAATATCGCCTTGTGATTGACGATACGGCTTGTGTTAGTATTTACAACACGCCAAGTCTTTATTACACGCAAGATACCAAAATTCGTACTAAAGAAAACTACGGAACTTTTAAGGTAAAACTTCTTAATGTTGGCAATGTGGAGCACTATCCCGATATTGACGAAGATATTGAGCCATTTAAACAGCCAGACACAGCGCGGATACGTCGTCGCAAAGCACCTGTTGCTGTGGATACCATGCCAGGCGATTATAATGCTTTAACCAATGGTCAGTTGCTTATATGTTTAACAAACGATAAAGGTGAAATAAAATATCAAAAGGAGATTACGCAAGATGGTGATTTGCTTTTTGATTTTATTCTTCCGGGAGAATATCGTGTTATGGCAATTTATGATGTAAACTCAAACAAAGTTTGGGATACAGGAGATTATCTAAAACATCTTTATCCAGAGCGCGTAATAATATTGCCTGACAAACAGACTATTAAAGCAGATTGGGTAACAGAATCTACTTGGAAATTATAATGTTAATAAAATTTAATATTAGTAAATGGCGTTTATATAAACTTTTTGGTATGTTTTTCGTTAAAGAAAATACGATTTGTTTCAACGACATTTTTTTATTTGGTTGCAAAAGTTATATATTATGATAAAAAAGTACATTATACAAAAGATGGAATTCCTCTTGATGGGGGAGTGTCAATGCTTATAGCTGCGGGAGTGGCTTATGGCGCAAAAAAATATCGCGACTATAAAAAAAACAAAAGAAAATAATACATCATAAAGGTATTGGATGTTTTAAAAAACATATCACCTGCATTAAAACAAATTATTATTAATGTGGTAGTTTTTGGTGTTTTGGGCGCAGCGTTTTTTATGTTTGCGCGCCAAAATTTTTATGTGTTTTGTTTTTATGAGTTTTGTTTCAAAGAATTGACGTTGTTTATCAATTTCTTTGTAGAAAAATTTCTTAATCTATTTCCATGTTTTGATGTTGAAGTGTTTGGAAAAATAATTTGCGACAAGGCTGGCGGAAGTCTTGTGCTTGATAGGGGTTGTGTAGGTCGCAATGTGATGCTTGCATTTGCAGGATTTATTATTATTTGGCCAGAAAAACTTTTAAAAAAAATAGCATATATCGCTTTTGGGTTGGTTGTGATTGTTTTTTTTAATGTAATTAGGATTTCAAGTTTAATGTTTACCCAAAAATTTTATCCCGATTGGTTCGATTTCAATCATGGTTATCTCTTCAAATATACGCTTTATGCCGCTGTATTTTTGTTATGGGTGTTGTGGTTTAAGATAAACGAAAGACAAAAAAAAGCGCATTGATTTTTTTTATATATTTTTTTGAGTGGAATTGGTCGGGAAAATAAAATACCGACTTTTTTTGTATAAAATTCGATTTAATTTTCGCATCTTGTCAAAAAAATATAATTTTGCCTTATTGTAATAAAAAAATAAAATGGAAAAAACCGAAACTAATAAATATGTAATAGGTATTACAGCCGGAGATATTAACGGTGTTGGATACGAAATAATTATGAAAACTTTGGCCGACAACCGTATTTACGACGATTGCACTATTGTAATTTATGGTTCGCCCAAGGTGGCTGGATATCATCGTAAAGCATTGAATACGCCTAATATCAATTTAAATGTAGTTAAGGACATGGCTGATTTGCAGCCTAATAGGGTTAACATGTTTAATGTTTCGGACGAAAACGTAAAAGTAGAACTTGGTAAATCTACCGTTATTGCAGGACAATGTTCGGCATCTGCATTAAATTATGCGGTTAAAGATTTGCAAAATGGGAATATAGATATTCTTGTAACTGCTCCAATTAACAAAAACAACATAAACGAAGCAGGATTTAATTTCCCTGGTCATACAGAATTTCTTGCCGAAAGTTTTGGCGTTGACGATGTGCTTATGTTTATGGTATCAGATGAACTTAAAATTGGTGTTGTTACGGGTCATGTGCCAGTTAATAAAGTGTCGGAAAATATCACTGTTGAAAAAATTTTGCAAAAGTTAAGGCTTATAAACTCTTCTTTAAGTGTTGATTTTGTTATTCGTAAGCCGAGAATTGCTGTTCTTGGGCTAAATCCACATTCAGGAGATAATGGTGTTATTGGCGATGAGGAACAAAAAGTAATAATACCAGCACTTGGAGAAGCAGAGAAAGAAGGAATTACTTGTTTTGGTCCGTATCCCGCTGATGGATTTTTTGCTGCAGGGCTTTATAAAAATTTCGATGCCGTGTTAGCCATGTATCACGATCAAGGTTTAATTCCTTTTAAAGTAATAGCAGGAGCAAAAGGTGTTAATTTTACAGCTGGGCTTTCTATTGTACGCACATCGCCAGACCACGGCACTGCATACGACATTGCAGGGAAAAATATTGCTGATGAAACATCTTTTCGTGAGGCGTTGTACACCGCTGTTCAAGTTTGGAAAAATAGGCAACTTGTAGAAGGTATTGAGCCACTAAAACGCTATGCCGCACACGAAGCCGATAAAAAGATTTGTTAATGATATTGTTGACAAAATGCGAGTTATAGTTCAACGTGTTACACAAGCATCGGTTGCTATTAGTGGAGAAATTGTTGGCAAAATAGGCATTGGTTTTATGGTACTCTGTGGGTTTACGCACGACGACAATGATGAAGATTTGTTGTGGACAGCAGGTAAAATTGCCAATTTGCGAATTTTTAGTGATGCCGATGGCGTTATGAACCTTGCTCTAAAGGATGTAAATGGTGATATTTTATTGGTAAGTCAGTTTACGTTACATGCTTTAACCAAAAAAGGCAATCGCCCTTCGTACATAATGGCGGCAAGACCAGAAGTGGCAGAAGTGATGTACAACAAGTTTATAAAAATGCTTGAACAAACTACTTGTAAAAAAATTGAAACAGGACGTTTTGGAGCAGATATGCAGGTTAGCCTTGTTAACGATGGCCCTGCAACAATAATAATTGATTCGAAAAATAGACAATGACAATAACAGAAGCTCAACAAAAAGTTGACGATTGGATAAAAACTTACGGCGTAAGGTATTTTTCAGAACTTACCAACATGGCTATCTTAACAGAAGAAGTTGGGGAAGTGGCTCGCATAATGTCTCGTCGTTTTGGCGAACAATCGTTTAAAGAAAGCGACAAAAATATTTCGTTAGACGACGAACTTGCTGATGTATTGTGGGTGGTTATGTGTATTGCCAATCAAACTGGTGTTGACCTTGAAAACGCATTACTAAAAAATATTGAAAAAAAAACAACACGAGATTCGTCTCGACATATCAACAACGAAAAACTTAAAAAATAAAAATCATTATGCCAAAATATTCTTTCCAAAAACACGGAGTATCGCTTATTAATAGTCGTCTTTACAAATTGACGGCAAATTTAGAAAAACCAACTTCCGATGTGTTGAAAAAGATGCACTCGTTGATAGATTTAACATCGCTTAGCACATCAGATAATTTTAAAACAATAAAAGAATTTGTTGAAACAGGTGTCAACAATTTTAGAAACGATCATCCTTCAGTACCTTATGTAGCTGGCATCTGTGTGTATCCGCGATTTGTAGAAACGGTACGAGAAACTTTGACAGTGCCGGGTATTAAAATTGTATCAGTGGCGGGTGGATTTCCTCATTCGCAAACTCCATTGAAAATAAAAATTGCAGAGATAGAACACGCTGTTTCGCAAGGTGCTGACGAAATTGATGTTGTTATAAACGTTGGAGATATAATTGGCGAAGATATTAAAACAGCTCGTTTTGAACTTGAAGCTATGAAAAGAGCTTGTGGTGATGCTTTATTCAAGGTTATTGTTGAGTCTGGAGCATACGCCTACGATGAGGATCTTTACAACGCATCAATAACAGCAATGCAAGCAGGAGCCGATTTTATAAAAACATCAACAGGCAAACAACAACCAGCAGCCACTCCGCGTGCAGCGTTGGTTATGTGTTTAGCCATACGCGATTACGAAAGAGCCGAAGGAAGAAAAGTAGGTTTTAAAGCTGCTGGTGGAGTAAAAACTCCAGATGAAGGAATGGCTTATTGGACTATTGTAAAAGAAATTCTTGGTGAAAGTTATCTTTCAAACCATCTTTTCCGCATTGGAGCAACAAGTTTGTCAAAAAATTTGGTAAAAACTATCGAAAAGAAAGGTTAAGCGAGAATATTGCCATATTACAACTAAAACAAAACAACGGAAAATATGAAATATAATTATTCACATCTTCCGTTGTTTTTTTATTCAATTTTCAATTTTAATACAAACTAATCTTTACGCCAATTTCAAATGGGTAAAGTGTTGGGTTTGAGTTGGTTTTAAATATTTTTTGTGGCGAAAACATCGAAAATACTTCAAGACCATGGCATCCAATACCAGCCATAAAATTGTAGCGAAATAAATAAGTGTCGAAATCGTTTCTATTAGTAATTTTTTTGCGATTATCGTCATTTGCTGCTATCTGTTTTGTACGTGCACCTATTTGAACCCCACCACTAAATCCACAATTAAAATAAAAACTATTTCTTGATGACGCTTGAATTTCGTATAATATCGGAATGTACATATACATTAATCTAAGATTATGACGTTTAACATCAGAATATTTAAGATTTTGAGTTATAAATAATTGGTTGTCATCAGAAATTTCAAGGTTAAAGTCATTGCCAAGAGAATAGTGGTTAATTTTCCAATCTAAACCAAGCGAAAGTCCATTAGTCTTAGAAAAACTAATATCGGTTTTAGCAAAAAATATGTCTAAGTCAATACTTCGTCCAGTGTTGAGTTTCATAAAATCTTCGTTTGGTTTGTTTAACTCACCGTCTTTGTTAAAAAAAGTATTTAACCCAACAAAAACACCAGAATAATGACTGCGAAATTTTTTGCGTTCTTTATACGATTTTTCTATGGGCGAATTGTCAAGAATTTTGTTAAGGCTATCAATGTCTATTTCTATTCCAGCCACACCTTTATTATATGCTTCAATTCTTTTTTTGTTAACTTTAACAATAGAGTCATTTACACGGCTTGGAAAATGAGAAATACTGTCGTTTATACTTTGTAAAATTTCAATTTCGGTTTTAAATTCGGTTTTGGTTTTATACAGACTACCAATATTCTCTATTATTCTTAATCTTTGCCTAACATCTTGAGCCGATGTTATCGCTGCAATGCTCAAAAGCCAAACTATTATGATAATTTTTTTGTTAAAAATCATATTTTTATGTAATTTGTGTTTTAACAAAAATATAAAAAACCTAATATCGACAAGAGAATAGGAAAATAATTTTTTTGGTGATGATAATTGTTAATAATTTTTTAAAAATATTTCTATTAAAAAGCGTTGAAAACCAGAAAATTATGGTTTTTACAAAAAAATGATGTTAAAAAAAACGAAAAAAAATTTTTTTTTCAAAAAAAACGATTTATCTTGGGTTTTGAAATTAAGATTAACGTAGTGATTAGTTAAAACGCTGTTAATTATGAATTTATTAAAAAAAATAATTTTAGCATTAATGATTATCGCATTTGGCGGTCAATCATTTGCCAATAATAAAAATACAAACGACGATAAATTTAAACCAGGGCCTTTTATTACAGGGCATATCGGTGATGCATACGAGTGGCACATTGCTACAATTGGTGAAACACATATTTCTGTGCCGTTGCTTTGCATAGTTTATAGCGAACATACAGGATTGCACGCTTTTTGTTCAAGTAATTTACAGCATGGACACGAATATCAAGGTTTTAAAATAGCAGGAGAAGGTTCTAAATATGAAAATAAAATTGTAGAAAATATTGATGGTCAAGAAGTTAGACCATGGGATTTCTCTATCACAAAAAATGTTTTTGCATTGTTTTTTAGCATTGCTCTAATACTTTTTATATTTATAAGTATGGCAAAAAATTACACAAAAAACATTGGGAAAGCACCCAAAGGATTTTACAATCTAATAGAGCCTTTGATATTGTTTGTTCGTGACGACATTTGTTACGCATCAATAGATAAAAAATATGCCGACAAGTTTTTACCGTTTTTGTTAACAGTTTTCTTCTTTATTTTTATCAATAATTTGCTTGGATTGATTCCAATTTTCCCTGGTGGAGCCAACCTTACAGGTAATATAGCTGTAACATGTGTGTTGGCTGTTATGGTGTTTATAATAACCACTTTCAGTGGTAAAAAAGAATATTGGCAAGATATATTTTGGCCAAAAGGTGTTCCAATTTGGTTGAAAATTCCGCCAATTATTCCTGCGGTAGAACTAATGGGTGTGTTTACAAAACCAATTGTCCTTATGGTTCGACTTTTTGCCAACATTACCGCTGGACATATTATTGCACTTAGTTTCTTTTCGTTGATATTTATTTTTGGCGAAAAAAGTATGGTAGCAGGTTATGGAACAAGCGTTGTTTCAATTATTTTTACCGTTTTTATGTCGGTTTTAGAGTTACTTGTTGCATTTATTCAAGCATACGTGTTTACACTACTCTCAGCCATTTATTTTGGACTTGCAGTGGTAGAAGAACACGAGGAACATCAACCAGTATTGGAAAAATAATAATTTTTTTTGATAGTTAAGATTTTTTATTAATATTAAATAGTTGGAGTTATGACACTAATGACAATTTTGAATGTTTTGTTAGCCGTAATGCAAGAGGCTGGTTCTAACGCATTTGCAGTAATGGGCGCAGGCATAGGCGCAGGTCTTGGCGTAATTGGTGCTGGACTTGGCATTGGAAAAATCGGTGCATCTGCAATGGAAGCAATTGCAAGACAACCCGAATCGGTTGGCGACATTCGGTCTAACATGATTATTGCAGCTGCTCTTGTAGAAGGTGTAGCATTCTTTGCTGTAGTTTGCTGTCTTTTGGTTATTCTTGGATAGCAAAGTTAGAAAGAAAAAATAGTTTCCGCACAATGCGGTTGGCGGCGGGCGGAAACTAAATTTTAGTTTTTTTTTGGAAATTATTAAAAAATAAAAACTATGGATTTAGTAACACCTGGCATAGGTCTGTTGTTTTGGATGACAGTGTCATTTTTGGTGCTATTGTTTCTACTAAAAAAGTTTGCGTGGCCCGTGTTGCTTAAGATGATACACGACCGCGAAACAGAAATAGAAACAGCATTAAATTCTGCTGAAAATGCCAAGGCAGAAATGGCTAAACTTACAGCTCAAAACGAACAGATTTTAAAAGAAGCGCGTTTGGAGCGTGACGAAATAATCCGTCAGGCAAAAGAAGCCAAAGAAAAAATTATGGCAGATGCGCAGACGGAGGCTAAGGCACAAGCAGATAAAATAATTCAAACTGCTAAAGCTGAAATTCAAGCAGAAAAAGAAAATGCTATGGCAGAATTGAGTGCAAAGGTTGGTGAACTTTCGGTAGAAATCGCGGAGAAAATTTTGCGTCGTGAACTTAGTTCCGATGTAAAACAAGGCGATTTTATGAAAGATCTTGTTAAAAATATTTCCCTAAATTAATTAGGTTGGCAGAATATGAACGAAAGTAAGATTTCAGTACGTTATGCTAAGGCGTTGTTTCAAACCGCTGTTGAGCAGCATTGCGAAGACAGTGTGAGATCAGATATGCAAGATTTACTTAATTGTATAAACAACTTGCCTGAGTTTCGTGTCCTGCTCGAAAGTCCCGTTATCAACGATGAAAAAAAGATTGAGGCGTTTGACAAAATGTTTGGAGATAAATTTTCTCCATTAACACTCAGTTTTTATAAAATGTTGGTAAAAAACAAAAGGGAAAATTACCTTAAAGTTATCTGTCTAAATTATGAAGGGTATTATGCTCGCACAAAAAATATTAAGCAAGTGCAGATAACGGCGGCTACAGATATTCCCGATAGTATAAAATCTACTATAAAAACATTCGTAGAAAAAAAATCTGATGGTGCAACGGTTGAAATTGAGAGTGTTGTTAATCCAGAATTAATCGGTGGAATTGTAGTTAAGGTTGACGATATAATGTACGATGCCAGTGTAAAAACTCAACTGGCCAAGTTTAAGAATAAAATTAGATAATTAATAAAATTTAGATAAACTATGGCTTCTATAAAACCGGGTGAAGTATCCGATATATTAAAACGCCAGTTGCAAGGTATGCAAGCCGATGTAGAAATGCAAGAGGTTGGCAGTGTTTTGCAAGTGGCAGACGGTACTGCACTCATTTACGGTTTGTCTAATGTACAAGCCAACGAAATGATAGAGTTTGAAAACGGTGTTAAAGGCATTGTCCTCAACCTTGAGGAGGATAATGTGGGCGCGGTTTTGCTCGGCTCTTCAGACGGAATACACGAAGGTACGTCGGTGAAACGTACTAAAAAGATTGCTTCTATTAATGTAGGTGAGGGGTTGCTTGGTAGAGTTATTGATACTCTTGGTAATCCTCTCGACGGAAAGGGCGATATTCAAGGAGAAACATATAATATGCCTTTGGAACGTAAAGCTCCGGGTGTTATTTATCGCCAGCCAGTTACCGAACCACTCCAAACTGGATTGAAAGCTATTGATGCTATGATTCCTATTGGACGTGGTCAGCGTGAACTTATTATTGGTGACCGTCAAACTGGAAAGTCGGCTATTGCGATTGATACAATCATAAACCAAAAGGAATTTTATGAAAAAGGTGAGCCTGTCTATTGTATATATGTTGCAATAGGACAAAAAGGTAGCACTGTAGCAAGCCTTGCTAAAACTCTTGAAGAAAAAGGTGCAATGCCATATACTGTAATTGTGTCTGCTTCGGCAAGTGAGCCAGCGGCTATGCAGTATTATGCTCCTTATGCGGGTGCTGCCATTGGCGAATTTTTTAGAGATACTGGTCGTGCTGCACTTATTGTTTACGACGATTTGAGTAAACAAGCAGTTTCGTATCGTGAAGTGTCGTTGCTTCTGCGTCGTCCACCAGGACGTGAGGCTTATCCTGGCGATGTGTTCTATCTTCATAGCCGTTTGCTTGAGCGTGCTGCTAAGATTATTAACAATGATGAGGTGGCAAGAAAAATGAATGACATTCCCGAATCAATTAAACATTTGGTTAAAGGGGGTGGGTCGTTAACTGCTTTGCCAATTATCGAAACCCAAGCAGGTGATGTGTCGGCATATATTCCTACCAATGTTATTTCTATCACAGATGGTCAAATTTTCTTGGAAGGAAACTTGTTTAATGCAGGTGTTCGTCCAGCTATCAATGTTGGTATTTCGGTGTCGCGTGTGGGTGGTAGTGCTCAGATAAAAGCTATGAAAAAAGTGGCTGGTACGCTTAAACTTGATCAGGCACAATTTAGAGAACTTGAAGCTTTTTCTAAATTTGGGTCAGACCTTGATGCTGCTACGGTGGCAGTACTTGAAAAAGGTCGTCGAAATGTAGAAATACTTAAGCAGCCACAATATAATCCTTATCGTGTGGAGCAACAAATTGCTATACTTTATTGTGGTACACACAATCTTATGCGAGAAGTTCCGTTAAACAAGGTAAGAGATTTTGAACACGATTTCATCGAAAATCTTGAACTTAGCCATAAACAAGATATACTTGATCCTTTGTCTAAGGGCGTTATTAACGATGAAATTTCTAAAGCTATAGAAAAAGTTGCGGCCGATATTGCTGCCAAATTTAAAAATTGATTTAATTTAAGAGGTTAAAAAAATGTGGAATGTTAACAATTGACTACGGTTTGTTAACTGTTAACTGTTAACATTCTACTTTTTAATAACCATTTTATAAAAGTTTTTTATGGCAAACTTAAAGGAAATAAGAACACGAATTGCGAGTGTTACTTCCACCAAACAGATTACTTCAGCAATGAAGATGGTGGCGGCTGCTAAACTACGCAAAGCACAAAACACGATTACAAAACTTTCACCATATTCGCAAAAAATGGCAGGAGTGCTTGCTTTGCTTAGTGAAACTTTGGCGGAGGATGCTGATAATGTGTTTACATCGCAGAAACCTATAAAAAAAATGTTGGCTGTTGCTATTAGTTCCAACAAAGGATTGTGTGGAGGATTTAATAGTTATGTTTATAAATCTGCTGTTGAGTTACACGACGATTGTAAGTCAAAGAATATTGATGTTAAGTTTTATACAATAGGGAAAAAAATTAGTGAGGGACTCGAAAAGCGAGGCTTTGATATTTATAAGACAAATAATGATGTTATAGATAAGGCTGATTATCAATCGGCTGAAAATGTTGCCAACGAACTCACTTCCCTTTATGTAAATGGCGATTTTGATTGTATAAAAATTATTTATAATAAGTTTGTTAATGCTGCTGTACAGCGTGTTGAGCAATGTAATTTTCTACCATTGAGTTTTAGTGTTGAAAAGTCGAAGTTTAAGACAGATTATATTTTTGAACCAGACAAAAATACCATAGTTTCAAAACTTATTCCTCAATGGCTAAAAACTTTGTTTTATCAGACTATTGCAGATAGTGCAGCAGGAGAGCAAGGTGCGCGTATGACAGCTATGAGTAAAGCTACGGATAATGCTACTGAGCTTATTAAAGAACTTAATTTGAGTTATAATAAGGTTCGTCAAGCTTCTATTACCAACGAAATTATAGAAATTGTTTCTGGAGCAAGCGCAGCAAAGTAATGTAATATAATATGTTTTATGGTATCCTTTTGGTTTGAAACTTTACTTTGTAAATAATAAAAAAATGGAAAACATAAAGTGGTGGGTTGATTATTCACCACTTTTTTATTTGTATTTTTTATTAAATATTCTACATTTTTTTTGTTGTGATGTTTGTATGATAAAAAAAATATATACCTTTGTGCGGAAAAAATCTTTATAAAGTATAATAATGGATAGCACACGTCAAAATAAGATAAGTCGGTTGATACAAAAGGAAACCGCGCAATATTTCATAACAAATGCAGGTGAATTTCCTGGTGCAATGGTTTCTGTTTCGGAGGTTAGGATTACTCCTGACTTAGACGAAGCACGCATTTTTGTAAGTATTTTCCCAACAGATAAGCGCGATGCTGTATTTGGCTTGATAGAAAACGATAATAAAAAAATACGTTATGCTTTGGGGCAAAAATTACGTTATCAGTTGCGACGTATCCCCAATTTGGTTTTCTTTCTCGACCAGTCGCTCGATTATGCTGAACGTATTGATCAGTTGCTTAAAAACAATTGATAAAATTTAATATTGTAAAAAAATGGAATATGATCCTGTAAAACGTTCATTAGGAAACGTTTTTAATAAAACGCCTTTTTTGCGTAAAGTTTTTTACAAACTGCTTGATTTGCTATTGCTTAGAGCATGGTATATAAAACGTGAAATTAAAAAAGAATACAAAAATAAGCGTAACTCAGAAGTTAAAGTTTTTGATGCAGGTGCTGGTTTTGGTCAATATTCTTATTTCGTGAGTTCTTATCTTGAAAGGGCGCAAGTAATAGCTGTTGATGTAAAAACCGAGCAAGTGGAGGATTGCAACGATTTTTTTGAGAAAATAGGACGTGCCGACCGCGTAAAATTTGAGTATGGCGACTTAACTAAGTATGTTAAGCTAGATAATTTTGATATGGCAATGGCTATTGATGTAATGGAACATATACTTGAAGATGAACTTGTTTTTAAAAATATATGCGATAGTTTACATAAAGGTGGCTGTTTGCTTATATCCACGCCAAGTGACAAAGGCGGTAGCGATGTTCATCACGAGGGTGAACATTCGTTTATTGATGAGCATGTGCGCGACGGTTATAATATCGACGATATAGAACGTAAACTTAAAAATGCAGGTTTTTCTAATGTTGAAAAACGTTATAGTTATGGTGTTCCCGGTTCTATTGCATGGCGTATTTCTATGAAATGGCCAATACAACTTTTAAATATTTCTAAGTTGTTTTTTATTTTACTTGTGCCTTATTACATCATATTATATCCTTTGGCTTTTTTGCTCGATTGGATTGATGTTTCTACCAATCATAAGTCGGGAACGGGACTTATTGTTAAGGCCGTTAAGTAATTGTGTTTGCAGCAAAAGAAGTTTGTTTTAAAATTATTTTGTATAAGTGAATTTACCATTGCAGATAGCAAAAAGGTATTTGTTTTCAAAAAAACTAAGCCTTATAAACGTCATATCGCTTATTTCGTTGATAGGTGTGGCGGGTATGGCTGCTTCTATTGTTGTAATTTTGTCTGTGTTTAATGGGTTTGATATGGTTATAAGTTCGATGATAAACAAATTTGACCCCGACATAAAAATTTCTCCTATAAAAGGAAAAACTTTTATTCTTGATAGCCTTGAAAAACAGCAAATTATGCTTATTTCAGGAGTAGAAAATATTGTAGAAACGGTTGAAGAAACGGCTTTGTTTCAATACGAACAAAAACAATACATTGCCAAAATAAAAGGTGTTGGAGATAATTTTGAAAAAGCATGCAAATTGTCTGAAAATGTTGTTATAGGAAACTATATGCTTTCAGATTCGCTCCATAGAAGTTATGCTGTGGTGGGCAGCGATATTGCTGTAAATCTTTTTCTTAACATTAATAATTATACTCCGCTTAAAGTTTATGCGCCATTGCGTACCAAAGAAGTACCTGTTAATCCAACCGATGCATTTAATCATGCAAATATTTTACCTTCGGGAATTTTTCAAGTTCATCAAGATTTTGATTCAAAATATGTGATTGTTCCTCTTAATTTTGCTCGCGATGTATTGCAATATTCTGATAATGAGGTGACAACATTAGAGATTGCTATTACTGATTATGATGATGTGGAACGTGTTGCAAAAGAAATCTCAAAGATAGTGGGTGATGGGTTTAAAGTAGAAAATCGTCATCAACAACAAGAACTTCTTTATAAAATAATGAAAAGTGAAAAGTTTTCGATATTTGTAATATTGTCATTTATTTTGGTAATTGCCTCGTTCAACATCATTGGTGCGTTAACTATGCTTATTATCGATAAAAAGAGAGATATTGAGATTTTAAAACACCTTGGAGCAGATACTTTTTTTGTAAGAAAAATATTTTTAAATACAGGTAGACTAATTACTTTTTGCGGAGCGTTGGCGGGTATTGTAATTGGAACATTGCTAAGTTTAATTCAAAAACATTTTGGGGTAATAGAATTTCCTTCGTCAGGATCATTTATTATTGATGCGTATCCTGTTGATATTCAAATTTTGGATATTGTAGCAGCCTTTTTAGTAGTTATGATTATTGGTTTTGTAGCATCGGTTTATCCAAGTAGAAAACTTGTTGTCTAATAATTTAAAAATAGTAGCTTTATGTACACCTTTTAGGGTATTTTTATAAAAAAACGTGTCAAAATGTTTTATACGAAAAAAAAACAATTACCTTTGCGACATAAATATTAACCAAAAGGGCGGATAGATTTGATTGATTGCAACCGCGTGAAAAAATGCTAAAGCAAAATTTCGGCAATTTATCCCCTATAAACATAAAATATAATAAAAATGTCTTATTACTTTACATCAGAGTCCGTTTCTGAAGGACACCCTGACAAAGTTGCCGACCAAATTTCCGACGCTTTGTTGGACGAATTTTTAAAGCAAGACCCAGATTCTAAGGTGGCTTGCGAAACTTTTGTAACCACGGGGCTTGCTGTGCTTGGTGGCGAAGTTAAAACCGAAGCATACGTTGATGTACAGCAAGTGGCTCGCGATGTTATTAACAAAATTGGTTACACCAAGGGCGAATATATGTTTGATGGCAATTCGTGCGGTGTTTTGTCGTCAATACATGGGCAAAGCAACGATATTAATCGAGGTGTTGAACGAGAAGATCTTGATAATCAGGGTGCTGGCGACCAAGGTATGATGTTTGGTTATGCCGTAAGAGAGTCGGAAAACTATATGCCTTATTCTATAGAATTGGCGCACAAATTGCTTATTGAGTTGGCTGCCATTAGGCGTGAAGGAAAAGAAATGACATACCTTCGTCCCGATAGTAAAAGTCAGGTTACACTTGAATATAACGATGACCATACTGCTAAAAAAATTGATACGATAGTGGTTTCTACTCAACACGACGAGTTTATATTGCCTACCGATAAATCGCCAGAAACTCAGAAAAAAGCTGACGAGCAGATGGTTGCGCAAATTACACACGATGTAGAAACAATTCTTATTCCCAGAGTAAAAGCACAGTTGCCAATTAATGAACAAAAACTTTTCGAAGGAGGTTTTAAACTTTTTGTAAATCCAACAGGAAAGTTTGTGATAGGTGGTCCTCACGGCGACACAGGACTTACTGGAAGAAAAATTATTGTTGATACATACGGGGGTAAAGGCGCACATGGTGGCGGTGCTTTCTCTGGTAAAGATGCTTCTAAGGTGGATCGCAGTGCTGCTTACGCTGCACGACATATTGCTAAAAACCTTGTGGCAGCGGGAGTTGCCGACGAAGTCCTCGTTCAAGTGGCTTATGCTATTGGTGTGGCAAAGCCTGTTGGTTTTTATGTTAATACCTACGGTACATCAAAAGTGAAATTTTCAGACGGTGAGATTGCTCTAAAACTTGGCGAAATTTTCGACTTGCGTCCTGCCGCTATTATTAAGAGGTTTGGTCTTAAAAATCCTGTGTTTTTACCAACTGCTGCTTACGGACATTTTGGACGTAAGCCTTATGTTGAAAAAGTTACATTTAACATCAATGGCAAAAAAGAGGAAAAAGATGTAGTATTTTTTGCTTGGGAAAAACTCGATTATGTTGATGAACTTAGAAAAAAGTTTTTTTAATTGCATAACTGCTTTATAAAGTTTTAAAGCTGTTATTATTGGGCTTTTTGAGAAAGACTAAAAAACTTGACTATTTATTGGTTGTATAGTTAAGTTTTTTAGTCTTTCTTTTTTGTTTTTTAGGGGATTTTAGGAGTTAAATGTTGGATTTTTTTTGTTTGTGTAAAATAAAGGTAGAAGATAATTAAATTGTGTAACAAGTAATGCTACAAAAGCAAAATTGCGAGTTTGATATTTTAAATTTTGTAACATTAAACATTGATTTTTTGTGTTACAATTTTTCAAAATTAAAAAATATCTATTGAAAATCAGTGGTTTATGATGCCAAATTTTTAAAATTTGAAGTTGTTACAAATGTTAATGAAAAAAATTTTGAATTAAAAATTGGTTAATTTAATTTTGGATTCAAAATTGGTTAATTTTTATACTGTTAAAATTTTAACACACTATCACTTATTAATTACTAATTATTATGAGAAACAGTTTTAAAGAAAAATGCTGGGGAGGAGGGACATTTATAATGTCGCGTCTCTTTTTGCTGGTGGTAATGTTGTTTGGCATTACCTCGGCAGCTTTTTCCCAGGGAACAATTAAAGGTAAGGTTACCGATGACCAAGGAATGCCTTTGCCCGGTGCCAATGTATTTATCAAAGGAACAACGCAAGGTACTATTTCTGACATGGATGGTAATTACCAACTTGACAACGTTCCTGCAGGAAACAACACTCTTGTAGTTTCATTTATCGGATATTCCGATTTTGAAACCAGTGTCGGACTTCTCGATGGTCAGACAGTTACACAAAACGCATCGTTGAGCGAAGATGTTAACCAAATTGAAGAAGTTGTTGCCATCGGTTACGGTGTTCAGAAGAAAAAACTTGTAACGGGTGCAACTGTTGAGGTTAAAGGTGATGATATTCAAAAGATGAACACCACCCAAGTTCTCGGTGCATTGCAAAGCCAGTCGCCAGGTGTTAACATTCAATCAAACTCTGGTCAACCTGGCGATGGATTCAAAATCAGTATCCGTGGTGCTGGTACAAACGGTTCTACCGCTCCTATTTATGTAATCGACGGTGTTGCTGGTGGCGACATCAACTCTCTTAACCCTGCCGACATCGAACGTATCGACGTATTAAAAGACGCTGCGTCTTGTGCTATCTACGGTTCAAGCTCTGCAAACGGTGTTATCCTTATTACTACAAAACAAGGAAAGGCTGGTAAAGTTCAAGTAACTTACGACGGAAGTGTGGGTTGGTCTGATCCTTATAAATTGCCAGATATGCTTACAGCTAAAGAGTATATGGACATAATGGATTTGACTGCATTTAATCAAGGTAAAGAACCTTATGATTGGTCAAAATACATTAAAGATGCAGATCTCTTGGCTGCTTATCAAAATGGTTCAAACAAAGGTACCGACTGGATTGATGAGTTGCGTAATGAACATGCATTTACAACTTCTCATGCGCTTAATATTGCTGGCGGTAACGATGTAAGTACTTTTTCATCTGGTTTTGGTTATCAATACCAAGATGGTGTTTTCGGAGGTCCAGTTAAATCAGACTATCGTCGTTTTACTTTTAGATTAAATTCTGAACACAAACTTTGGAAAACTGCTAATCGCGACATTATTAAGTTTGGCGAAAATCTTTATTTCCAACATAAACAAAATCAAGGTATTCAAATTGGAAACCAATATTCAAACCTTCTTTCTACTGCTTTGAGGGCAAACCCACTCGTTCCTGTTTATAATTCAGATGGCGAGTTGTTTATGCATTATGATATTGCTGCATTGGGATTGTTCGACTACAATCTCTACACTTCCAACCCTGTGGCATATGCTTTAAATACACAATCGGGTAATAATAAATCGAAAAATTTTAATATGAATTCTTCTTTCTATGTTGATGTTCAACCTATTAAGAATTTGACATATAAAGGTTTGGTAAGTTATAAAACTTATTCTTCTTCGTGGAGAGCATACACACATTCTTATTATATCAACGACCAAGGCGAAAAAGTTGACGAAGGTAGCGATGCTATTTCGGATAATTTGTCGTTAGGTTGGAATTGGTCGGCTACCAATACAATCAATTATAAGTTTGACGTTGCTTCTCAAAACCATTTTGATGTTTTGGTTGGTACAGAATATTCAAAATCGCGTCCTGGCTATGGCGAAAATGTTGATGCTACAGCCAAAGGTAATTCTTTTGCAAAAATGGACAATAGTTTTGAATATGCTTATCTTCACAATGCAGCATCAAGACAAAATGCAGTTGTTAACGGCTATCCTGCTTCTTACGGTTCAAAACTTTCTTATTTTGGTCGTGTTAATTACGACTTTAAGGAATTGTTGATGTTCAGTGCTGTATTTAGAGCTGACGGTTCTTCAAAATTTGCAGAAGATAACCGTTGGGGATTCTTTCCATCGTTTGCAGCTGGTTGGGTAATGTCTAACATGGATTTTATGAGCAATGTTAATTGGCTTTCTTTCTTGAAACTTAGAGCAAGTTGGGGTCAAAATGGTAACGATAATATTTCTACTGATGCGTTCACTGCTGGTTGGACATTTGGAGATTTTGGTCAATATTCTTTCAACAACAACAAAAACTCTGCTACAACAGGTGCATACAAAGATCGTCTTGCTAATCCAGACCTTACATGGGAAACTTCAGAACAAACTAATATTGGTGTTGATGCACGTTTCTTAAATTCGCGTTTAACATTAACTGCCGATTGGTACAACAAAAAGACAAAAGACCTTTTGGTTGCAGTTGATGTAAACGCTTTGACAGGTTTTACTACTCAGATGCAAAACGCTGGTACTGTAAAAAACACTGGTGTAGAACTTTCTATTGGATATCAAGATAAAATAGGTAAGGATTTTACATATTCTATTAATTTGAATATGGCTTACAATAAAAACGAAGTTACAGAAGTTAAAAACTCTAATAAGTATATCGAAGGTGGTAATGACCTACTTGCTCAATCTACTGGCATTATCGCACGTATGGAAGAAGGTTATTCAATTGGTTATTTCTATGGATATAAAACCGATGGTGTTATTCAAAATGATGCCGATCTTCAGCAATATTTGGCCAACAATTGTAGTGGCGATGCAGCAAACTCTCTCCAAGGTAGTTCTATAGCTGCTGGTGACTTAAAGTTTGTTGATGTAAACGGCGATGGCAAGATTACACCAGAAGACAAAACCGATATAGGCAATCCAACTCCAGATGTTACAACTGGTCTTTCTTTGAGTTTTGGCTATAAAGGATTTGATTTGTCGTGCGTTTTGTATGGTGCATTTGGTCATCAGATAGCTCGTTCATACAGAAAATTCTCTGATGGTGAAAAAGAAAACTATACTTCTGAGGTATATGATTATTGGTTTGGCGAAAATACTTCTAATGTTCATCCTATTTTAACTATTGGAAGTAATCCTAACACAATGAATATCTCAGATATTTATATCGAGGATGCAGATTACGTTCGTATGCAAAACCTTACTTTTGGTTATGATTTTAAACATCTTTGGAAATCTTGTAAACTTCAGCAAATACGTTTGTATTTCTCAGCTCTCAATTTGTTCACCATTACTGGTTACAAAGGAATGGATCCAGAAAACGGTATTGCACTTAACAGCGATGAACCTTGGGTAACAGGCGTTGACGTTGGAAACTATCCAAATCCACGCACATTCTTATTTGGTGTTAACATTAAATTCTAAAAATTAACTGAAAATGAAGAAGTTTAATATATTTTTATCAACATTAGCTGTTGCTGGAACGTTGACATCATGCGATCTCGATTCGGTAAGCATGACGGAGCAGAACGACACCAACTTTCCATTAGACGCTACGGATGCTGCTTCTGTATTGGCTGCCATCTATCAGAACAACAACAATATCAATGCTAACCCTCAATATTCATTTTTATATGCTGCAATGTTAGCAAGCGATGATCAGTTTGGCGGTGGTGGAAATAATGACTACATTATGCAATCATTAGATGTCTTAGGTAATGTTGGAACTGATGCCACTAGAGATTTCTATTCTGCAAGATACGAGGGTATAAGCCGTGCTAATTCATTTATCAATATGGTAGATGGTTTAAGTATGGAAGATGAAGATAAAAACCAAGCTAAGGGTGAGGCTCTTTTCTTAAGGGCTTTCTATTATTACGAATTGGCTTCTATGTACGGTATTATTCCATTGGTTACAAATCCTCCTGAGTATAAAATTCCAGAAACACATGCTGAAATTTGGGGACAGATTCTTTTAGATTTGTACACTGCTACTCAAATTATGCCCGACAAACGCCACACTGACGGACATGTTGACAAATATTGCGCAGAAGCAATGCTTGGTCGTGCTTGGTTGTTCTATACAGGTTTCTTCTGTAATGGCGAATCCATTGCAGATTTAACTTCAACAACCTATAACCCACTACAATCGGTAACTCTTGCAGATGGTTCTACTTTAACCAAAAGTCAAGTTGTTGATGCAATAGACGATTGTGTTAATAATTCTGGTTATGATCTTGAAGATGATTTCCGTGAACTTTGGGCTTATACCAATCGTTGTACTTTGCAAGACATACCAGAAGGTTATATGGGTATAACTGCTGATGATAAGGCTAATTTGAAATGGGCAGAAGACGACAATGCTGTTGGCAAAGAGTCTATGTTTGCTATTAAGTTTAATAAACTTGCTGCTTGGTCAACTACAATCGGATATGGTAATGGTTTTGCACTACATTTTGGTGTTCGTGATGCTGATAACTCCACTGGTACAGCATTCCCATTTGGACAAGGTTGGGGTGCTGGTCCTGTTGCTACCAATTTGGTTACCGACTGGCAAGCTCAAGAACCTGATGACAAACGTTTTGCTTATAGCGTTATTGCTACCTCTAATTTTACAAAACGTTCTACTGATTATACACAAGAAACTGATTTTCAAGCTACTAAAATTTCGTCTGTTATTGCAAAAAAAGATGACGGCTCTTTCGCAGACCAGTTTGAGGCTATCATGTATGGCACGGATGGTTATATTAACGATAATCTTATGCAAACTGGTGCAATGCACGACTTGATTCTTATTCGTTTTGCTGATGTACTTCTTATGCAATCGGAATTGAAAGAAGATGCAACTGGTATGAACAGGGTACGTGAACGCGCAGGTTTGTCGAATGTAGGATATTCGCTTGCGGCTCTCCAAAACGAACGTCGTTGGGAGTTAGCATTCGAGGGTATTCGTTGGAATGATATTCGTCGTTGGCATATTGCCGCTGATGCACTTGATAAACAACAGAATGTAAAAATCTATGTTGGTCAGAAAGAGCGTCAGAACTCGCCACAATTGGGTGGATATAAGGTTCGCTATAATGCAACAGCAGGTTTTTTCAAGATTCCTGAAACAGAAATCAACCTCAACAATGGTAATTTAAAACAAAACGAAGGTTGGGGTACTGATGCACAATTTAGTGCTTTTAATTAATCTTAAACTTGTTAAAAAATGAAAATAAAATATTATTTAAGTATTCCGCTTCTCGGTTTGTTTGCGGCTTGCGACCCTGCCATTGACGAGGTTGACTCTAAGTCGTTTTATACAGAGAACGAATTGGCAAGCAGTGTTTTGATTAGTCAGCCTTATGCTGAATATCCCGACATTTTGAGCTTTACAACAAGTCCTGCAAAGTCTATTCAAATTTTGGACGAAACGGGTGCTGTTGTAGCGTCAGGTACTGCGTGCGACTCGTTTAAACTTGCTCCGGGTGTGTCTGGTAACCTTTTGATTAGGGCTTTGTCGCAAACTGGTAAAATAATTGAAACTACAAAAACTATTACAGTTAGTAAATATACCAATGTTCCCCAAAATTGGTATTATATAACAGGTAATACCGAAGGTGTCTTTACAGAAAGTGCCGAATGGGTTTGGGACGAAGAAAGCTGTGGTGCTTGTTGGGGTAACGGTGGTTATTTAGCTGGAAGTTCTACTCCTAACGGATATGCTGGAAAATGGTGGGGTGCAAAAATTGCCGAATTGCCTGGACAACTTAATCATGCGGTTGGTGGTGTTCTTACAGGAGAAGAATCCGCTGATGCAAAAATGGTATTTTCTGGTGGTTCGGTAACTAAATATGCTGGTGATGGCTCGGTTATTGCAACTGGTGCTTTTTCTATCAGTGATATTGCTGGAGATGGTAATAAAGTTGGTGAATTAAAAACTACCAATAATGTTGTTCTTTGGCCATACCAAATCAATGGCGGTGGTGTGTATGTAAATAGTTTTGAAGTAACATACCTTGATGAAAACTATATGCAGTTGGTTTATGCTAAGTCTGGTACAGGAAGTTGGAGTGAATGTACATGGTGGGAGTTCAAGAAGAAAGGCGTCGGCGCGTATGTCGCACCTGCTAATCCTACTACTTACGAAAAATGGACTAATGATTCCTATTCAATCATAGATGCATCAAGTGAAGAAACTCTTGATGGTGGTAAAGAAACTGCTGTCGATGGCGACAAGTTGACATTCTCATACGTGTCTTTGAGCCAGGACTTCCTTTTCAAGGCGAAAACCGTGGAGGCAAGCGAAACGCTTATTGTTCCTGATGATGCACAATTCGTTGACATCACTCCAGCAAATGCCAAAATTTATGAAATAGTAGGAGAGGATACTACTGCTAAAACACAAACTGGTACTGATGC
The DNA here is from genome assembly GCA_937877455.1 of uncultured Bacteroidales bacterium. Classification (GTDB taxonomy): domain Bacteria; phylum Bacteroidota; class Bacteroidia; order Bacteroidales; family UBA3824; genus UBA3824. The sequence goes on from CALFIU010000087.1 coordinate 55,066, forward strand.
TTTTGATGCCTTGACATCAGGTAGGTATGATGTTTCTGTAACTTATGATAAGGAAACGAAAAAATACTCTGTATACTATAAAACTTATGATGTTTCGCAAGTTGTGCTTTCTATCGTTGACAGCAAGGGTGATACCGTAAGTGTTGGCGAAAAGTCCGTTTCAGGTAGCGTTACTACTTACACATTCAAGGATGTTACGTTTGCAGAAGATGCAAAAGAGTTCTACTTCTCCAATTTGAAGAAAGAGGCAGAATATAAAGAGGTATTCGATTTCAGTAATATTACTTTGCTCAAGGGCGATGATAAAATATTTGAAGCTGGCTCGGTTGCAGACGAAATCAATTTGATAAAACTTGCCTCAACTGTCAAAGAACCTGTTACAATAGTATTGTCAATATATGAGCAAGCTAATGGAACTAAGGCAGTATATATGTCTGCTACTGGAACTGCAGAATAAAATGATTGTCTTCTCATAAATTTAATTAAACATAGTCTTTAACTCCCTTGTAAGATAAATACTTTTGCAAGGGAGTTTTTTTATTGATATGGTAAAGTATCTCTTTTGACTATATTTTTACTTTCAAAATCCCGCTATGACAGTTAGGTATTTTGTATTAAACATATTCTTCAAAAAATCTTTCTTTTTGTCGTTGTTTTTTGTAACTTTACAGAAATTTTTGAGATTAAATGAAACTAAAACTCATATCCACTACTTTGTTCGGATTTCTCGTATTCGCAACCCTATATTTCCTATATCCCGGGCTGATGAATTTTCACGAGCAGAACCAGTTGTTTCTTTTTACAAAAGATTTTTTTGTGGATAGGATAACCACTTGTGGCGGGTTGATGGATTATGTAAGCGAGTTTTTTGTGCAGTTTTTCTATATTCCAGCGTATGGAGCATGGATTTATGCAACGGTTTTGTGTGCCATTCAATTATTGATGTTTTATAATTTTGCAAACAAGGATAAAAAACTATATTTTTTGTCTTTTTTGCCATCTGTAGCGTTGTTTCTATATGGTGGCAACGAAAATTTGCTTTTTTCATATCATGTTACTCTGATATTTGTTCTTCTGTATTTGAAATTTTCTAATAAAAAATTAGTACTTTCAACTATTCTCCTTCCGTTGTTTTATTGGTTTGTGGGTGCTATGTGTTTTGTTAATTTTTTGTATGTTGGGTATCATTTTATCAAAAGAAAAAAATATTTTATGCCTGTTATATTACCTTTAATATATTGTTTTTTAGCAATTTGTTTTACATATATAATGCCGCATCAATATCCGTTGAAACAAGTTTTGCTTGGAATTAATTATTATCGTATTCCAGGACATTATCATTTTATGATGTTTTTTATACCGTTGATTGCTGTTGGGTTGGTATTGGTGTCGAAAAAAATAATGATAAAAAAATATAATAAATTTGTATTGTATATTATACAATATACGGCAATATTTTCATTTTTTTTGGGAGTGTTTTTTTGTTACGACAGTCTAAAATTTCGTTTGATAAACTATGATTATTTGTTGCGCCATCGTTGTTACAACAACATAATTCATCAAAGCCAAAAGCAGCAGCCAGAAACCGATTTTGAACGCGTTTGTATCAATTTTTCGCTTGCTCAGAAAGGTTTACTTGCCGAGCGTATGTTCAACTATTCGCAAAACGGCTGTTCGGGATTGCTTTCTGATGCTGTGCTTGACAATATGTCGTGTCTGCCAGCTATGGAAGCATATTTTAATCTTGGAATGATAAATACAGCGTTGCAATTTGCCTTCGATAGTCAAGAGTCTATAATGAACAACAGAAAAAGTGGTCGTTTGCTTAAAAGGATGGCTGAATGTTTTATTGTCAACGGTGGGTATGAAACTGCAAAACATTACTTATTGATTCTTTCTCATAGTTTATATTACTCCGATTGGGCTAATAAATATTTGCAAATTATTGATAATAAAAGAGATATAGATATTGATGAAGAGTATCAAACTCTACGTAAATATCGCTACAACGAAGATTTTATTTTCTATTATCCCGAATTGGCAAAAATGCTTGGTAAACTTTATGTTGAAAACAAATCAAACTACTTGGCGCAGCAGTATTTATTTGCGGCTTTACTCTTAAACAAAGAATTACAGTCTTTTGTATCGTTTTATCAAGGTTTGCAACAACCAACTAACAATTTGCCTAAATCGTACCAACAAGCTTGGGCAATGATTTGGAGTGGCACTCACAATAATTTTTCTAATATGCCTGTTGAAATTTCCAACGATACAAAGCAGCAATTGATTGAAATTGCAAAAGCTTATATGTTAGACAATAACGCTGAAAGTTTACAACAAAAATTTGGCTATAATTTTTGGACATACTATTTTAAGGAGGTGCAAAAATGAGTAATTATACACGATACATATTAGTATTGCTTACATTTTTAGCTGCTTGTACCCAAATGCCCGAAAATGCACAAACAGTCAACCGTATTCCCGATATATTTCCTGATTATGTGGATGTTACGATACCTACAGAGATTGCGCCTTTAAATTTTTACGTTAACGACACATCGGAATGTGTATATGTGAAAATTATAGGGAAAAACGGCGAAGCAATTTCAATATCAGGCGATTATGCAGATTTCGATATTGATAATTGGCATAATTTTATAACCAAAAACAAGGGTAGCGCACTTTCTGTAAAAGTTTATACAAAATCAAACAACAAATGGCGAGAATATTTGCCTTTTAATGTTTATGTAAGTGATTGTAACTTAGATGAATACGGCGTTACATATCGAAAAATTGCACCTGGCTACCAAACATTTAGTTTGATTGGTGTTTATCAACGGAATTTGTCAAATTTTGACGAAAAACCGTTGCTTGAAAGTAGGGGAGTGGACGGTCAGTGTCTTAATTGCCATACGCCAAATCGTACAAATCCTGATCAATTTTATGTTCACATTCGTGGTAAACACGGCGCGACAGTAATTCGATCTAATGGTAAGACGATGATTTACAGTCCGAAAGGTGAGAATCGTAATGCCAACTTAACATACGGTAGTTGGCACAAAGATGGTAGGTATTGCGCATTTTCTGAAACAAAAATTTATCAATGTTTTCACACTGGCAAAGATAAATTGGTGGAACCATACGACGAAATATCTGATATTGTAGTTTTAGATATTGTTGATAATAAGATAATTACATCGCCATTATTGCAAACCGATTACATTGAAACAACGCCATTTTTCTCTGCCGATGGTACGAAGATTTATTTTTGCACATCATACAATTATCCCGTGCCAGCGGAGTATAACAAACGCAAATATAGTCTTTGCAGCATTGATTTTGATGTGGTAACGGAGACGTTGTCCAGTAAGGTTGATACCATAATCGACTCTAAAAAGTGGGATAAAAGTATTGCTTTACCACGCCCATCATACGATGGCAAATGGATAGTTTTTTGCGTTTCGGATTTCGGTACAAACCCTGTTAACAGAGCTGAATCCGATTTATACATTATGGACATGAAGAATAATAGTGTTAGAAAAATAGATGAGATAAATTCAACAGACACAGATGGTTATCATAATTGGAGCGCAAATAGTAGGTGGATACTTTTTACTTCTAAACGGTTGGACGGTCTTTATGCCAACTTGTATTTTACGCAGGTTGACGATAGCGGACATTTTTCAAAACCGTTTTTGATGCCGCAGAAAAACCCAAGAAAGGCTTATTGCGAGTCGCTACACTCGTACAATGCGCCTGATTTTACATCAAAAAACATTGATATAAATTATAGAAACATTTACAACGGCTTGATGTCGGAGGAAAGAATAAAGATTAGTGTGAAAAAATGAAAAATATATTGGCAATATTACTCGGATTAATTATAGTTGTGGGTTGCGATAATGGACGTAAATCCTTGATTTTAGGCACAGTAAACAATAGCGACCTTAACGGCAAGTGGATTTTTCTTGTACCAGTTTTTTATGAGGATAGCCTTGGTGTGGATTCGGTTGTAATAGAGAATAACAAATTTTATTTTGAACGCAATGAGGAGTTTTTGGCTGATATTAGGGTAGATTATCATTATCGTCAAAATACAGAAAATCTGCTTGTTGTAACCGAACCCGGTACAATCAATGTAAAGATAGATACCGTTAGTTATGGATGCGGCACACCACAGAACGATTCTTTGCAGGTTTGGAAGGATTTGATAATCAAGCTTAAAGCTGAGCTTAACAAAACCCGCAGTGATTTAAATTATTTTGTCCGTGTTGGTGACACCGCAAACGCTTTGATTGTAAAAAGGCACATGGAAGTTGTTAACGAAAAGTTTCAAAATCGCACAAAAAACATGGCGGAAAACTTTGGGTCGGGAACATTGTACGAGTTTCTAATGCAAAGAGTAACTAAACAAAATCAAAAATGAACAAATATTACAAACATATACTATCTGCAATATTTTTTGTAATGGTTTTCTTATTTTGGAGAGTTGGATATGCGTGTGCGTTCTCCTATCATGAACAATTTCAAATGTTTATGGTTACAAAAAGTTATTTTTTAGAACGGATTATTTTGCCAGGCGGAATGGCAGATTATCTTGGCGAATTTTTTGTGCAATTTTATTATTTCCCACTGTTTGGAACATTGATTGTTTCGATATTTTTGACTGCAATTCAGATACTTACATGGAAGTTGTTGAAAATTTTTTCCGCAGTGGATTATGCGTATATTTTTAGTTTTTTACCATCAATTTTTTTGTGGCGATATATGGGCAACGAAAGTGTCCTGCTATCGTTTGTAGTGGCAATTGTGGCAGCGTTGGTGTTTGACTTGGGATATGTGGCAATAAAAAACAATGTTGCAAGGATTATTTGCGGCACGTTGGGTGTAACGGCGTTTTATTGGCTATTTGGCGCAATGGCGTTTTCGGTGGTGTTGTTTATTGTAATTTACAATTATAAATCAAAAATAAATGTAATAATTTCTGTATCAGCGATTTTGGTTACAATAACAACGGCGTTAGTTTTTTATAGGTTTTCGAGTTATCCGTTGTTTAGGTTCTTTTTAGGTATCAATTATTTCAGATTTCCAACCCAAATTCCAATTATGCAGGTTTTCGTTATGATTGCAGTTGCTTCTATGCCATTGTTGGGATTAATGGAAAAAAAATTGAACAAAAAAATTGCATTAGGACTTGGAATTTTTGTAGTTGGTTTTGGAGTTGTTTATATACCAACTGGTTTTAAATCACTTAATTACGAAGTAATGCAATATGATTATTTAGTAAGAATTGGAAATTGGGAAAAAATAATTGAAATTTCAGACAAGCAAAATCCTCGTACACCGCAAAGTGTGGCTTGTCTTAATCTTGCACTTGCCGAAAAAGGGCAACTTGGCGAGCGGATGTTCAATTATTTTCAAAATGGACACGAGGGCTTAGTGCCGAGTTTTGTTCGCGATTTTTTCTTACCGCTTTCAACTGCAGAAATTTATTTGCGACTCGGAATGGTGAACTCCTCAATGCGCAATCTTTTTGAGGCGCAGGAGGCGATTCCCAATTATCGCAAAAGTGTACGAATTACTAAACGTCTTGCCGAACTAAATATCATAAACGAGGATTATGAAGTTGCTAAAAAATATTTAAAAATGCTTTCTAAAACTCTGTTTTATAAGGATTTTGCAAATAATACTTTGGCTAATATTGATAAGTTTAAAGATAGTAAATTTTGGGCATCGGTAAGCAAAAACCGCTATCAGAAAGATTTTCTTTTTAGCGAGGCCGAACCCGACCAAATGTATGGACTTTTGCTTGTGCAAAACGGTAAAAACCGAATGGCATTCGATTACTTGATGGCTGATGTTTTGTTGGAAAAAGATTTGCAAAAATTTATAAATTATTATCAGTTTTATAAAGATGCAGGGTATAAAATTTTGCCTAAAAATTTTCAAGAAGCGTTGATATTTGCATATTACAAAACACATGGCAGTCTTAGTGGAATACCACCAATTGTTACAACTAATGTTGTAAATGATTTTCAGCAGTTTATACAAGCATATTCGCGCAATATTCAGGCTGTAAATGCCGATAATACATATTACAAATATTTGTTGAATTTAAAATGATTGTTGCCATGAAATCTACATATATTTTTTTATTACTTTTGCTATTTATAATCTCGTGTAGCGAAACACCCAAAAATGTTTATAATATCAACGAATTTCCTCCTATTTATCCAGATTATATCGAAGTAACAATACCATCGGAAATTGCACCGATGAATTTTAATGTTAAAGATGCAGATAAAATTGATATTGAGGTAAAAGGCAGTAAATCTGGAAATTTGCACATTAATGACAGTTATGCAAAATTTCCAATTGACGGTTGGCACAAATTGCTTTCAGATAATAAGGGTGGCAGCATTACCTTTGAAGTAAAGGCAAAAATTGACGGCAAATGGTATGGTTACAAAAATTTTGAAATGTTTGTAAGTAATTATGAATTAAATGATTGGGGCGTTACTTACCGAAGAATTTCTCCTGGTTACGAGGTTTTTGGTAAAATGGGACTTTATCAACGCGAATTATCTACTTTTAACGAATATTCCATAATTGAAAACACTTTGATTCCAGGTAATTGTGTTAATTGTCATACACCAAATGCTTGTAATCCTGATGATTATGTATTTCATGTGCGCGGTGGTAACGGTGCTACGGTAATCCATCACGATGGCAAGATAGAAATTCTACAATCGAAAAGCGTTACCACGGGCGGCTCTATGGTTTATCCGTATTGGCATCCTTCGGGAAAATATTGTGCATTCTCTACCAACGATACACATCAATCGTTTCATGTTGTAAAAGAGGAACTTATAGAGGTTTTTGATTTGAAATCTGATGTTTTTATCTATTGCACAGAAACCAACAAATTAATTTTGGATTCGGCGTTGATGACTAACGAAAATTTTGAAACTTACCCAGCGTTTTCACCAGATGGTAAGACTCTATATTTTTGTACATCAAAGGCTTACAATATTCCTGAAAACTACAAAAAAATCCAATATAATTTGTGCAAAATTGGTTTTGAGGATGGCAAATTGTTGGGTAAGATTGATACCGTTTTTGATGCTGTTTCGATTAACAAAAATTGTACATTTGCTAAACCCTCGTATGACGGCAAATACATCATGTTTACATTGTCGGATTATGGTTGTTTCCCTATTTGGCATCACGAGTCGGATTTGTGGCTGTTGGATTTATCAACTGGTAAGGCGCGTTCGCTCGACGAAATCAATAGCATGGATACAGAATCATCACACAATTGGAGTTCTGGTTCTCATTGGTTTGCGTTTGTGTCGCGACGAGAAAATGGATTGTATTCTCAATTATTTTTGTCATGTATCGACGATAATGGAAAAGCTTCCAAACCTTTTCTTCTGCCGCAAGAAAATCCATTGGAATACTATTCAAACACAACGTACTCGTTCAACGTACCCGATTTTACAGCAAAGAAAGTGGACATCAACTACCATGAATTGGCAGGCAGACTAATGAAAAAGGAACGAGTGGTTACAAAGTAAAGGTAAATGCTTTTTACATCAAAAATCCATATTCATAAACCTTTGGCTTTATTTCTTCGCCCAACAGTTGCAAAGATTCTTTCATCTTTTCCATCAAATCGTTGTAAATCTTATCGTTTGATGTTGGATTCATCTTGCCGTTGTCGTTGCGACCTTGGAAATATTCCCTGATGTCATAAAACGATGCATTGGGATTGGCATCCTCCATCGTGAAATAATATTTCCAAATCTCACGTCCAGCATCGAGGACGTTAATTGCCTGATTTGTAAATTTCAATTCTATTTTTGAGGTCTTTTTGTCAAACAAATCACTTTTATTGTCAATATTAATCTTGCCTAACAAAAAATCTTTCATAAAATGCGATTTGAAATTATCAGGAGCATTTACTTCGGGTTCACTGAATGGTATCCAATGATTGATTCCATATTTTGCCGATACATTATTTTTACCATGAAACAATGTATAAATCAAACAGTTAGTATGAAAATCAATATCACTTTTCCATTTTTTGTTTGGGTACAAAAACTGGTCTTGATTATTGAGCCAAGTTCTTTCAAACAAATGCCTTACTGTAAAAAATATCGCACTTTGCATCAAATTTTTTGCCGTGATATTATGTGTTCTCGAATAATCAAGAACTGCCTGTGACGGATTGAGGGTAATGAAGACGATTTGATTGTTCTGAAAATCTGACGCACCCCTAACCATATAAGCTAATCGTTCTGAATCATTGTCATAATACTCTGACATCCAATTCAGTATAACCTTGTTTTTTTCAACAGCAAAAACTATTTTCTTGCCGTAAAAATTGTTTTTTATGTCATAAGTATCTGCAGTTATTGTCTTGAAATTGACTTTCTTTTGTGTATTCCAAATAAAAAATCCGATTGGAAATTTACCTTTCACGTTATCGAAAGAATTGCCAGGAACAAGAAACAATTTTTCTAATTTTGCTTGAAAATTGTTTCTAAAATCCGTAAAGTTCTGCGACGTAAGTATCTTAATTGTAGAGAAATGCGCAATGTACGCATCTGGAATTTCGTAATAAATCCTTGCTAAAAACTGTGCAAAAACCTCGTTGATTCCACGTCCGAGTTTGTTGATGTATTTTGTGTAAGTGATATTGTCAGACACACCAGCCTTATGGCGTTTGTTTCCGCTTATTGTGTCACTCGCTGTGGCTTCGGCGTATGGCGGATTAATGTAAATGACAAGTTTCTTTCGCTTTTCGGAATCTGTCAAAATGTCGTACAATGATTGTGGCAATTTTCCAGGTTTCAATGGTTTGGTTGGCGAGGGGAACTGTCCCTTATTGTAGTCTTTCGGCAAAAACTCATCATTCAAAAAGTCGAACTGAAAGACATGACTTTCCAACAATTGGGCACCATTTCTGATACGCTCTTTCATCACCTCAACATCTTGATAATCAATGGTAGAGGCAAAGACATTGTAGTTGTTTGAAAGACCGTTGAGCAGATTACCTGTTCCTGCGCAACAATCCCAAATGTAATATTCTTCCTGCCAGTTTTCGCCGAGATAATTTGCCAAGTATGCTTGCGATTTTTCGACCCAAATCTGCGGCGTGAAAAATGCACCTTTCCGCTCCCTAACATCTTGTGGTACAAGTAAATCCAAACGTGAAATTATGTATTTCCAATATGTGTTTTTGGGCGGACGCTTATAACGTTTCCAAAAGTCGGTGTATTTTTCCAAACCGCCACTTTTGAATTTGAATGGAATCTGAAATTCCAAGCCCATTTCGTCCGTACGTTTCAAGATGTACGGTGTGGGCGAATTGGCGTTGAAAGTAATATAAAAATCGGGGTACGCCGTCTTGTCGTCGTGGACTTCGGGCGTGTCGTTGTCGTCGATGTTGAGTTCCGCCAAAAAGAAATCACGGTCGTAGATGCCGTATTGCTTTTTCAGTTTGTCCCAATCGGCGTTGATGTATGGTTTAACGGTTTTGTGCCACTTTTGATAGACAAAAATAAAGTTGTTCTTGTCAATCAGGGTTGACAAAAGCGAGCCGCCGTCCTTGAAATTCTCGCTTATGAAGTTGTGGATTTCATGTTCGTCGTCTTTTAAACTGAACGTGAAAATCTTGTCGGCATTGATTGTTTTTTTGACAATTTCAATAGTCTTGTCATCAACGGCTGACGGCGTCTGTGTCCAATTGAAATCGTTGAGGTTGAAGATTGGTAAGACATCATAATACTGTACGAAAGCGATTTTCTCGTTGTCGAAACAGCCGAGGAATTTTGGTGGCATATCGTCGTAAACGTCTTGTTTTATGGTCAAAAGTAATTGAGCCAACATTTTATAAATGTCGGTTGGTTGCTGTTTGGCTTCTGCCCACATAAGCGGAGTGTGCCACATAGTTGATACGCAGAAGTCAATACGTTTGACAATAGCATCACAATCAAATTTCTTGAAAAATTTTGTTGCTATCCTATTTTTGAGTTCCTCTTCAAGCATGATTTTTTTTAGTTTAAAAATCCGTACTCATACACCTTCGGTTTGATTTCCTCGCCCAACAGCCGCAGACAGTTTTTAAGCCTTTCCATCAGTTCGTTATAAACTGTGTCATTGGACGTTGCGTTCATCTTGCCTTTCTCGTTGCGGCCTTGGAAATACTCTTTGATGTCGTATAACGAGACGTTTGGGTCAGCGTCCGCCATCGTGAAATAATATTTCCAGACCTCGCGTCCAGCAGCGAGGACGGACTGCGCGGCGGCGGAAAATTGCAATTCCGTGTTTTTTGCGTTTTCCGTGGTTAAAAACAATCCGCCACCCACATTTTGCGGTTTGATTTTTCCCGACAAAAAGTCTTTCATAAAATGGCTGTCGAACAATGCGGGCGAATTGACCTCACGCTCGGAAAACGGAATCCAATGGTTGACACCAAGTTTTGACGAAACTTTGTTTTGCTTATGGAAAATGCAGTAAATCAAACAATTAGTCAAAAATTCCAAATCAGTTTTCCAGCCATTGTTGGGATACATAAATTGATCCCTATCGTTGAGCCAATCGTCAGGAATTATATGCCGTACCGACAAGTACACAGCAACTTGAAGCAAATTGCTTTCCGAAATGTAAATACCTGTGCTGTGCGCAGTTATGACAAAGTTTTGGCTTGTGATATATACATATTTTTGATTTTGGAAATCATTTCCACGTGTGTCCAACAGACCTTTCGCGTTCTCTTTTGTAACTGAAAATTGTCTAATCCATTTTGCCAAATTCACTGGGTTGCTGTTGTCGGCACGAATGAATTTGTGCTGCAAAAAGTTGCCGTCTTTGTCAAAAACGTCTGATTGTATCTCACTGAATATCTGTTCGTTGCCGCAATCCCAAATGTAAAAGCCAATCGGGAATTTGCCGTTGACATTATCAAAGGTATCGGCCGGTACTAAAAACATTCTTTTCAACTCTGCCTTGAAAACATTTCTAAATTCCACAAAATTAATGGATTGCAGAACTTTCAAAGTAGAAAATGCCGCGAGTGTGCAACTTGGGATTTCTTCGTAAATCCTTGCATAAAATTGCGCAAACAATTCCATCAAAGCTTTTTTGCCGAATTTGTTTCCGTATTTTTGATACGTCTTGGACATAATCGCTACACCGCTCTTGTTCGTGCCCGTACCCGTAACCGTTTTGGCAGTCGTTGCCTCTTTGTAAGGCGGATTGATGTAGATGACAAGTTTTTTTCGTTTCTCGGGGTCTGAAAGTATGTTTTTCAAATCTTCTGGGACTTTGTCAGAATTGAAATCGTCGTTCAAAAAATCAAACTGAAAAATATGATTTTCCAACAGATTTGCGCCGTTTCGCATCCTGTCTTTCATTACCTCAACGTCCTGATGGTCAAGCGTCGAGGCAAAAATATGATACTCGTTTGTTAAACCGTTCAAGAGGTTTCCCGTCCCTGCGCAGCAATCCCAAATGTAATATTCTTCCTGCCAGTTTTCGCCCAAAAGGTTTGCCAAGTAACCTTGGGATTTTTCCACCCAAATCTGCGGTGTGAAAAAAGCACCTTTTCTTTCTCTAACGTCTTGAGGAACAAGCAAATCTAAACGATTGATGATGTAGTTCCAATACATGTTTTTGGGTGGACGTTTGTAACGTTTCCAAAAGTCGGTGTATTTTTCCAAACCGCCACTTTTGAATTTGAATG